>NZ_JBEORR010000027.1:0-123640 GCF_040302345.1 Streptomyces sp. NPDC126510 | reverse complement strand
CGAGCCCGCCAGGCCGGACTCCACCTCACCTCCCGCCTCCTCTTCCTGCACCAGACCGTCGCCACCCTCGCCCCCGTCGTCACCACCACGGCACAACCCGCCACGACGGCACCGACCCAGGTCTCCGGCCGCGTCGAACTCACCCCCATCCAGCGCTGGTTCCTCGACGAGCACACCGTCAACCCCGACCACTACGCGATGTCAACGCACTTGGAGCTCGCTCCCGGCACGGATGCCGCTCTGCTGGAGCTCGCCGTGGACGCGGTCGTCGCCCACCACGACGCGCTGCGGATGCGGTACACCCGCGACGGCGACAACTGGGTCCAGGAGTACGGCGACCGGCCGTCCGGCCTCCTCACCGTCCGCGACATCGACGAAGGCGAGGACACCGAGGCGGTGCTGAACGGTGCAGCCCTGGAGACGCAGCGCTCCCTCGACCTGGCGAGCGGCACCCTCGTCAAGGGCGTCATGTTCCGCTTCGCGGACGGCACCGCGCCCCGCCTCTTCCTCACCGTCCACCACATCGTCATGGACGGGGTGTCCTGGCGGATCGTGCTGGAGGACCTGTCCACCGCCTACGCGCAGCTAGCCGGCGAACGCCCGGCCGACCTGGGCCAGAAGACCAGCAGCTACCAGCAGTGGGCGGAGCGCCTGGCCGCGCACGTCCACTCCGGCGCCCTCGACCACGAACTCGACCACTGGCGTTCGGTCGACCCGGACGGGGCTCCCGCGCTGCCAGTCGACCATCCCGACGGCCGCAATGTCACAGCCGCCGAGCAGACCGTCGAGGTGCGCCTCGACCGCGAGGAGACGGAGGCGCTGCTGCACCGCCTGCCGTCGGTGTACCGCACGCAGATCAACGACGTGCTGGTCACCGCGCTCGGCCGCACCCTGGCCGACTGGACGGGCGCGGACCGCCTGGTCCTGGGCCTGGAGGGGCACGGTCGGGAGGAGTTGTTCGAGGAACTGGACCTGTCACGCACGGTCGGCTGGTACACCACCCACTTCCCGGTCAGCCTGACGCTGCCCGCCGGGCGAGGCTGGGGCGAAACGGTCAAGTCCGTCAAGGAGCAGCTGCGGGCCGTGCCGGGCCGCGGCCTCGGCTACGACGCGCTGCGCTTCCTGTCCGCACCGGGCACGCCCGGTCATGCGCTGCGGGCGGACCGGCTCCCGCCCATCAGTTTCAACTACCTGGGCCAGTGGGACGGCACGACCGCGCGGGACGGGCTGGTCCGCGACCGCCTGCCCGCCCTCGGCCACGACCACGCGCCGGACGAGCCCCGCCCGTACCTCCTCGACGTCGTCGGCATGGTCGAGGACGGCTGCCTCGGCTTCACGTGGATCTTCTCCGGTGAAATCTTCGACCGGTCGTCGGTGGAGCGCGTGGCGGGCGAGCAGGTGGCGGCGCTGCGGGCCCTGGTGGATCACTGCCAGGACCCGGCGGCCGGCGGCGCGACACCGTCCGACTTCCCCCTCGCCGGGCTCGACCAGGCGGCCGTCGACCGGATCGCCGGCGACGGCCGGGACGTCGAGGACATCTTCCCGCTCACGCCCATGCAGAGCGGCATGCTGTTCCACACCCTCGCCGAGGCCGGCTCCGGCGCCTATTTCGAGCAGATGAGCATCGTCCTCGACGGTGTGACCGAACCCGGTCTGCTGGAGCGGGCCTGGCAGCACGTCACCGACCACTTGGAGATCCTGCGCGGCGCCGTTGTGTGGGAGGGCGTGGACCGCCCGCTGCTGGTCGTGCGCCGACACGTCGAGACACCGGTCGTCCACCTCGACTGGCGCGGCCTGAGCACCGAAGAGCAGGCCCGCGAACTGGAGCGCTACTTGGCGGAGGACCGGGAGCGCGGCATCGACCTGTCGGCCGCCCCGATGACGCGCATCGCCATCGCCCGTACGTCGGACACGTCCATACGGGTGGTGCGCACCTCCCACCACGTGCTGCTGGATGGCTGGAGCACCTTCCAGATGCTCGACGAGCTGATCACGGCGTACCGGGCGCTGGCCGCCGGCGAGGAACCGGTGCTGCCCGCGCGGCGCCCGTTCAGCGCGTACGTGGAGTGGCTGGAGCGCCAGGACCTGTCGGAGGCGGAGGCGTACTGGCGGGCGCTGCTGGACGGGTTCGACGAGCCCACCGCGCTGCCGTACGACCGCCGTCCCACCGCCAGCCACCGCGCGCAGTCCACGGAACGGCTGGTGACGCGGCTCTCCGCCGACACCTCGCGACGCCTGTACGCGTTCGCCCGGACCCACCGGCTGACCGTCAACGCGGTGGTGCAGGGCGCCTGGGCGCTGCTGCTGTCCCGGTACGCCGGTGAGCGTGACGTCGTGTTCGGCGCCACCGTCTCGGGTCGGCCGGCGGACCTGGCGGGTGTCGACTCGATGGTGGGCATGCTCATCAACACCCTGCCGGTGCGGGTGGCCGTCGACAGCGACGCGCCGGTCGCCGAGTGGCTGACCCGCGTGCAGGAGGCCCAGGTCGAGGCGCGCCAGCACGAGTACGTGCCGCTGCCGCGCATCCAGGGCTGGAGCGGCGTCGAGCGCGGTACGAGCCTCTTCGAGAGCCTGGTCGCGTTTGAGAACTTCCCCGCGGACGGAGACAGCGGCCACTCCGACGGCGGTGTGCGGCTCCACGGCCTGGAGGGTGCCGATGTCACCAACTTCCCGCTGAATCTCGTCGCCTACGCGGGTGACGAGCTGGCGTACGCCCTTGCCTACGACCCGGAGCTGTTCAACGCGGCCACGGTCGAACGGCTGGCCGGCCAGCTGCGGCTGCTGCTGGAGGCCGTCGCCGAGGACCCGGACCGGGAAACCGGCGCGCTGCCGCTGATGACCGACGCCGAGCGGGACCGGGTGCTCCACCAGTGGCAGGGCGCCCGGCTGGAGTCGGCGGACACCGCCCTCCCCCACTTCCCCGCCCTGTTCGAGGCGCAGGCTGCCCGCACCCCGCACGCCACCGCCCTGGTGGCCCGGGACGCCGCGCTCGACTTCGCCGCCCTCAACGACCGCGCCAACCGGCTGGCCCACCACCTCGTTGCCCTCGGTGTCGGTCCCGAGAGCGTGGTCGCCGCCCGGCTGCCGCGCACCTCGGAGGCGTACGTGGCGCTGCTGGCGGTCCTCAAAGCGGGCGGCGCTCTGCTCGGCCTGGATCCCGACCTGCCCGAGGAGCGCGTCCGGTTCCTGCTGGACGACGCCGGACCGGCTCTGGTGCTGGACGAGGCCGCCTTGCGCGAAGCGCCCTGGGACCGGCTGCCCGCGCACGACCCCGCCGACGCCGACCGGCTCGCCCCGCTGCGCCCGGAGAACACCGCCTACGTCATCTACACCTCCGGCTCCACCGGCCGGCCCAAGGGCGTCGCGGTGGAGCACCGCCACCTGGTCAACCTCTGCCGCGACCACCAGGAAGGACTGGTAGCGCCACACACCGCGGACGGGCGGCGGCTGCGCGCCGCGCTCAGCGCCTCGTTCTCCTTCGACACGTCGTGGGAGGGGCCGCTGCTGCTCGCCCTGGGCCAGGAGGTGCACCTGGTCGACGAGGACGTGCGCCTGGACCCGGAGGCGTTCTGCGCCATGGTCGCCGAGCGGCGCCTGGACCTGGTGAACGTCACCCCGTCCTTCCTGCGCGAACTCACCGCCGCCGGGCTCCTGGCGCCCGGCCGCCGCCACCCGCGCCTGCTGCTGGTGGGCGGCGAGGCGGTCGGCACCGCCGCGTGGCGGGAGCTACGCGCGGCCGAGAGGGACCTCGGCGTCGCCGTCTACAACATGTACGGGCCCACCGAGTGCACCGTCGACGCCGTCTACGGCCGCTGCGCCGAGGGGCCCGAGCACCCCGTCATCGGACGCCCCGGTCGCAACCTGCGCGCCTACGTGCTGGACGGCGCGCTGCGCCCGGTGCCGCCCGGCGTGCCGGGCGAGCTGTACCTGGCCGGGGCGCAGGTGGCCCGCGGCTACCCGAAACGGCCCGGTCTGACCGCGAGCCGGTTCACCGCCGACCCGTTCGGACCGCCCGGCTCCCGCATGTACCGCACCGGCGACCGCGCCCGCTGGGACGCCCACGGGCTGCTGGAGTTCCTGGGCCGGACCGACGACCAGGTCAAGATCCGCGGATTCCGCGTCGAGCCCGGTGAGGTGGAGGCCGCCCTCCTGGACCACCCGGAGGTCGCCGAGACCGTGGTGACCGCCCGCGAACATGCCGGCCGGGCCATGCTCGTGGCCTACCTGGTCCCCGCCGGGGACCGCACCCCGCCGGCCGACGAGCTGCGGGTGAGGCTGCGGCGGACCCTGCCCGACCACATGGTGCCCGCGGCGTTCGTCCCGCTGGCGCGCATACCGCGCACCAGCAGCGGCAAGACCGACCGGCGCGCGCTGCCCGCCCCGCCGGTACAGCCCGACAGCACGACGCCGTACGTGACGCCCCGCCCCGGCACCGAGGAGACCCTGGCCACGATCTGGGCCCAGGTGCTGGGCGTCGAGCGGGTGGGCGCGCGGGACAACTTCTTCGCGCTCGGCGGCGACTCGATCCTCTCGATCCAGATCGTCTCCCGCGCCCGCCGGGCGCTCGGCGGACGGTTCTCGCCACGGCTGCTCTTCGAGGCGCCGACGGTCGCCGAGCTCGCGGCCGCCCTCGCCCCGGATGCGGATGAGGCGGCCGACGTAGCGATCCCCGTCGTACCGCGCGACAGTCTGCTGCCGATGTCCTTCGGCCAGCAGCGGCTGTGGTTCCTGGACGACTTCAACGAGGGTGGCACCGAGTACCACTCGGCCGTCGGGCTGCATCTGGCGGGCCCCTTGGACCCGGCCGCGCTCCGCGCGGCGATCGGTGATCTCGTGGCCCGCCACGAGGCGCTGCGGACGACGTTCGACGTGGTCGACGGCCGTGGCGTGCAGATCGTCCACCCCGTGCTGGGACCGGAGTGGCGTGCCGAGGAGGCCGCGAGCGAGCAGCGACTACGCGAGCTCACGCAGGAGGAGCTGGCCCGCCCGTACGACCTGCGTACTGGCCCCCTCGTCCGGGTTCTCCTCGTCCGGCTCGGCGCCGACGAGCACGTGTGCGTCCTTGGGATGCACCACATCGTCACGGACGGCTGGTCGATGGGCGTCGCCTCGCAGGAGCTGGGCGAGCTGTACGCGGCCCGTACCGAGGGCCGCACACCCCGCCTGCCGGAAGTCTCCGTCCAGTACCCCGACTTCGCCGCCTGGCAGCGCGCCCGGCTGGAGGACGACGGACTGCTGGAGGAGCAGCTCGACTGGTGGCGCACCCACCTCGACGGCATCACGCCGCTGGATCTGCCAACCGACCGGCCGCGCCCGGCCGTGCGCTCATCGAAGGGTGGCGTCCACGGCTTCGACGTGTCGGCCGCCACCGTGGCCGGGCTCAAGGAGCTTGCGCGCACGCAGGGCGCGACCCTGTTCATGGCGCTGACGGCGGCCGTGAAGGCGGTCTTCGCCCGCTACACCGGGCAGCGGGACGTCGCCGTCGGTACGGCTTCCGCCGGCCGGGGCAGCGCGGATCTGGAGCAACTGGTCGGCTTCCTCGTCAACACGGTCGTGCTGCGTTCGCACATCGACCCAGGCACGCCCTTCGGCACCTTGCTCGGGCAGGTGCGGGAGACGGTGCTCGACGCGTTCGCCCACGAGGATGTGCCGTTCGAGCGCCTAGTGGAAGCGGTACAGCCGGAGCGCGACGCGAGCCGCACCCCGCTCGTGCAGGCGATGGTGGTGCTGCAGAACGCACCCGGCATGCAGCCGAGCCTCGGCGAGGTCCGCGTCTCCGACTACCCGCTGGAGCGGGATTCGGCTCTGTTCGACCTGACCGTCGAATTCGAGGAGTACGAGGGCGGGCTACGGGCGCTCGTCGAGTACAGCGCCGAACTCTTCGATGCGCCGACCGTCGCGCGGTTCGGGGAGCACCTGAACACGCTGCTGGCCGCCGCCGTGGCCGACCCTTCCCGGCCGGTTTCCGCGCTGCCGATGCTCGCTCCGGGTGAGCGGGAGCGGCTGGTGGGCGAATGGGCGGTCACGCCCGGGGGCGCCCCGTGGGAGGGCACGATCCACGAACGGGTCACCGAGCGCGCCGCGACCACACCGGACGCCCCGGCCGTGACCTGCGCGGGTGAGTCCCTGACCTACCGCGAACTCGATGAGGCGGCGAACCGCCTGGCCCACCACCTGGTGTCCCTGGGCGCCGGACCCGGACGCCTGGTCGCCCTCTCCGTCGAACGCGGCACACAGATGGCCGTCGGACTCCTCGGCATCCTCAAGTCCGGCGCCGCCTACGTACCGCTCGACCCGGCATACCCCGCCGACCGCCTCGCCTACATGCTGGAGGACTCCTGCGCCACGGTCCTCGTCACCCACCGAGGACTGAGCACCGGGCTGCCGGTCAGCGACGTACGGGTCGTCGATCTGGACGCCGAGCACGAGGCCATCACCGCTCGGCCGGTCACGGCGCCGACGACGGGCGTGTCCGCGACCGACCTGGCGTACGTCATCTACACGTCGGGCTCGACGGGTCGTCCGAAGGGTGTGGCGATCGAGCACCACGCCGTGCTGCACCTGATGGCCAACTCAAAGCCGCTGTACGGGTTCGGGCCGGACGACGTATGGACCGTCTTCCATTCCTACGCCTTCGACTTCTCCGTCTGGGAACTGTGGGGCGCCCTCATGACCGGCGGCCGCGCCGTCATCGTCCCCCACGACACCGCACGCAACCCCGACGCCATGTGGCGGCTCCTGCGACAGGAGGGCGTCACGGTGCTCGACCAGACCCCGTCCATGTTCCGCGAGCTGGTCGAGCGGGCCGCGCAGTCCTCCGCGCCCTCCCTGCCGGATCTCCGCTGGGTGATCTTCGGTGGGGAGGCCCTGGAACCCAAGCACGTCTCACCCTGGTTCGAGCAATACGCCTCCACAGGCACCCGCCTGGTCAACATGTACGGCATCACCGAAACCACCGTCCACGTCACCTACCAGGACATCACCGCCGACCACCTCACCAACGGCGGCCGCCTGCCCGCAGGCCGCCCCCTGCCCGGATATCACGTCTACCTCCTCGACGAACACGGCAACCCCGTACCCACCGGCGTCGCCGGAGAGATCCACGTCGCCGGCGGCGGACTCGCCCGCGGCTACCTCAACCGCCCCGCCCTCACCGCCGAACGCTTCCCCCTCAACCCCTACGGCCAACCTGGCCAACGCATGTACCGCTCCGGCGACATCGCTCGCTGGCGCCCCGACGGCACCCTTGAATACCTCGGCCGCGCCGACGACCAAGTCAAAATCCGAGGCTTCCGCATTGAACTCGGCGAAATCGAAACAACACTCCTCACCCACCCCCAGGTACGGGAGTGCGTCGTCACCGCCCACCAAGCCACCGACGGCCACCGCCGACTCGTCGCCTACACCGTCACCGACACCGACCTGTCGGTCACCGAACTCCGCGCCCACCTCGGCGAGGCCCTGCCCGACTACATGATCCCCGCCGTCTTCGTCCCCCTTCCCCACCTCCCCCTCACCCCCAGCGGCAAAGTCGACCGCCGCGCACTGCCCGAGCCGCAGGTGCAGACGGAACAGCTCGCCACCGCCTACGAAGCACCCCGCGACGAAACCGAGGAGACCCTCGCCGCCATCTGGGCCGGCCTTCTCGGCCTGGAGAAGGTCAGCATCCACGACAACTTCTTCGAACTCGGCGGCGACTCGATCCTCTCCATCCAGCTCATCTCCCAGGCCCGCCAAGCGGGGTTGCACCTGACCTCGAAGCAGATGTTCGTCCACCAGACCATCGCCGAGCTGGCGTCAGCCCTGCGGCGTGCGGATGCCGACGCGCCGGCCACCGGGGGCCGCGCGCCCGAGGCGTCGGGCAGGGTGGAACTGACCCCCATCCAGCGGTGGTTCTTCGCCGAGCACAGGGCGCAGCCCGACCAGTACGCGATGTCCGTGCACGTCGCCCTGGCCCCGGACACGGAGCCCGCCGTGCTGGAGCGCGCGCTCGCAGCGGTGGTCGACCACCACGACGCGCTGCGCATGCGGTACACGGACGACGGCGCGGGCGGCTGGGTCCAGGAGTACGGCGAACGCCCCGGAGAGCTGCTCTCGGTCCGGGACCTGACGGCGGTGGCCGGCTGGGAGCGGGCGCTGGACGACGCAGCGCTGGAGGTCCAGCGCGCCCTGGACCTGCGCGCGGGCACCCTGGTGCGAGGAGTCTTCCTGCGCATGCCGGACGGGGCGCCGCCCCGGCTGTTCCTGGCCGTGCACCACCTGGTGATGGACGGCGTGTCGTGGCGGGTCGTCCTGGCGGACCTATCCACCGCCTACGCGCAGCTCGCCGAGGGCCGGGCCGTGGACCTCGGCCGCAAAACCAGCAGCTACCAGCAGTGGGCGTGGCACCTCACCGCACACGTCCGCTCCGGCGGCCTGGACCACGAGACCGCGTACTGGCGCAAGGCCGTGTCGGGCACCATGGACATCCCGTGCGACGGGTCGGCGGCGAGCACGTACGGCGAGGTCGCCGTCGAGTCCTCGGTGCTGGACCGGTCCGCGACGGAGGCGCTGCTCCAGCGTGCGCCCGGCGCGTTCCGCACCCGGATCAACGACGTGCTGCTGGCCGCGCTGGGCCGGGTCCTGCGGGACTGGGCGGGCACGCCTGTCACGATCGCCCTCGAGGGCCACGGCCGCGAGGAGCTGTTCGACGACGTCGACCTGTCCCGTACGGTCGGCTGGTTCACGACGATCCATCCCGTCGTCCTCGACGTTCCCGAGGGCCCCTGGGAGGCGGCGCTGAAGGCCGTCAAGAAGACCTTGCGCAAGCTGCCCGGGCGCGGGCTGGGCTACGGGGCCCTGCGTTACCTGTCCGAGCCGGGCAGCGCCGCGCACACCGCCCTCGCCGCCGCCCCGCATCCGCGGATCAGCTTCAACTACCTGGGCCAGTGGGACGGCGCGGCCGGCTCCGACGGCGGACTGATCCGGGACTGGCTGGACGGCCTCGGCGCCGACCAGGCGCCCGGCGAGGCCCGTCCGCACCTGATCGATGTCGTCGCCGCCGTCAGCGACGGCGAGCTGCGCGTCGACTGGCTGTACGCGCCGTCCACCCACACCCCCACCACCGTCCGACGGCTCGCGGACGACTTCCACATGGCCCTGCGGCAGATCGCCGCCGCGGCCGGCAACTGACCATCATCGGAAGGCTTTGCAGTGGCTCGCTATGTGCTGAGTGCCATCGAGAGGGACGAACTGGCCGCCGTGGCGGACGCGTTCCTCACCACCCATCCGGTCTGGGCACCGCTGGAGTACGCGGACGTGATCCGCGCCGAGGCGGAGCGGCTCCCCGCGGGAGTGCGCCGGTTCCTGGTGTCGTCACGTGCCGCCGAGGACGCCGTCATCGTGCTGGGGAACCTGCCCGTCGACGACGACCTCGTACCGACCCCGCCGAGCTGGGAGGTCGCGGAGAAGGAGGCGACGGCTATCCGCGAGGAGCTGGTGCTGCTGCTCGTCGGGTCCGTGCTCGGGGAGCCGTTCGGCTGGGTCAACCAGCAGAACGGCCGCCTCGTGCACGACGTCTGCCCGTCCAAGGGGCAGGAGAACTCCCTGACCAGCGCGAGCAGCCGGCAGCAGCTCACGCTGCACACGGAGGACGTGTTCCACTCCTGCCGGGGTGATTACGTGGCTCTGATGTGCCTGCGCAACCCTGACGCCGTGGGTACGACGGTGGCGTTGGTGGAGTCCGTGGACTTCCCCGAGCCGGTGCGGCGGGTGCTTCACCAGGACCGCTTCCGGTTCTTCCCGGACGACTCCCACCACGTGGTGCCGCAGCACAGTGCTGAGAACCCGTCGGCCCTGGAGGACCGTCCGCACGAGGTGGCATCCGTGCTCTTCGGTCCCGAGGAGGCGCCGTACCTGCGGATCGACGCGGACTTCACCGACGCGGTGCCCGGCGACACCGAGGCGGAGGCCGCCATGAGGGAGGCAGCCGGCCTGCTGGCCGCCGCAGCGCAGCGGGTTGTCCTGAGCCCCGGGGACGCTGTGTTCCTCGACAACCACCGGGCCGTCCACGGGCGCGACACGTTCACGCCCCGTTACGACGGGACGGATCGCTGGCTCAAGCGCACCAGCCTGGTCCGCGATCTGCGACGCACGTATGTGCGGACGAAGACGCGCTCGCGGCTCCTCGGCTGATGCCGCCGGTCAAGACACGGCGCGGTGGCGGCTTCACGCTGCTGTGGGCGGGGTCGGCGCTCGGTGAGTTCGCGTACAGCACGTCGCTGATCGTGCTGCCGCTGATCGTGCTGGCGCTGACCGGATCGCCCTCGCAGGCGGGGGTCGTCGGGTTCGTCGACGCGGCGGCGATGCTCCTGGCGGGGCTGCCCGCCGGAGCCGTCGCCGACCGGTACGACCGCCGGTCCGTGATGCTGTGGTGCCAGGCCATGCTGGTGGTGGTATTCGGCACGCTGGCCCTGTTGCTGTGGGCGGACGCTGTGTCGCTGCCCGCTCTGGTGACGCTCGCCCTGGTCAACGGTGCGGCGACCGCTCTGACCATGGCGGCAGGCGAGGCGATGATCCCGAGCCTGGTGGCGGAGGAGAAGCTGTCCGACGCGGTGGCGATGAACGCGGCGCGCACGTACGCGGGCCAGCTGGCCGGCACCTCCGCCGGTGGGTTCCTGCTGGCGCTGAAGAACGCGTTCCCGTTCGTCGTCGGCTGCCTGGCGCATCTGGCGGGGCTGGTCCTGCTGCTGTTCTTGAAGCGGCAACCGCCGGCCGCCGGCGCAGCGGCCGGCCGGCCGGTGCTCAGCGTGCAGGGACTGCTGGAGGGGGTCCGCTTCATCGCCTCCCATCCGTTCCTGCGCGTGGGACTCATGTGCGCGACGGCGACGAACTTCTTCTTCGGTGTCATCTACTTCGTCGTCATCGCCTCGGCGCAGACCGGCGGCATGGCCACCGGGCTCATCGGTGTCATGGCGGCGCTGCTGGGCGTCGGCGGCCTGCTGGGCGCCCTCGCAGCACCGCTGCTCCAGCGGGTCTTGACCGGTGCCCGGCCCATCCACGTCGTGCTGTGGACGTTCGTCGTGCTGACGGCGGGGATCGCGGTGCTGCCGGGCGCCTGGACGCCGGGGGTGTTGCTGGGTGCCATCGCCTTCGCGGCACCGACGGCCAACGCGTACTTCACCACCTGGCAGCTGATCCTCGCCCCGGACAGTCACCGTGGGCGGGTGGTGAGCGTGGCGGCCATCGCGAGCGGTGGCGGCGGGGCGATCGCCCCACTGGCCGGCGGCATCGTGCTGGACCTGGCGGGCCGGTTCGCCAGCCTGCTCGGCTGCACGGCGGTGATGGCGGTCATCGCCCTGCTGATGTCGCTGAGCCCGGCGCTGCGCGACGTACCGGAACCCGGCGCGGCCGAGACCGCACCGCCCGACGCCGACACCGACACCGACACCGACCACTCTCATGCCGGCGCCGACTCCGCCGCCGGCACCGCGGCCCGCCCCGAACCGACCGCTGCTCCACAACCGGCCGTGGCGACCCAGCCCCCCGTCCGCTGACAGACAGAGATAGCCCACCATGACCATTGACCCGGCCACCATCGATCTGGCCAACCCCGATCACTACAACACCGATACCCGCTTCACCATGTGGGACGACTACACCCGGGCGGACGCGAAGGTCTGGAGCAATCCGGGCCTCTCGCCGTCCGGCTTCTGGTCGGTCTTCTCCCACCGCGACGTCGCCGCCGTCCTCTCCCCCAAGGCGCCCTTCACCTCCGAGTACGGCATGATGATCGGCTTCGACGCCGAGCACCCCGACAACTCGGGCGGCAGGATGCTGGTGGTGAGTGAGGGCGGCTGGCACTCCACGCTGAAGCGGCTCATCGGCCCGTTCCTCTCGCGCCTGCGTGCCCCCGAGCTCCAGTCGGTGCTGCACCGGGAGGTCCGGGACATCGTCGACCGGCTGCGTTCGCAGGACTCCACCGACATAGCCCAGGGCATCGGCCCGCGGCTCCCCGCCGCGATCGTGTGCGAGGTCATCGGCGTGCCGCTCAGTGAGCGGGAGCAGCTGATCGAGCTGACCAACCACGCCTTCGGTGGCGAGGAGAGCAGCTTCGACAAGATGACGCCGGCCGAGGCGCACACGGAGATCCTCTTCTACTTCCACGAACTGATCGAACGACGCCGTCGGCAGCCCGGTGCCGACCTGGTGAGCGCACTGCTGGAGGACGGGCGGCTCAGCGCCGAGGACGTGCTCGTCAACTGCGACAACGTGCTGATCGGTGGCAATGAGACCACCCGCCACTCGATCACCGGCGCCTTCCACGCCTTCCAGGCGTTCCCCGGCACCCTGGACGCGCTGCACGCCACCCCGGAGCTCGCCGGCCCCGCCGTGGAGGAGGTGGTCCGCTGGACGTCTCCGGCGGCGCACGTGCTGCGGGTGGCGACCGAGGACTGCGAGATCGACGGCCAGGAGATCCTCAAGGGGCAGCCGGTGGTGGCGTGGCTGTCCGCCGCCAACCGCGACGAGCGGCTCTTCCCCGACCCGCACCGCTTCGTCCCGGACCGCACGCCCAACCGCCATCTGGGGTTCGGCAACGGTCCTCACCATTGCCTCGGCGCCGCTCTGGCACGGCTCGAACTACGCGAACTGCTCCAGCAGCTGGCCGCCGAGGCGCGGAGGGTGGAACCGGCCGGAGAGGTGCGCTGGATGCGCTCCAACCTCGTGCAGGGCTACAGCAGCCTCGAGGTCTCCATGGATTGGCGCTGACCCTTCACTCGACAGCGAGCCCCTCCGCATACAGGAGCCCCGTCCTGCGCCGCGCCGGATTCGTGACCGCGGAGCACCGCGGCACCTGGCTCTCCATGGCCTCGGCCCGCCGGGCGAGGCCATCCTGGGCTGACGATCGGACCTCACATGCCCCTTCCTTCCCCCTCGGCGTACCTGACCCGCCACGCCCGGCCCGAGCGCCCGGTGCGCCGCCTGGTCTGCTTTCCGCACGCGGGAGGCGCGGCGAGCTTCTTCCGTCCGTGGTCCCGGTACACGGGCCCCTCGGTGGAGTTGCTGGCCGTCCAGTACCCGGGCCGCGAGAACCGGTTCCGGGAAGCCTTGATCTCGACGATGGACCCGCTGGTGTCGGCCGTCGCCGACGAGCTGCGGGACCTGCCGCCGCTGCCCACGGTCTTCTTCGGCCACAGCATGGGCGCGGCCGTGGCGTACGAGACGCTCCTGCGCCTCGAACAAGCGGGCGCCGCCGCCCACATCACCCGCCTCTGCGTCTCCGGCCGCTCCCCCGACGGTGCCGCCGGCCCGGCCGTGCGCACGGACGAGGAGGTGGTGGAGGCGGTCACGTCCCTGGGCGGCACCCACGCGGCCGTCTTCGACGACCCGGACCTGCGGCAGCTGCTCCTGCCGGCGATCCGCAATGACTACCAGCTGATCGACGGCTACCGCCGCCGGAACGACGCACCCCTGCTGCACACCGACGTCCATGCCCTGACGGGGGACCGGGACCCGCAGGTCACCCCGGAGCAGGCAGCGGGGTGGGGCGCGGTGACGTCGGGCGCCTTCACTCTCACGGTGCTGGAGGGCGATCACTTCTACCTGGTGCCTGCTGCCGAGCGGGTGACCCGTATCGCCATGGAACCGGCACAGCCCCTTCCGGTTTAGCGGCATGCCCGGGGTGGGGGCAGACCGCGAGGAAGTCGGGGGTGTGTCGGATGTCCTGAGATCGCCCAGAACCGGATCCTCGTCGTATGAAGCGAAACCGGTCGGTACTCCTCCTGCTTCTGATGTCGCTCTGCGTGGGGGCCCTGAGCTCGGGCACCGTGCCACCGCAGGAGACACGTGCCCTGCGGGCGGCCGAGCGCGTCGCCCATCCTCTGCGCACCACCGGGGCGTACGGCGACCTGGCCGACCTGCGGCCGCTGGGTCGCATGGTGGACGCCGCGAAGGTGGTGGGGCTCGGCGAGGCGACGCACAGCTCGCGCGAGTTCTTCACGCTGAAGCACCGCGTCCTGCGCTACCTGGTGGAACACGAAGGCTTCCGCACCTTCGCGCTGGAGACGAGCTGGAGCAGCGGCCTGCGACTGGACGCGTACGTGCGGACGGGCAAGGGTGACCCGCGGCGCATCATGCGGGAGGAGTTCCAGGACACGTACGCGTGGTGGAACACCGAGGAGTACCTCGACCTCGTCGAGTGGATGCGCGCGTACAACGTCCGGCATCCGGGCGACCCGGTGCGGTTCATGGGCGACGACTTCGCGTACGCCGGCCCGGAGCAGTACGACAGGGTGCTTCGGTACGCGGCCCGCTACCGACCGGACCTGCTGCCTCGCCTCACCGCGCTCTACCGGGGGCTGCGACCGGCAAGCCCGGCGGGCGCCTACATGAAGGCGCACCTGACCCGACCCCTGGCCGAGCGCCGCGCGATGGCCGTCCGCGCGGAGGCGGCACTGTTCCTGCTCGCCCGGCAGCCGATCCCCGCCGGTGCGACGGAGGACGCCCACGCCTGGGCCGTGCAGCACGCCCGGGCCCTGGCGCAGACCGCGCGCGGTTACGCCTTCGACTTCGACGACCCGGAGCAACTGCGGGCGTCGATGGGCTACCGCGACCGGCTGATGGCGGACAACGTCGCCTGGTGGCAGGCGCGAACGGGCCACAAGGTCCTGCTGTCGGCACACAACAGCCATGTCTCCTACCGCACCTCAGACCCGCGTTACCCGCGGATGCAGGGCGCGTTCCTGCGGGAACGGCTGGGCGAGGGTTACGTGAGCGTCGCCGTGACGTTCGGCACCGGCTCCTTCAACGCGACCGGCCCCGACGGCACGACCCGCGTCCACACCGTCACAACCCCGCCGCGGAACAGTACCGAACGCTTCCTCGACCGGGTACGCCCCGGCGACTACCTCCTGGACCTGCGCACGTCCCCGCCCACGGCCCGCACGTGGCTGAACACCCCCCGCCCCACCCGCAGCATCGGCACGTCCTACCCGGAGCGCCCCCACAACATCGCCCTCACGGCATCCCACGACCTCCTCTTGCACCTTCACCACGTCACGCCGGCCCACCTCCTGGTACCGCCGAGCTGACCGTCGTCGTGCGGTCGGAGACATGGCTCCCTGTCCCAGCTCCGCCGTTTCGAACGCTGTGGCCCTGCTGCGGTCCAGAACGACGGTAGGCGGGCCTGTAAGGCCGGAGCCCTTCGCCCCGGGGAGCGCCCGATTCAGCCAACGCGAGGTGGGCACCCCCGGGGAGGTTGGCCAGCCGCGCACAGTGCCACCCGATACAGGTCCGCCAGAATCAGCGTCGAACGAGCGTCAAGACATGGGTCGGTGTTCTTTCCGCCGGTCGTCGGCATCGTTGCGGACGGCGTCGCCGTCGACTCCGACGAGGCGCAGGAGGGACGCGGCCATGGGCGCTGACGGGGCCGATCTGCAATTCGACAAGGCGTCCGTCGCGAAGTTCACGCAGGGCGTGGGCGCGACCATCGACGGGCTCGGTGAACTGGGCGGCGCCACCGGTTCGGTGCTGGGCAAGGGCTTTTCGGAGCTGGCGATGACCGGGATGGAGGCCGGGCACCACGGCCTCTCGGTCGACTTCGAGGACTTCTGCGAGCGCTGGGAGTGGGGTGTGCGGGCCCTGGTGGGCGACGCCAGCGCGATCGCGAACCGCCTCGGACTGGCGGCGGGCACCCAGTGGGAGCACGACCAGTACGTCGAGGGCACGCCGAAGGTGGGTGTCAGTTCCGTGATGGGCGGCAATCCGCACGCCACCGAGGAGGAGATCGCCCGGCAGGGCTGGGGTGACATCGTCACGCCGGACTGTCTGAACCCGGACTGGAGCGCGGAGTCGTTCGACAAGGCGGGTGAGGACATAGAGCAGACGTGGAAGGACACCGGCCGCACGGTTCTCACCGAGGGCGAGGGCGGCCGCCGGACGCAGGCCATCATCGACGCCTCGGGTGTATCCGACGATCAGTGGAACCAGGCGCTGGACAACACCTTCGGCCCCTCGCCGGAGGAACGTGCCCAGCAGGCGCAGCAGGGTGAGTCTGGGGGGACTAACTGTGGGTATAGGCGACTTCCTCAGTGACATCACGCCCGACTCGGTCGAGAACGCGGTCGAGGACGGTGTCGAATGGGCCGGCAACCGGGTCGAGGACGCCGGCAACTGGACCGCCGACCGGCTGCAGGACGTCGGCTGGGATTCGGGTGCCGACTGGGTGCGCGAGCAGTCCCGTTCAGTCGCCAACCGCATGGGCGCCGAGGTCGACGAGCTGGACCTCGGGCAGACCGAGGACAAGGCCAAGCTACCCGGACGGCGCCCGCTATGAGTTCGAGCACGCCGCCGCCCTGCGTCTCACCAAGGTCACTGCCCCCCACGGACTCCACTGGAGCTACACCTACGACGCAGCGGGACGCCTGCCCGCCGAGACCGACTTCGACGGCCGCACCCTCCTCTACCGTCGCGACCCGACGGGACGGTTGACGGCACGTGTGGACACTCTCGGCGACGTCATCTCCCTCACCTACGACCCCTTGGCCGATTGGTCCGCAAGGACGCCGGAGGCCAGGTCACCGAGTACGCCTACGACATGGCGGGTCGGCTCGTTCACGCATCCGCTCCGGACACTGAACTGATACGGCGCTACGACCGCTGCGGCCGGCTCAAAACCGAACTCGTCGACGGCCGCGCCACCACGTACACGTACGACGCGCTCGGCCGCCGGTCACAACGCATGACCCCCACTGGCCACGTCACCGCGTACGCCTACGACGAGGCCGGCCGCCTTTCGGAAGCAGATGCACAGGCACGAGAACGCGCGGCCGACGAAGTGACCGACCACATAGGGCCGCGTGACCTCCGTCGTCACGCCCGACGGGACTCGGGCGCGGTAGGAGTACGCCCGGCTGTTGAGGGTGCGGCCGTGCGTGGTCAGATGTTGGCCGGCCAGCCGCCCCGCCTCGTCCCACGTGGACGCCCAGGCGTCGGCTCTGGCGACACGGCTGGCGGCAACCGCTGTCTGCGAAAAGGAAAACTCCGCCCTGGAAGCCGAACTGCACGCTCTCATCGAACTGACGTCCACCGGCCATGTCGGCCTTGAGCACATCGCACCTCTGCGGGAGATCGTTCTCGCCGACCTTCCTCCTCAACTCCGCGACTATGTCAGCGACCTCCTGGAAGGATGAAGACCCAGGACGGGCAGGCACAGCTACCGACATGGACCTGGCCCGGAGTGGTTCGCCAAGCCGATGGAGGTCAGGGACGGAGACCTGCTCGTCCTGAAGACCTCGGGCGGCAACTGCCCGGCCTGTGGCGGTCAGGGCCTCCTCACCTTCGAGCCGATTGGCCATACGGCCACGGAGACGACGTTCACCGCGAACGGTTTCGGCTGCTACCTGTGCAACTTCGAGGTGCACGGTCCGGACGAGATGGCCGCCCTGCGGAAGGTCAACACCCCCGGACTGACCACCACGGTGTCCGTATCCCACGGTCCCACCCTCACCCCGGAGGAACAGGCACGCCTCCTGATCGGCGAGACCAGGACAGGCTGATCGTCACGTCGAAGGCCCCGGCTCCCAGAGTCGGGGCCGCGTCTTCTTAAATTCCATCGCCCTGTACTACAGGGGCGGATATCGTCCCTTCATGGACGATTCGCTCTCGTTCGAGAGCTTCTGCGAGGGTGCCAAGAAGGCCGCGCACCGGGCCATGGAGGACCACGGGCGCGAGGAGTACGACGAGTTCGCGCTGCACGCCGGTGTAGCCGTGGAGCGCCTCGCCAAGGCCGTCTTGGTTTCGAAGAATCCGGTCTACATCGTGGAGATCAGGGGCAACGCCAGCGTGGACATGCTGTTCCACATGGGCGGTCACCGAAAGGCGAAGAAGGTCCGCACGATTGGGGCGTCAGAGGCGATATCTCGTCTACGAACGCTGGAGGTCCTCGCTCTGGACAAGGAGCTGGACATGCTGATCGATGTGCGGAATGGCGTTGCCCACACGGGGAGCGAAGAGGACGCCAAGGACTTCCTGCCGATCCTCGCCAAGACCGTCGAAACGCTGCTCGGGGACCTCGGAGGCCCGCTGGACGCCTTCTGGGGCCGGTGGACGACCGCTGCCCGCATGGCCGTGGACAACAAGCGCGGCGAGATCTATCGGAACGTGCAGGTCAGAATCAGGCAGGCGAAACACCGGTATGACGATCGGTTCTCGGACCTGCCTGAACATCTTCAGGACCGTCTTGCAGTCGAGCAGTTGGAGCTGGGCGGCTTCGGGGTGCGCTTCGCGGAGAACGGCGTTGAGATCGCGATCCGCGAGCCGTGTCCAGCTTGTAGGAGCGCAGCCCACGTTCTCTCAGTGAACCAGGGCACGGAGGAAACCCCCCACTTCACGGTCATTGCCCTGCGTTGCCCCATGTGCTATTTGAAGCTGGCCACTCGGGATGAGCTTGAAGCCTCTGGGGTCGACGTCAAGCATGCTGATGATCTAGCCGCGTTCCAGGTCTCAACGTTTTTCGATGGTGCAGTGCCCTCAGAGAAGACCTTCCGCATGAAGATTGAGCAGTTCCTGGGCACCGAAACTGTCGATCTGGATTGATCTTCTCCCCCGAAGCCCCGGTCCCCAGGCCGGGGCCTTTCGCATGCCCAGACCCACGTCGGATCTTCCTGCGCACACCCACGCAAGGAGCTCCCCTAGATCCCTGACCTGATCGCGCTCCTGGCCGCAGCCGAAGAGGCGAGCGGCGGACCCGATGTCGGCACGATCCTCGGCAGCTTCGTCCAGTACGGCATGGTCGGCGTGTTCGCCCTCCTGCTCGTCCTCGGCGTCGTCGTTCGTGGGCCGACCCGGCCACCGCCATGGGATGATCAGTCCCATGGAGGGCACCGGCCTGCGGAGGACAGCATGAGTGACGGCACCGGGCATCTGTCCAAGCTCGTCTGGTCGGTGGCCGACCTGCTGCGCGGCGACTTCAAGTCTTCCGAGTACGGGCGGGTGATCCTGCCGTTCACGGTGCTGCGCCGGCTGGACTGCCTGCTGGCCCCGAGCCGGCAGGCGGTGCTCGACGAGGCCGAGCGCACCGACGGTGAGCAGGAGCGTGAGCAGCGCCTGACGGCCGCCTCGGGTTGGCCCTTCTACAACTCCAGCCGATTCTCCATGGAGAGCGTGCTCAGCGAGCCGGATCACGCCGACCGGTTACTCCTGGCCCATGTCAACGGGTACTCCCGGAACGTCAGGGAACTGCTGGACGGCTTCGAGTTCGAGCGGACCGTCAACCGCCTGCACCAGGCCCGACTCCTCTACCGCGTCGTCGCGCAGTTCGTCTCGATCGACCTGGGGCAGATGATCACCGACGACCACATGGAGAGCCTCTTCGAGGAGCTCGTCAGGCGGTTCGCGGAGAGCGGCAACGAGGCGAGCGGGGAGCACTACACCCCCCGAGACGTCGCCCACCTGATGGCCGGCTTCCTCGTCTCCGCCGACTCGGACCTCCTGACATCGCCGCATGCCGTCCGCACCATCCTGGATCCGGCCTGCGGGACGGCCGGCCTGCTGACCGAGGCTGCCTCTCACATCGCGTTAATGAACCCCCAGGCGGACGTCACGCTGTACGGCCAGGAGATCAACCGGGAGTCATGGGCGATCTCCCGTGCCACCATGATGACCAGTGGTCGCCGGGCCTCGACGATCGCCTTCGGGAACGTCTTCGCCGAGGACGGGCACCAGGGAACCGCCTTCGACTACCTCGTCGCCAATCCGCCGTTCGGCGTCGACTGGAAGAAGAGCGAGTACGCGGTCCGGTCGGAGCACGAGCAGCTCGGTTTCGCGGGCCGCTTCGGAGCCGGTCTTCCCCGGATCAACGACGGCTCACTGCTCTTCCTCCAGCACATGCTGGCGAAGATGAAGCCGGTGAGCGCCTCGGGCGAGGGCGGCAGCCGAATCGCGGTCATCTTCAACGGCTCCCCGATGTACGTCGGAGGTGCGGGGTCCGGCGAATCGGACATCCGGCGGTGGATCGTGGAGAACGACTGGCTCGAGGCCGTGGTCGCGCTGCCCGACCACCTCTTCTACAACACCGGCATCAGCACCTACCTGTGGGTCCTCAGCAACCGCAAGCCGGCACAGCGCAGGGGCCAGGTGCTGCTGCTGAACGCTCAGGACCAGTGGCAGCGGATGCGCCGCTCCATCGGCTCTAAGCGCAAATACATCACGTCGGATCAGATCGCCGAGATCACCGGGCTCTACCTGGAAACCATATCCGCCGACCCCGCCCAGCAGCCGGACGACCGGGTCCGCGTCGTCTCCACCCACGAACTGATGTACCAGCGCGTCACGATCGATCAACCGCTGCGGCTCAGGTACGAGCTGTCCGAGGAGGTCCTGACTCGGCTCGCCGAATCGCGCGTGATCCAGAAGACCCCTGATCCCGCTGCCCTGGTGGCCGCCCTGCGTCCGCTGGTCGGCTCGACGTGGACGAGGGGCCAGGAGGCCGTCACAGCGCTACGCCGGGCGGTCGCCTCGGCCGGCGTGAGCTGGCCGCGCGGGAAGGTCTTCGAGGCGGCGGTCCGCAAGGCCGTCGGCGTACGCGATGGCGACGGAGAGCCGCAGCGGATCGGCGAGGCGTACGAGCCGGATCCCGAGCTGCGCGAGTTCGTCCACCTGCCGCTGCAGGTGGATCCGATGGACCACCTCCGACGCGAAGTGCACCCGACCGCTCCGGATGCCTGGATCGACGACAGCAGGACGCGGGTGGGTTGCGAGATCCCATCCGCGCTCTTCTACCGGCCGGAACTGGACGGCGAGTTCGAACTGCTGCGTAACCTGGCCAGGTTGGAGACCACGCGGGTCCACCCGCCGCAGCGCGGCGAGGAGCAGGAGGACGGCGCCGACCGGCCCAAGCACCTGCGCGCCCAGGACCTCCACGAGGCGGACTCGGCCGTTGAGCTCCCGGACGCGCCGGAGGATGGGGTGGCGCTGACCCTGTGCTCGGGCGGCATGCTCGTCGGACGGCCGGGGAACTGGCGCCTGCTGCCGCAGGGCTTCGGCGAGGCGGCGACCTCGCTCTTCGTGCTGCAGCCGCTCCGAGGCAGCGGGCAGGCGCTCTGCGAGTGGTTGAACTCCCGCAAGGACAACGGTCAGTACCCCAGCGCTCGCGATCTGCTGGACACGCACGTCCCCGTCGACCTGGTGACCGACAGCGAGGTGGAGAGCCTCCTGGAGACCGTGCAGGAGGGGCGGCGCGCACTGCGGACCACGATGTCGGGAATCTTGCCCAACGTCTTCGGCAGCGGCGAACGGGACGTCCAGGGGGTTCGGAACGAGATCAGGGCCGCCGCCCACGAGGCCGGCCTGATCGGCGAACTCGTGCGCCCGCTGGACGACCCAATCTCGCGCGCCGAGTGGAGCTTTCCGTACCACGCCGCCGCGCTGTCCCGTCGGTACCGGGTCAGCACGCACCCGGCGGAGCGGAAGGACGGACTGCTCAAGCTGGGCGAGGGCCTGGCCCGGGTGCTAGGTGTGCTGGCGCTCACCGAGCTCGCCGCATCGAACGGCTTCTCCCGGAACCTGCGCAAGCAGTTCCGGACCGGCGCCACCTTCGGCACCTGGCTCTGGATCCTCGATCGGCTGGAGGCCGAGGGAATCGAGCCCCGCATCCAACAGCTCGCCACCGTGCGCGACCGGGGAAACGCACGCGCGCTACTGGGCCACATCAAGGATTTCAGGAACACCTCGCACCACGCGCACGGCGTCCGCGCCAGCCATCAGCTGGCGGAGGACGTCGAGCGGCTGGAACCGCACATCGTGCGGGCGATCAGCGCGGTCAGCTGGCTCTCTGGGACGCACTGGGACTGGGTGGAGCGGTGCGAGTACCTCGACGAGGGCTCGTACCGGATAGTCGGGCTCCGGCTGAGGGGCAGCCATCCGAGCTGGGAGCCGTTCGAGCGGTCGAGCACCCAGCCGCTTCGGCCCGACCGCATCTACGTGGACAGTGCCCCGTACGGGGCTCCGGTCGATCTCTGGCCGTTCGCTGTCGTCAGCCTGTGCGAGGAGTGTCGGACCCGGGAGCTCTTCCTGCTCAATGAGGTCCGGGACGACCAGCTGACGCTCCGCAGCCTGGAGGAGCATTCGCTGGAGATGACGTACGGCCCGCCCGAGTAACGGCGGGGGCGAGGCTCAGCGACCTGGCGCGACTGCGCCGGGATCGGGACCGGGATTCGGCGACGCCCACCTCCGGCCGATCCGGTTTCACGATCTCCGTCGTTCCACGGCGACGCTACTCCGGGAACAGGGCGTCGAAGTTGTCGTCATCAAGGAACTCCGATGTTCCAGACCATGACCACCAACGACTAGAACTCCGACTTACCCACCGCGGAAGGCGACACCAACACCGCACCGATCGGCACCTCGTCTCCACCTACCGGGCACCCGTCGCCGGAGACTCCTGTACCGGAGTCATGGCCCTCTCAAAGCGGCGCACGCGCCATGCTCCACTCGGTAGCTCTCCGCGCCCGTCCGATGTCAGTGAGGTGGGATACCGTCCTCGCCACGCTGAGGTGAGGGGAGAACCATGGCGAGGAACGCCCGGGCCAAGCAGTTGCGGGAGTACGGCCTGTCGGTGCTGGAGGGGGCCCGGTCGGAGCAAGTGCTGCGCATGGCACGGCAAGTCAACGCAGCGTCGTACACGAGCGCGCGGGAGTACGCCGGCCGCTCGCTCTTCGAGTTGCTGCAGAACGGCTACGACGCGCATCCGAGGGACCGCCGCGGCGGACGGGTCCACGTCCTACTGGATGAGATGGAGGGCGAGTGGGGGACCTTGTACGTCGCCAACGGCGGCATGCCTTTCACCTGGCGGGACGTCGAGCGGGTCTGCGAGCTCGCGCAGAGCTCGAAGGAGGTGGGCGAGGGCATCGGGAACAAGGGGGTCGGATTCCGCAGCATCCTGCTGATCAGCGACGCGCCCGAGATCTACAGCGCAGACCCGGACAACCGGCTCGGCCCGGAATTGGACGGATACTGTTTCCGCTTCGCGCAGAAGGTCGACGTGGAGGAATTCCTCGCCGGTGAGGAGAATGCTCACGAGGCGGCCTCCAAGTATCCGCCACTCCAGGCGCCCCTGCCGCTTGACGATGTACCCGCGACCTGTCGGCATCTGGCCGCCCAGGGGTACGTAACCGTCGTCCGGCTGCCCTTGCTGAGCGAGGCCGCCCGGGCCGAGGTACGGCTGCGGATGCGCGAGCTCGCGGGGTCGAAAGTACCCGTCATGCTGTTCCTCGACCGGCTCGCTGGCCTGACGCTGGAACGACGGGCTGCTGGTGGCGAGGCGGGCGAGTTGGACGACCGCCGAGAGGCACACGAGCGGTATGAGCTGACCCGCTCCGAGGACGGCTTCGCGGTGGCGCAGAACGGCATCGGGCCCGAACCCCCCGTCTCCTGTGCGACTGTGGACCTGGGGTCGGCCGGCACCTTTCTCGTATTCCGGGGCACCGTGGAGAAGGAACGGCTGAACAGCGCGCTAGCCGAGGCCGTGGGTTGCGGGCTCCTCGACGACACGTGGCAGGAGTGGAAGCGGTCGGCCGTCGTAGAGGTCGCGCTCCCGCTGCCCGCCGCCCGCCGCCCGCGACGCGGGCAGATCTACACCTTCCTGCCGATGGCTGAGGACCAGGCCGCGCCGTTCCCGGGGCACGTGAACGCCCCGTTCTTCACCACGTTCGACCGCACCGGGTTTCCCGCCGACAACCCCCTCAATGTGTTGCTGCTTGACGCGGTCGCCGAGACTTGTCTGGCGGCCGCTGCGGTACTGCGTACCGTGCCCGAGCCGTCCATGCGGCAGCTGGCCGTGGACCTGGTGAGCTGGGAGAGTGAGAGGGGTTCGGCGGAGCGCCTCCGCGCGGCGGCTCTGCGCGTGTACGGGAGCGAACTCACCGACGTGCCGCTCGTGCCCGTCCTCGCCGCGGACGGCGCCCCGCCGGAGGCGGGCTGGGCCCCACCCCAGGACGCGGTCTTGTGGCCGGACCTCAACCTGACCGTCCTCACGGCGCACCGCGCGCACGAGTCCGGGGTCGTGGTGGCGGACCCCGAGATCGGCGGCGACCGGCTGAAGCGGCTGGCCACCCTGTGCAAGGCCCTCGCGTGCCCGTGGGAGCCGGGCCCGGAGATCCTTGCCGAGTACGTGGAAGGGATCGTCGGGGGCCTTCCCCTCCCCCGGTCCGGTGAGTCCCTCGAGCAGTGGAGCGCGCTGTACGAGGACTTGGCTGCCCTCTTTGAGGACGATGGGCACGTTCTGCACGGCAAGCAGTTGCTGCTCGCGGAGGACTGCACCCTGCGGCCCACCAACCGCCCCCTCGAAAGGGCGGGTGCGGGCATTAGTACACGTGTACAGGGCAAGCCGAGCGGTCAGGGTGCCCGCCGCGAGGCGTTCTTCCAGCCGGTGCGTACGGAGGCGAACGAGACTGGCGCCCCGTCCGTCCCCGCCCTGCTCAGCAAGCGGTTGTTCTCCCTGCACCCGGGGCTGGTCTGGAAGGACCGCGGCGAGCGTACGCGCGGGCGGGCCGCCCGCGCCTTCCTCGAGCAGGAGGGGCTCGTCCGGCCGTACGACACGAGGGGGCTGCTGGACCACGTACGGCAGGCTCTCAACGCGAGCACCGATCGCAGACTGCGGCTCCAAACCCTGCGGTTCGTCTTCCGGCTGTGGCAGCCCAGGCGTTCGCTGGGCGGGACGGAGATCTCCTCGCTCGGACTGTACGTACCGTCGGCGGACGGCCGGCTGATCAGAGCGAGCGACGCCGTCTTCGGCCGGGGCTGGGGCCGCGCGTCCGTCGGTGAGGACCTGGCGGCGGTGGTCGCCGCCGGGCAGGACGTGTCGAAGAGCCTCAAGGCGATCGCCGGACGCCTCCTGGCCGTGCCCGAGGAGTTCGCCAAGCGGGGCGAGACTACCCCTGCGGAGTGGTGGGCGTTTCTGTTGGAGGCGGGGGTGGCCGACGGTCTGCTCCCGGTCAGGTCTCGCGACGCCTTGAGCCGGGTAGATCAAGGCCGGGAGCTCACCGCTCGGCAACTGATCCGCATGGCGAAGGTGTCTGCCGAGGTGCAGGAGCAGTGGGAGCCGTACGTCCGCAACTGGTCCAGTGCCTACTACCCTCGGACGCCGTACCGGGGAACCCCGGCCTGGCGGCTCCCCGGCCAGGACGTCGTCGGACGCCTCGGCCAGGAGGCCCGGCTGGCGTACGCACGGCTCGTTTTGCACGGCCTGGCCAGCTGGGACGACGCTAGGTTCACCAGCGTCTGGACCAGTGCCGGCAGCCAGAGTTCCCCGGATACGGAACGGGTCCCGACCCCGCTCGGCGCCTTCGTCCGGGAGCAGCCGTGGCTCCCGGTCCGGGGCCGCGACCGGGCCGTCCGGTTCGTCCGGCCGGCCGACGCCTGGCGCTGCCCGCCCGGGCTGGAGGAAGAGCCATCGTACGCGCCGACTGTCGATCATCGGCTGCGCCACCTTCTTGAACGCGGGAAGGCGGGCGACCGCCTAAGGGAGATGCGGCTGCCGACCTGGGACGACCCGCGAGACAGCGCCCGCCTCATCGCCGCGTTGGGGCAGCTTGCCGCGGAGGGCGCGTTGGGGGCCGAGGACCGGCCCGCCGCGCAGCGCGCCAACGAACGTGCCTGGAGGGACCTCGTACGGCGGCCCCTTCCTGCACTACCCAAGGGTGCCAGTATGCTCGCCGAGTCCGAGGACCGACTGATCAGCGTACCGCTGTCCGCCCTGGACGGCGGGGAAAGCGATGGCACTGGTGATGCCGGGACTGTGCTCTACGCCAGCGGCGAACGCGACGGCCTGACAGCCCTTCTGGTGCGGGAGATGGGGCGGCCCCTGCTCACCCTTCCCGGTGTCTCGGCGAAGGCCGTCGAGCTGCTGGCGACCGAACACCCCGCCAGCGTCCGGCATACAGACGACCTGATGTTCACGGTAACCGTGGACGGAGCACGGGTGGACCCTGCGGCCATGGGAGAGCCACTGGTCCAGCAGTTGCCCTGGCTCACGCTGGCCGTGGGCGTCCTCTCCGACCACTTGGCGCGCGGCCCCCGGGCGAGCGAGGCCGAGCTGAGCGAGTTGGTGTCCCTGGTCAGGAGCGTACGACTGCACCGTTACCACTCCTGGGACATCGAACTCGACGGCCGCCCCGTGACGTTGCCGGGCCGCCTCGGCGGAGTGCTGCCGCTGCCCGATCCGAAGCATCCGCTCGTCCTCGCCCCGGCGGGCGAAGCGGGCTGGCCCGAGATCACCCGCGTCGTGGTGGCACTCGCCGAGCTGCTGGGACGACGGGAGTTCGGCGACCGGCTGCGCCTCGCGGCCCACCAGCTCGCCTCCCTTCACGCCGATCTACGCGACCCGAGCCAGGAGGAGCTCGCCGATGCCCTGGAAGTCACGGTCCACCAGGTCGAGGAGACGCGTCGCCGAATCGACGGGGCCATCGGCGTGGTCCTCGAACGATGCCGGCCCTTTCTCGTCCACCTGCTTGGTTCGGAGGCGGCGGAGTCGTTGTTCCTGCCGCCGCCAGGCGACACCCGGGAGTTCCAGGCTCGCCTTGAAGAATACGCCGACGAACTCCCGTGCCTCGTATCCGAGTTCATCGTCAGGGCACGCGCGACCCGCGGTACGGACGAACTGCGGCGCGACCTGGGCATCGGATTCGCCGAGCTGAACGACACCCTGCGCACGATGAGCCCGCCCCTGGGTCCGATCAGCCACGCCGCTGAGCACGAGGAGGCACTCCGTACCTACCTGGACCTGCGTAAGAAGGAGTTCGTCAACCGGCTGCGCTGGGCGGTGCTGGAGGACTTCGACGCGCACCGTCCGATCCCGGACTGGCCTTCAACCCGGACCCTGGACTGGATCACCGCGCCGGAGGCATGGGCGCATACCGTGGATACGGCCGACGCAGGGATCCTGGAGGCATACGTGGAGGAGCGGCTGTCACTGCGCCTGGGCCGCCCGGTACCGTTGCCCCGGTCGGGCGAACGTCTGCCCGCCCTCGACCAGGTGCGCAGCGCGAACCTCCGCACAATCACCGGCCTGGCTGCCGACCTCGCGATTTTGATCAGAGCAGCCGGTCACTCCTTGCCCGCCGCCTTCACCGCAGCCGAGCCCGCCGAGGAGGTCACCGCGCGGCTGGACTCTGTGGGAGCGCTGGACTTCCGCCCCCTCTCCCCCACCGACGTCGCCAGCTGGCTGGTGACCATCGGCCAGTGGCCCGACGGAATGGCCGTGGCGACAGATCCCGCACAGCACGGATTGTCCGGGGCCGCCCTGGACCGGGTGCGCAATGCGGCGGAACACGAACGCCGGGAACGTGAGCGCAAGCGGCGGTCGATCTCCGTCGGCGGCCGCGACTTCGACGTCCACTCCGGTGACTTCACCGCCCTCACCCGCGAACTCGCCCGAGTCCTACAGAGCGGCTCGGCGCCGGGGATCGCCGCCGTGGGACCGCTCCGCTTCACGGACCCTCGCCCTCGGCCCGGACACACCCAGGCCGGCAGTCGCACACGCGGGTGGCGGTACGGAGGGGGCACGGACAGCGGGCTGACCACGGTCCAGCGGGGTGCCATCGGGTACGTGGGCGAGTGGTACGCGTACCAATGGCTGTGCGTGCACTACCCGGACCACGTGGACGAGACCAGCTGGGTCTCGGGTAACCGCCGTAAAGCCTTCCCCGGTCCGTCTGGTGACGACAGTCTCGGTTTCGACTTCCGGGTAGGCTCCGGCAGCCGGCCCTACCTCTACGAGGTGAAGGCCACTGTGGGCGAAGGAGGCCGCTTCGAGTTGGGAGAGAGCGAGGTCCGCGCGGCCCGCCAGCACGCGGGCAACGACCGTTGGCGCCTTCTGGTGGTCACCCACGCCCTCACTCCTCACAAGGTGGCCGTCCAGATGCTCCCCAACCCCTACGGGAAGCGCGGTCGGGGACGCTACCGCGAGGAGGGCGGGGCACTGCGCTTCTCGTACGTGCTCTGATCTTGACTTTCAACCCCGGCCCAAATGAGCCGAGGCCACAGCGCCTGATCAAGTTCCGGAGTCGAGTGGCTGGACCGGGGCGAAATGAAGGAAGGGGGTCTCGTCGCTCTTGTCCGCGATCTGCCGGTGCCCAAGGACGGTGCCCGCGTGGCTCATGGCGGCCAGGAGCCACACGGACTTGCGGCCGGGAACGCGGGATCCGTGCAGGACCTTCCCGTCCACCGCCACGACCCTCGACCGTGTCCCGGCCCGGCGGGAGTCGTCCCTAGACCAGAGGAACGCGCAGACCGCGGCATCGAGGGCGTCGCCGTTCGAGACGGCTGAGCAGCCGCATCACCGTGGTCGGGTGGGGCACTGAGACCGTCTTGCTGAGCGGGTCAGTCCGGGGTGCGTCCGCGATCCACTCGGCGGTCGCGGTCAGGGACCGAGCGCCAGACAGATATCGCATGAAGCGGGAGCCGTCATAATCGCAGTTCAAAGCGGGTATGCGGCCGATCCAGACGGCTGTTGGAGCCTGGAGCGACTCCAGCACGGAGCGGCACCCCGCGCTGGAGCGCTCAGGGCACTCTGACACTCCTACGCGGCTTGGGGCCAAACCGATGCTCGGCTCCTTCGCACCCTGCCACCGAGAGGCACGGACCGCGTGCCTCCTGAGGGGCGACCAGCGATGGCCCCAAGCCCTGGACAGTAGATGCCCGCAACCACCTCGGCCGGGATCGAGATCCGCGCCGTGAACAGTTGCAGTGAACTGTTCACTACGTTTTGCTTCCGGTATGGCACAGTCCCTCCGTCCCCAGGCCCTGCAACGCCAACGATTGTTCAGAGACATGAGGGTGGAACAGCTCGCCGAGGCTGTAGGGGTTACGCCACGTGCTGTACGCCACTGGGAAGCGGGAACACGGACTGTTGGTGACCGAGCTTTCGGCCGATTGCTAGAGGTTCTGCGGTGTGGTGCGCAGGATCTGACAGGGCGCGAACCGGGTACCGAGAGCCTGGCCGACTTGCGTCGTGATGCTGGCTTGAGCACGGAAGAGGCCGCCTCAGCTCTACGACGCAAGCGTGGTGCACACGGTCTGCATATCAGCGCCGAGAAGATCCGCGATCTTGAACGCGGCAGACGTGTGCACGGCTGGATGTGGGGATCTCCCGAGACCCTGGGGAGAGTGGCGCACATGATCGCCCAGGTCTATAGAGTCCCCGACCGGGTGGTGATGGATGCCTGGCGCCGCAGCCGCCCGGAGGACCCTCTCCCAGTGCTTCCCGTCCGACGTCCCCGTCAGCCTTCCGAGGAGTCGATGGCTGTATGGAGGGCCCTCAACGAGCGGCAACGTACCTATCTGACGTGCATCTTCCGTCACGACCAGGAGGTAGAGGAAGAACAGCGGCAGGCCCGCTTGGTGGGAGCGGAACAGCGACCGGCAGCCGAATGGCGGCGCATGACGTTGGCGGTCTCCGCCTCGTCTGATGTAGTCGGGTACACCCGCATTCAGGAGGGGCTGCGCGCAGCGGGGGTACATGACCCAGGAGCTGGATCGTCGGTGGCCGCTTTGGAGCGGCGTGGCCTGATCGTCGTGTACCGGGACCGGCTGTATGTCGACGGTCTGGGGGATATCCCCCGTACCCGGGTGGAGATGACCCGGCACGGGCGAGCGGTGGCCCGTGCGGCCCTCGGGGCTCCCCGGGAAGCAGGACCACCTGCGCCGCTGCTGTCGTTGTGGCTCTGGAAGATCATGGTCCGGGTCGCGCGCGCCGGAGCGCAGGGGGTGGACGGCAGCCTCGCCGGGCGTGGGCCGCATTACCTGGCGGTGGGGCAAAGCCCTGATGGACGGACCCCGAGCCGGGGCTTCATCGTGTTGCGGCACCCCGACGGAGTGACTCACGGACCGTACCGGTGGTTCCTTACCGACTCCGGGCGAAGCCACATCGCCGACCACCTCGACGCCTACTGCGGCCTGTATCCCAGCATCGACACCGAGGGCCTCGACGAGAGCTCTGGCTGAACTCCCCTCGGGATTCCCAGGGCCCATTGTCAGTGGCCTGCCGTATGGTCCGGCACCTGATGCAAGCTGACGACACAACGGACATTCAGCAGACTCACGCACTGCTGGAAATCGTCAAGGCGTTCGCCGTGTGCGAGCACGCGATGGTCGGCGAGGGACTGGACGGGCCGAGACGCCTGGACCGCCTCATGGAGGCCCACGGCATCCTGATGGCGGCATGCGGCCCGGGGCACCTGATCCTGTTCGACGAACTGATGGGCAGGCTCACTGGCGACCGGGCTGGCTCCCTGGAAGGGCTGCTGCCCGACTGGATCGACAGCGAGGCTCTCGCTGGCGTGCGGCTCATGGACAGCGAGGGCGTTGCCACGGAGGACGGGTTCGACTTCCGGCACGAAGCCCAGCGCGTCCTGCGGGCCGCGCAGAAGGTCGGGAAGTTCACCGGGCAGGTAACGAAACCGAAGCTGGATGACGAGTACAGCCAGGAAGCCGTCTTCAGCGCGATCAAGGGCTCCTTCTACCAGAGGCACCGCACCACTCTGGTTGAGAACCCGACGGTGCCGACGGGCAGTCTCATGGAGCTCAAGCTGCCCTCCCGGGCGAACGACTTCTACAAGCCGATCGCCCAGTACGCGCAGTTCAACGGCTGGTGGTGGCCCTGCCCCGCCTGCAAGTGGCCGATGAAGGTGACAGCTGCCCGGACCGGCGCGCGCACAAGGGGCAGGGTGCGGTGTCTGTACCCCTGGCACGAGGAGACGGGCGCGTCGTACGAGTTCGTCGTGACCGCCCGGAAGAAGTCGGCCCCCGAACTGAGTCCGACGTTCGAATGCCGGGTCCCGTCCGGCCGGTTCGCACGCCTATGGACCGGGGCCGTACCGCACGTGCCGCAGGCCAAGCCGGCCGCAGAGTACATGGCGCTGGTACGGCCGGTGTGGCGCTACACCGTCATCCCTGGTCTACCCGAACTGGCCCTGCACCGAGCCGCCGCGGCGGCCCTGGAGGGAACCGCCTGGACATCACATCTGTGGCCCAACGGGGACCAGTGTGACCTGTGGATCACCCGCGAAGGAAGCGAACAGCCGCACTTTCCTGCTGACTTCAAGGACTACACCTGGCCGAATCACCTGGTCAGCAAACTTCATATGGACGGCGGCGATAAGGGCGGCGCCGAGTACCTGGTAGTGCCCGACCATCGCCAGGACCAGGTGGCCCAGCTCCACGCGGTGTGCCGCACATACAGGATGAAGGCGGCGATGACCGCGACGGACTACCTCGAGATGGTCATCACGCAGATCAAGGAGGGCAAGGCGTGAGCGGGGAGATGACGGGTAAGGAAGCCGGCCTGGCTGGAGCACTCGCTCTGGCCGCGCACTACTTTCCCCGCAAGGACGACGAGGGGCGCATCCTGGCCGGCTTCGAAGAAGCCACGTTCTTCGCCCACCGCAAGCCGCAGGCATGGTCGGATTGGGCGAGCTTGCCAGTGGCCGAGCGGAACCTGATCCGTCAGATGATGGCCTTGATGGCTCCCGAATGGACGGATGCGAAGAAACTCAGGGCCGCCGTCCTCGCGCTCCTAGGCACCCTGGCCCCCGATCCCGACCTCGCGGACAGGTCGGGAGGTTCGCTGCGGCTGCCGGCCGGAGACCCACAGCTGGCCGAGGCGGTGATCCCCAGGGTGGGAGGGGATTTCCTCGGATACGCACAACGCGTCACCGGGCCGTTCTTCACCTTCGGCAAGCGTCCCAAGGCACAGGCGTTCGCGGGCCCAGGAACCCTCAAGACGAGGACGGCCTACCTGGGCCAAGAGCACGGCACGACCAGCAGAGAGATCCATATCCAGGCGACTCCCGGCTTCCTTGCAGCGCCCGGCCACGAGGTGCTCCCACAGGTGCACACCCGCCCGCAGCGCGACCGGGTCGCGCCGACAGTGAACCAACTCTTGGATGTCGCCAAGATCCTTAGCGGCCAGGACAAGAGCGTCGCCTACCTGCACAAGGTGCTCAAGCGCTTCTTCAAGGCAATGAAGACGACCGACGGCGAGCTGACCGAACTGGACCTGACGTCCGGAGACCTGCAGATCCTCAACGCCCCCACGGGAAGCGGCAAAACGGTACTCGTACGGGTCATGGCGTCCTGGGCAGCGCTCAACGACCGGCGGATCGCCCTCGCCGTCACCGATGTCCGCGCCACCCTGGACATGGCCTGGGACATCAACAACGACCTGGCCTATCTGCACAAGAACAAGCACCTAGCCGAGCCCGCTCACTGCACTCCGCTGATGTCCCCGTCGAGCATGCACCGGCGGGCCATGGACTACGCCGCCCTGGGTACCTCCACCCAGATCGACGAATGGGACCGGCGCGCCAGGACCGACATCGCGCTGCTGTCGGCCGGCTGCGCGCAGCGGGCGTTGATGGACCCGCCCACCCTGTATCCGTACGGGGAGGAGAACTGCACCTCGCTGACCTCTCCGGCCACCGGCTCCACCCGGCTCACCTGCTCCTTCGCCCCGGTGTGCGGCAAGTTCCAGCAGTTCTACCGGGCCACCGACGCGGCCGTGATCGTCACCAACCACGCCAACCTCCTGGAAGGCCGCACACGCATCGGTGTCGTCCTGGACGGGCAGGAGTTCCGCGGCAAGGCACGTGGCACCAGGGGCATGAGCGTGCTGGAGATGACGCTGCGCGCCTGCGATGCGGTGGTGATCGATGAGATCGATGCCTTCCAGACGGCCGCCATCAGCCGCTGTACCTCGGAGCTCACTTTGGCTTCCCGGAAACGGACGACCGCGTTGCGGGAGATCGACTCGGACGCCAGGAACCTGCCCGTCGTCCATGAGATGGCCCTTGCAGCGCCGGTCAGCCACGCGCGGCTCATGGCCGAGATGCTGCTGCTGTGGCTCTGCTCAGGCAGCGGGCTCAGGTTGAACCCGGGCAACGAGGCGGACAGCCCTGACGGGGCCAGCCGCGACAACACCGGCTGGCGCCTGGCCCGCTCGAGGGACCGTGAAATCCTTCAGCTCCTGTTCCCCCACCAGACCGCGGCCGACGACGTTCCGCCCGAGCTGTTCGCCTTCCTCGACGAGATCATGCCCGCCCGCTGGTACGCGGCCGGACCGGATGAGGAGGCCAAGCTTCCCGACGGAGCCGACTGGGACGCCATCCAAACAGCCCTGACGATCCTCACCGCGCAGCGCGGCCAGGACCACCTCACCGACACTCGCGACGCGATGCGCACGCTCCTGCGTGAGCTCGTGTCCGATGCGCATCAGCAGGCCGCCGTGGTGAACCTGTTGATCACCCGCACCGTGCTACGGGAACTCGACAGCGCGCTGGACGAGCTGCGCATGCAGGCCCAGACCTTGCGCTATCTCGACCTGGGATCGGTCCGCAAGATCCTTGAAAGCATGCGCAGCAGCACGGTCGCCACCCTCTACCCCCTGGCCATGCTGGGCCGCTCCATCCACGGCTACCAGGTCAAGGGCATGGACAAAAAGGAGCAGGAAGCGGAACTCCTGTCACGTTCTTTCGGCGGCGATCCGCACACCTTCGTCAGCGAACTCGGCGGCCTCACCGCCCTGCTGGCGGCCGGCGTGCAGCGTCCCGTCATGGGCCTGTCAGCCACCGCCTACCTACCACAGGCCGTACAGGAACACATCCATGCCCCGGTCCGCTGGTGGCTCCCCGACACCCGTCCGGAGTCCATCGTCACCCTCGCCACGCCTGTACGGGGCAGCAGCGGGGATGCCATGAGGATCGGGGGTCTCCCGCCAGAGCTGAAGCCCAACGCACTGCGCGATCTCGGCCGGGGCCTGTACGAGCAGCAGCTCGCCAAGCGCCTGGCCCGCCTGGAGAAGCACGAACCGGAACGGGCCCGCGTCATCCTCGCCGTCAACTCCTATGAGCAGGCCGCCTACCTCGCCTCCGGGGTGGCACAGGCCGACGGGCTGAACCACCGGATCTGCCTGCTGGTGAAGAAGCCGGAGAAACAGAACTACGAGGAGCACCTGCCTGCCCACGTGGACCGGATGGTCCGCGAAGAGCTCAAGGAGTTCCCCGACCGCGGAGAGATCCTTATCGCCCCCCTCGCCGTCATCGGCCGGGGCCTGAACATCGTCGTCGGAACGCGCTCGGCAGTCCGCGACATCTATCTGTGCGTCCGGCCTGTCCTGAGCATCGAGGACACCGACTGGCTGCACGCAAGCGTCAACGCCGCCGGTTACAACACCCTTCCGGCCGGCGGCAGCGACGAGCCCTTGGCCGTCCTGCGCGCAGCAGGCGAAGCCTCCTGGAAGCAACTCACCAAGATCCTTCGCTCCCCGGCCCGGTTCTCCAACATGGACCACGACCTGCGCAAGGAACTCGTCGCAGGAATGCTCGTCCTGCTCATCCAGCTCGCCGGCCGTGCCCGGCGGGGCGAGACCGACATGACCCTCCACATCGTGGACCACTCCATCCACGACAAGAAGTTCAGCTCCGACCTGGCCACGATCATCGAACAGATCTACCGCGACTGGACTCCGAAACAGCGCGACATCATGAATGAGCTCTACGGTCAAGCGCTTCAGGCATTCCTGACCTATGCAGGGCTCGACCGCGAGACGCTCTGAACTGATCACGCCCGTCGCCGCCTTGCCGCGGCGGAGACGGACCCGCATCCTCTCCCCAACGGAGAGACCGAGAGACGAGGTACCCCCGCTCATGGGGCGAAGCAACACGCAGCGGGATCTCACCGCGCACACCACATCGATCCGGTGCACCCCCGAGCTCCTGGACGGCATGACCGCCCTGGTCTGGGACTTCGGCGACTACCACTCGCCCATCCGCACGGCCTGGAGGGATTTGGGGAGCACGGCCTCAAAGAACGCGAAATGGATCAAGGGTGTCCAGGAATCCGACCCCTTCCTGGTCCCCTATTCCATCGCTGTCACCGTGCTCCAGCAGATCACCGATGGCTACGTCTACCTGGACAAGTACCTGGCCTTCATGGTGACGCTCAACCCCGTGGAGCCCGACGCCCTCAGGACGGTCTTCACTTACCTGGAAGGCATCGTCCGCCGGATTCCTCTGGATGAGATCCCCTTCATGGATCCACCAACCTTGGCCCGACTGGTCGCGGACGTCGATCCTGAGCGCCGAAGCCTGGCTAAAAACATCCTCCGGGAGGAAGACGGCAAGCCCGCCAGTCCGGACAGCTGGGCCTACGAGGCGGTGAAGTGGCACATCGCCAAGAAGCTGGCGGCAAAGCCCTTCCTCGACCGGGAAGTCGAGCCGGTCCGTGAGGCGTACGAGGCGGCGAACGGCCAGGTGAAACACAGGACCGTCGGCTGGCAGCCCTCCGACAACGTCGCGGCCGTGCAGTACCGGCCCATCAGCAACGGTGACCTGATCGCCTGGGAACAGCCCATCGGCCCGGTCTTCGCCACCCTCGCCCACCCGGTCGACCTCGCCGAAGCGCTCAAGGCCCGTCCCGAGAACCCCACCCGCAGTCAAGTCCAGTATGCGCTGTCCCGCCTGTCGGTGAAGATGGCCACCTACACGGCCGAGCCGAACCCCGTCCTGAATCTTGACGCTCACATCCGGCGCATCAACAACACGGTGATCCACGCCAGCACCGTTCTCGTGGACCAGGGAAGAGACCGGCCGATCATGTCTGTGTCCCTGGATGGGCGCGGTCTGCGGCAGACGAACAAGCATGCGCTGGAAATCCTGGCGAAGATGGACGCCGACCGGTCTTCGCTCAACGCCATCGAGGAACGCGTCGCCGGTGAGCGCAGCCGCCTGAACGCCAGGGACGAAAATGGCAAGAGGATCGACATCCTGACTCCTCCTCCTGGCGCGATCAGGCCGACCATGCCGAAGACGGATTCCTTCGCTGTCGGTACCGGCGCCGGCATCTACCATCTCTCCCTGCTGCGGGAACACATCCAGCGAGTCTTCGGTGACGCCGTCTCCCTGCTCGACCTGAAGTCGAAGGGGAATGTCTTCGGTAAGCGTTCCCACGAGCCCGCCACCGCCGCCCAGGAGAAAGAGAAGAAACAGAAGAAGCAGGATGGCGAATACGTCGATCTCATCGGCAAGCCCTCCCCGGAGGGTATTCGCCGTTCCATCGAAGCGGCCGGATACAAGAAACTCCGCATCCTGTGCCTGTGGTACCGCGACGCGACCCTCACGCGGATGATCCACGGTCTCGCCCACCCCTACGGGCTGGACCCGGAGGGCATCGACCCGGATCCTGGCGGAAAGAAGTCCTTCCCGCTCGCGGACGGCATCGAAGCTGTCTTCTGCAACGCCGAAGCCCTGCTGGAGCACGGCCCCGGCACTCAGCGCGCCACTGACGCCCAAAGGATCGCCGGCGCCTTCGCAGAACCCGGCGTCCTCCTCGCCGCCTGGTGTGAAACAGAGATTCCGGTGCGCGGCGAGGAACACGAGGGCATGAAGCCCGCCGAAGTGAAGACCGCCCTGGTGGAGAACGACGCCAAGCACCAAGTCGTCCGGGAGCTCGCCAAGGCCGCAGTGCCGTCCCAATTCCTCGTCGGCCGCGAGTACGACCCGTTCACCAAGACCTTCACCATCATCAAGAGGCCCGCGAAAGCCTTCGATGATCACCGCGTCTACATGGGTCTGCTGGACCTCTACCGTTCGTGCGGGGTCGTGGACGACCGCTTCGAGCGTGCCCTCTACCCCGGCGACGACCCCTACCCGCTGCCCCGCATGGCCTTCTGCGGCATCCACATCCGCAAGCAGGCCACGGACCGCAAGTACAAGGGCCAGCCCAAAAGGATCATCACCGCCAGCGTGATCATCCCCTCCCCTGAACCCGGCGGCCCGTGGCGCATGATCGGCTGGAGCAACATCCACCCGCAGTGGGAGCACTACGCCCTCGCACAGAGCAACTTCCACGCCGCCAACTACCCTCTTCACACTGAAAACGGCGACGGCGAAATCCAGCGCTGGGCACAGGCCGGTGAAGACGTCCGCACCGCCCTCCAAGAGCTCCACGACGAACTCGACGGCCTGCCCTACGCCTTGATGATCGACGGTCACGCCAGCCGCCGTGTATGGCCCGGCCTCCACAACAACAAGCAGGGCCTCGGAAAAGATCCCGGGGACCCGCGCCTCTGGCTCCCCGCAAGCGGACTGCCCCCGTCCTGGAATCCGGTCAGCATCATCCGCATGAACTGCGCGCAGGCGGAAATGCCCCGTCTGGTCGCCGTCACCGAGAAGCAGAAGAACGGCAAGACCGTCCCGCTCAAGACCTCCAGCGACCTCTACTACCCGGAAGCCCGGCCCGAAGGCCACCCCTGGTTCCTGTTCACCGAACCCCGCAACTACGGCAAGAAGCGCCACGGGCAGTGGAAGACCCGCTGGCGCGCCGACCCGGGGAAGGCATCGAAGAATGCCGACGAGCGCAAGGAGAACGAACTGAGCGCACCGTGGTACAGCATGACCACCAGGGAGATCACCCCCATGCACACGCGGGACGGCTACGACCGAGAGATTCTCGCGGTTGCCGCGGCACGGCTTTGTCACCAGGCGCTCTCCTGGTCAGACCGGACGCGATACCCAGCCCCGCTCCACGCCGCGCTTCAGATGGACCTTGGCCACCCCCAGTACCGACGCTCCGAGCCGAAGGACTTTGAGAGCATCGAAATCCTGAGGGAAGCCAGCGGCACCGACCTGTAGGTATAGGGACGGCTCCGAGCCGTTCGGCGTGGTGGCCTCGAAGATGAGGCCGCCACGCCAAAGGGCAGCAACGCTGGCCGCACTCATCTCAGGTGGAGTGACGGCCTCGTCTGGCACGAAACGCCCACGCTGTGGCCCCGAACGGATGCACAGGCGATGATCTGACGAGACGACAACGATCTGATCGACGCTTTCAGCTACTCCGTGGGCCGAAGGTCCGCCCTGCCCCCCTTACGCGTTCTGGAGTAGATGTTGTCCTTCACCGACGCCATCGCGGCACCGGACCAAGATCAGGACCCCTGCAGGTCGCTGGTCCACGTGGCATACGGTTATGCAGTTGGTCTGATACGGCCAGGACATCACGTGCCAAGGCGCGTTCGAGTGTGCTTGCGTCGCGCCCAGAGCTCAGTTGTGTCAACGGTCATTAGGCTCTGGACGAACCGCTTCGGGACGATCTCTGCAGCCATCCTTGGCCGTTCGACAGCACGAAGCGCTGGGTGCCACCTGGAAGAGGGTGTCGCTGTCGCACGGCCCCTCTGATCAGGCAAGCGCCTCCGCCTGTCGGTGAGGGGACAGCAGGATCGTTTATACGGCGACGGTGAGCGGAACGTCCAAGCGCTCCCAGGCACCAAGAACGGCCTTGTGCGCGTCCGGTTGAAGGTGAGCGTAGCGCTGGGTGGTCTGGAAGCTCTCGTGGCCGAGGAGGTGCTGGACCTCGTAGAGCGAGACTCCCTTCTGGACCAGCCACGAGGCACAGGTGTGGCGCATGGAGTGTGGCGGGTAGTGCGGTACGAGTTGCTGCTCGCCGTCGGTGTCGAAGTAGTGGGCGGCCTCGACGGTGGGCCACCAGGTCTGCCGGCGCCAGTTGCTGTCGGCGAGGAGCCGTCCGGCACGGCCCTTGGTGATGGTGGTGAACACCACGGCGTCCCGGTCGAGCCGGTGGATGTGGCGTTCGAGGGCCTCCAGGACGTGGGGCGGGAGCGGGACTTCTCTACGGCTCTTGGAGCTCTTGGGGTACTCCTTGATGCCGCTCTTGCTGTTGACCTCCACCACGAACAGGCGCGAGCGGCGCTGGTCGATGCGGTGGCGATGCAGGCCGGAGAGTTCTCCCCAGCGCAGTCCGGTGTAGAAGCCGAGTAGGCACATTGTCCGCCAGGGGGCGGGGAGTTCGTCGAGGATGCTCTGCGCCTGGTCGAGCGTGAACCACTGCGGCGGCTTAACCGCGATCTGGGGCAAGTCGATGTTGCGGCACGGGGTCACCGCCAGGACATCGTCGTCGACGGCCGCGCGCATCATGGAGGACGTCAGGTTGTAGGCCCGCTTGATCGCAGCGGCCCCCGCGCCCTTCTCGATTAGGGTCCGGATCCAGCTCTGGACGTCCATGCGGGTGATGGCCCGCAGCTCCCACTCCGCCCAGTAGGGCATGACGTGGTTCTTGATGTTGGAGGCGTCGCCTCGCAGCGTGTGGGGCTCAACAACGCGGGCGTTCCACCACCGGTCGTGCCACTCGCGGAACGACGTTTCCCTGGCCCGCGGGTCGCGCATGCCTCCGCGGGCGAACTGGGTCTCCATCTCGCTGCCCCAGGCGCGCGCCTGCGCCTTGAGGGGGAACGACTCGCTGAACCGGTCTCCTGTCCGGTTGCGTACGGTCGCCTGCCACTTGCCGGACTTCAACTTGCGGAGGTACGAGGCTCTACTCCTTGTTCGAGGTGACGGGCCTGGGATGGGCCAGGGTCAGCGGCGGGCGGCCGGCGGTACGACGGCGCGGCGGCTGATGAACTCGTCGAGGCTGGCTGCGGGGACCCGGACGCGGGACCGACCTGGTCCGGTACGGAGGTCGACGACAGGCAGGTCGCCGGCAGCGATGAAGCGGTAGACGGTGCGGCGGTCTACGTCCAAGGCGGCGGCGACGGCGGGGATGGACAGCAAGCGTGCGGGCATAAAGGGGACCTTGAGGTGGGGTGGGCTGGGCGCCCGGCGAGTCGGCAGCCGGAGCATCGTCCGGTCCAAGGCGGTCAACAAGTACTGTCAGGGCAGTGGGACCGCTTCACGGAGCGCCTCGACCAAAGGGAGGCTGATCACCTGACGGCTTCGTTGGGGGTGAGGACCACCGGTGCGGATGAGCTGGTAGCGCCCGCGCTCTAGGTGTCAGCCTTAGAGCGCGGGGCGGGAATCACGACCTGAGCGAGTCCGGAAGGGCCATGGCCAAGGCCAGATGGTCCCAGTCGATTTCGGCCTTCTCCGTGCGGAAGCAGTGCGGGTAACGCAGCGCCAGCCAACTCGGGGTCACGCCGGCCCACTCGGCAACCGTGACTGCTGAGATGCCCATCCTGAGCCACTTCACCACGCAGGACTCACGGAGGATGGAGATGGGCTCCCCCAGGCGCCACGAGTATCGCTCGTCCCTTGGCAGGACGGCCTCTTGAGCCTGCTGCCACATCCGCTTGTATACGGAAGCCGAGAGCGGCCCACCTCGCGTACCGGGAAACAGCAGATCGTCCCCCTGCAGGCCATCCTCGCTGATCCACTCACGCAGGAACTCGACGAACTGCGGCTGGAGGGGAATCTCCCTCGCCATCCCTTTATGGCGGGCCGTCAACTTACCCACGTCGCCCACCGGGAGCACCACGTCGCTCACTCGCAGGGCGCGAGCCTCGCTTGGGCGCAGAGCCTGCTCGGCCACGAGGCGCATGAAGGGGGGCACAGAGAAATTGGCACCCGCCTGCCCACGCATCCACTCGAGCAGCGATCGAACCTGCTCCTCGGTATACAACCATTCTTCGTCCATGACCTCGACAGACACAGCTCTGACCTCCTCAGGGAAAATGACTGAATGCGTCACGCGGGGATCAGCGCGACAGGTTCAATGGTCTGCAGAATCGCCGGTTTGGCTAACCGGCGATCGTCGGCTATGTTTCGCCCCACACGGCGCTCACGACATCCAGGGGTATGCGGAACAGCAGGGCGTAGCCGCACTTCTCCGGACCGCTCTAGGTTTGCTTGCTTCGCCGCGTCATTCCAGTCCGTTGCGCCCTCAATGTGTCTGCCGTCGGCGAATCAACACGCGCCAGCATCACGAAGGAGCGCGCTGCCAGCGCACTCGCCTTACTGTCGCCGCAGGGGAAGAGAGCAGGCGCCTTCTAAGCGCCTGCTCTATCACGAGGCGCACCCTGCAGTGACCCTTCGGCTTCGGCGGGCTGTCCGAGAACGCATGGAAGTGTGGAAGCGGAACTCAGGAATCAGCCGTCGAATAGATCGGCTTGCTCCCAACGGGCTGACGTCGGCTCGCCCGAGTCGAGCAGATTCCCAAGCTGCGCCGCTTCCTCGGCGGACAACCCTAGGAACAACCGAAGCGTGGTTCCCAGCAATTCAACGAAGGGAACAAGCGCTCTTGCTCCCGGCGGGCTGGCGATCCTGCTGATGAAATTACACCGCAGGGGAACTCGGGTGGACGTCAGAGCCTGCGCTTCAATTACACCCTCTTCCCGCCCCAACGCGGCGCTGATGCCGTCCAGTTGCGGGTCATGAGTGACGTCTTCACCCGGCGCGTCATAGCCGATACTTCGGTTTGTCATCAGCATGCGGATGGATGTCAACGGGATAGCAAACGCGGCGGCGCGTTCCCGGACCTCCGCCAGTAGGGGTGCGTCAAATTCTTCGGGAGCGTGGAGATCCTTCCGACTGGAAGCCACGTAGGCGATGAATCCGGGGCCGTGAAGGCCAAGATGCCCATCCTTGATGACCCAGCGCCACGCGTCACCGTTGCTCGGTGAGTCCGGTTCCACCACCATGCAGACGTGCGCCTTCCACGTTTGCACCGCGCTGCGCATCAACTGCTGGAGGTTGGGGGTGTCCGTGATGTCTGTCCGCAGGAGAGTCTTGGCGTCCACGAGCGGTCGGATACGTCGCCAGAATCCGGCATCCCTGATCTCCGGAGAGGCCAGCAGCAGGTTCAGCGAGGTCTCGTCAAGAGACGCCAGGTGGGGCACACTTGCCGGGAACTCCGACAAGGAGCGGCCGCTCCCCTGCCACATAGCCGCCATCAATGTGGACATACGGCGCGAGACGTCGGGCACCGTGTGCCTGGAGACCTGCGAGAGGGCCAGGCGAGTAGGTTCCGTTCGGCCTTCGCGCGCTGCCTCCACACCCGTGCCGACCGCGTACAGGAAGCGGTCGACTTGACCCGCTTCCATGATGCCGCGGCCGCCCTCGACGATCGCATCGGATGCCAGAGCGGTTGGTGTCCTCGTGGGGGTGCGAGCCGGCAGTGCCCCGAGCCCGGAGGGATCGAGGACAAGGGTGTGACGTTCCTCGGCAACGGCTTCCAGTTGCTGTCGCGCAGGCCCTGTCCCCAGGTGGACAAGGGGCACAACCAGCGGTTGCTGCTCGCGCTCGAGAAGCTGGACATCCGAAGCCAGAAGCCCCGGATCGCCGGAGGCGCGAAGGTAGACCCTCCGTTCGGAGCGGTGAGCGCCGGAGCTCCATGTGAGCAACAGATCCGGCACGTAGGTGTGGTTGAAGAAGTCCGTCCGAACGATCCGGGCTGTGGGATAGACGTCCAGGAGACGTCGTTGCACCACATCCTTGACGCGCTCGACCGCCTGCCGGGGATCGGGGTGGTCGAGCGCACTGTTGATCTCTGGCGCCACCGGCGTCACCATGCCGACCTCCCCTGACTGTTGTAGAAGTTGGCCACGACTCCGCGCCAGTCGTCCAATGGAACCAGCTTCTCTTGCTTCTCTGACATCACGACCAGCCAGAGTCGCTCTGACAAGTCCACCAAGAGCTCATCCTTGATCGACTCTGCAGCCGTTTCGGGATCTTCGATACCGAAGATGCGCTGCGACTCTGCGAGAACGGCCTCTCGGATCGCCTGTGGGCTGGTGAGCTGGTCCCAGTCGTTGGCGCGGAAGGGTGCCCAACTGATCCACATATAGTGGTCCCCGAGCATGTAGCCCTGGCTCAGCGCCACGTAGCACTTGGCCAGGAAGCTTTTGTACGCCGGGCCTTGGTCGCTCGCGTTCCGCCGCCACTTCACCTCGGCGCAGAACATCTGGCCGTCCCAGTCGCCGCCCCGCATGACCCCGCCGAGGTCGTACGAGAAGGAATTCTCGTTCCCGTTCGGCCACCGCAGGGTGAGCTTCCGCGCCCATACACCCTCGAGGTTGGTGTAGGACTGGGACACACGCATGGTGCCTTCGAGCCAGCGCTTGACTCGTTGCACCGCCTCGGCGCCCTTTACGTGCTCTTCTTCACCCGGCACAGCGCAAGAGTATCTTTACGTACTATCTCCGATACAGAGTGCGAGGAACCTGGCGAGCACTCGCGCGTGAGGCGCCAGCCACGCTGCGGCCGCAATGATCCTCGTCGCCGCTGAGCGACACGGCGCTCCCCCACCTGCGCGCCGCCGCGCTCGAACTCCGCGTTCTACGGTCCAGCCTGGCGTTTGGGCTCGTACGCACTCCAGCCCTTCAGGTACGGCCGCAGGTCATCCGGCGACGGTTCACGCGGCGTCGGCATGCCCGGAGGCTGCCGCAGCGGGTCGATGTCCCGTGCATACCGACGCGCCCACTCCAGCCAACGAAGCTGCGATCCCGTGGGCTGTTGGTCACCGTCCGTCTCCAGGACTTCAAGACGCCGCTCCAGGGCATCGCAGTACTCCCCGATGAGGACAGCCTCACGCCATCGTCCGGCCTCATCACGCAGCACCGCAGCGAGTTGCTCATGGCGCGCCGATTCCTTCGCCTCCTCCACGGCTGCCCGCCAGCGCGTCTCGCGCTCCCGCCGCCTACGTTCATCGTTCGCTCTGCGCTCCGCGTCTTCCACCGCACGCTCTTCGATCTCTGCGAGGATCACGCCCAGAGCCTGCTCAAGCGACCTGTTCTTCCGGTCACGCCAGCGTCCCGACCGCCTGGTCAGTCCGTGCGCGACCTCGACTACGAGGCGCGCGGAACGCTCCGGAATTGTGGACTCGGGGAACTCCTGCCTGGCGGTGATGGTGTAGGCGAAGCCGTCAACGACGATGTCCACTCCGCCCTCGCGCCTGTAGAACCGTGAGTGGACTGCTCTCACTCCATAGCCTCGCCGCACCGCCTCAGCCGCGAGCCCCTGAAGCAACAGGAGTGACCTGCGGCGCAAGGGAGACGGCATCACCAAGCGCTGGCCGTCGCCTTTCAGCGCCCCCACAACCGGATGAAGATGCGCCAGCCGCGCGGGCACGGGAACCGGACCGCTCGCCGCCGGACGCTGGCTGCGCGCGTTGGGGTGCGGGCCCTCAGCAAGGAAGAACTCCAGGCCGCGCCCTCCGTACGGAACCTTCTCGATACGGCGCCCTTCCGGCTCCATGCCGTGCCGCTTCGCGTAGTTGACGACGCGCCGCCACTCCGCGACCTCGCCGTCGCTCGGGTCCGTGAACCGAACCCGCCCTTCGGCCGACAGCCGCTCGACCAACTCCCGTGCCTTCGCTCTCCGCGCTTGAGCGACGGGACGCTCGCTGTAAGGCGACGGTGAATCGCTCGGCACGGCGGCATCGCCACCTTCCTCGAACGGCGCAGGTACCCGGTCAGACGTGGCACACACCGTACGCGCCGACAAGCGAACCCACCCGACGATCCGAGGCGCGCTACCCCTCGGGCAGGACCGTGGCCGCCCACGCACGTTCCTCAGCCCACGCTGCAGCCCAGGTCACAGCATCCCGAAATACACCTGACGCACCATCAGAACGAGCGTCAAATGAGCGTCAAGACACCTCGGAGAGCGTCATTTGAGCGTCAAGATTTCGCCCGTAACGCCCATAGCGCACATCCCGCACACCGAGTAAAGCCGCAGGTCAACGGCCCTTTTCGGCAGGCTCAAGGATCGCGACGCACTCCACGTGGTGGGTCATCGGAAACAGATCGAACGCCCGAAGCGTCCGCACCCGATAGCCGCCGTCCCGGAAGTACCCCAGGTCCCGCGCCAACGCGGCCGGATCACAGGCCACATACGCGATCCGCCGCGCGCCCAGCGAGGCCAGGTGTTCCACCGTCTTGCGGCCCGCCCCCGCCCGCGGCGGGTCCAGCACGATGAGGTCGACCTCCGAGATCCCCGTGCGCGGCAGCACGCTCTCGACCTTGCCCTGCTCGATCCGCACCCGCTCGAAGTCCGCGAGGTTGTGCCGCGCGTCCTCCACCGCCCGCTTGCCCGACTCGATGCCGAGGACCGCGCCCTGGTCGCCGACGCGGTCGGCGAGGGCACCGGCGAAGAGGCCGACGCCGCAGTAGAGGTCGAGCGCCATGTCGCCCTTGCGGGGCAGCAGGCCCTGCATGACCGCGGTCACCAGGGTGTCCGCGGCCTTCGGATGGACCTGCCAGAAGCCGCCTCCCCCGACCCGGTGCGTGCGGCCGTCGGCGCGTTCGCGGACGAAGGGGCGGCCGTGGACGCGGTGGACACCGCCGGAGCGCTCGTCCACGCGCAGGACGGAGACCGGCCGGTCCAGTTCGACCAGCGGCAGGCGCGCGCCGGGCTTGGGGGTGAGGATCACCTGGCGGTCCTGGGAGCCCGTCGCCGCGATCGCCTCGACGGAGTCCATGCCCGTCCAGACCCGCTTCTCGATGCCCAGCTCGCTGACGCCCTCCGCCGCGATCATGCAGTGGTCGATCGGCTCCACCTCGTGCGAGCGGTGCCGGCGCAGGCCCGCCCGGCCGTCGGCGGTGACGGCGTACTGGACGCGGGTGCGCCACGCGGGGACCTGGCCCGCGGGCACCTTGTCGCCCTCGGCGGGCAGCACCGTGCCGTCCCAGCCGGCTTCCTCGGGGGTGAGCCCAGCGAGGTGCTGGAGCTGTTCGGCGATGACGTCGGCCTTCAGGCGCCGCTGCGCGCCGGGCTTGGCGTGCTGCCAGTCGCAGCCGCCGCAGCGGCCGGGGCCGGCGAACGGGCAGGGCTCGTCGATGCGGTCCTTGGAGGCGTCCAGCACCGTCACGGCGTCGGCGCGCAGGAACCGCGCGCCCTCCTCGCCCTCCGTCACCCGCGCCACGACCCGCTCGCCGGGCAGCGCGTGCCGTACGAACAGCACCTGGCCCTCGGACGTACGGGCGATGCAGTGGCCGCCGTGGGCGACGGGGCCGACCTCGACCTCGTACTCCTCCCCCACCAGCGACTTCCTCGGTTCTGCCTGCATGGCGGGGTGACTCCAAAACACGTGAGGGGGAAGGGCCGAAACGGGAACGGCCGGACGACAGCCCACCAGTCTACGTGGCTGTCGCCCGGCCGTTTCACACGAGCCGTCGCCTCAGAGAATCATCACGACTTGTGCTCGGAAGACTCCTTCGACCGCACCTGCGCGGGGCCGCGCCGGACCGAGCCCGGCGCGTTCCAGTCCTGCTGCCGGCGGGCCCGTCGCTTGGCCGCCTCGGAGGACTGCAGCTGGTACGGCACCGAGGTCACCATGATCCCGGGCGTGAACAGCAGCCGGCCCTTCAGGCGCAGGGCACTCTGGTTGTGCAGCAGGTGCTCGTACCAGTGGCCGACGACGTACTCGGGGATGATCACCGACACCGCGTCGCGCGGCGACTCCTTGCGCAGGCTCTTGACGTACTCGATGATCGGCCGCGTGATCTCCCGGTAGGGCGAGTCCAGGACCTTCAGCGGGACGTCGATGCCGCGCCGCTCCCACTCCTCGCGCAGCGCCTTGGTCTCCGTCGGGTCGACATTGACGCTCAGGGCCTCCAGCGAGTCCGAGCGCATCAGCTTGGCGTAGGCCAGGGCGCGCAGCGTCGGGCGGTGGATCTTGGAGATCAGCACGACCGAGTGGACGCGGGAGGGCCGTACGAGGTCGTCGCTCGGGCCCTCGGGGGCGGCGATCTCGGCGGCGACTCGGTCGTAGTGCTTCCGGATGGCCGTCATCGTCGCGTAGAAGATCACCATGCCGAGCAGAGCGACCCAGGCTCCGTGGGTGAACTTGGTGAGGAGGACGACGACCAGCACGAGGCCGGTGAAGAAGGCACCGAAGGCGTTGATGGCCCGGGAGCGGATCATGTGGCGGCGCTTGGCCTGGTCCTTCTCGGTGGCCAGGTGGCGGTTCCAGTGCCGGACCATGCCGGTCTGGCTGAGCGTGAAGGACACGAACACGCCGACGATGTAGAGCTGGATCAGGCGGGTGGAGTCGGCGCCGTAGATCCCCACCAGCAGCCCGGCGGCGCCGGCGAGGAGCACGATGCCGTTGGAGAAGGCCAGCCGGTCGCCTCGGGTGTGCAGCTGGCGCGGCAGATAGCGGTCCTGGGCGAGGATCGAGCCGAGCAGCGGGAAGCCGTTGTAGGCGGTGTTGGCGGCGAGGAACAGCACCAGCGCGGTGGCCGCGGCGAGGATGACGAAGAGGAAGCTGCCCTTGCCGAAGACGGCCTCGGCGACCTGGGAGATCACCGGGTTCTGGACGTAGTCCCCGCCGAGCGGGACACCGTTGTGGAACAGGTCCTTGGCCGGGTTCTCGGCCATGCGGACGTCGGTCGCGGCGGCCAGCGCGATGATGCCGCAGAACATGGTCACGGCCAGCAGGCCCATCATGGCGAGGGTGGTCGCGGCGTTCTTCGACTTGGGCTTGCGGAAGGCCGGGACGCCGTTGGAGATCGCCTCGACGCCGGTGAGGGCGGCGCAGCCGGAGGAGAAGGCGCGCAGCAGCAGGAAGACCAGGGCGAAGCCGGCCAGGCCCTGGTGCTCGGGCTTGATGACGTAGTCCGCCGTCGGTGCCCGCATGCTGTCGCCCAGGACCAGTCCGCGGAAGGCCCCCCAGGCGATCATGGTGAAGACGCCCGCGACGAACACGTAGGTCGGGATCGCGAACAGCGAGCCCGACTCCTTCACCCCGCGCAGGTTCATCAGGGTCAGCAGCACGATCACCCCGATCGCGCAGAGCACCTTGTGCTCGACCACGAACGGGACGGCGGAGCCGAGGTTCTCGATGCCGGAGGAGATCGACACCGCGACGGTGAGGACGTAGTCCACGAGCAGCGCGCTCGCGACCGTCAGGCCGGCCTTGGGCCCGAGGTTGGTGTTCGCCACCTCGTAGTCGCCGCCGCCGCTGGGGTAGGCGTGCACGTTCTGCCGGTAGGAGGCGACCACGGTGAACATCAGCACGACGACCGCGACGGCGATCCACGGGCTGAAGTGGTACGCCGTCACTCCCGCGATCGACAGGACCAGCAGCACCTCGCCGGGCGCGTACGCCACGGAGGAGAGCGGGTCGGATGCGAAGACGGGGAGTGCGATGCGCTTCGGCAGGAGCGTTTCGCCCAGCCGGTCACTGCGCAGTGCGCGCCCGATCAGGATCCGTTTGGGCACGTCGGTCAGTTTGGACACAACAGAGGATCGTAGGCGTTCGATTGCGGGGGGGGCCACCCGCCACCCCCCATCGGCGTTCCCTCTGCTCTACGAGTGAATTCAGAGGCGCATGCGGCTGAGGATTCCGCAGGTCACCCGCTTCTCATGCCTATATGACTAAGCCCCGTCCGCTTCCCGGCCGTTGCCGCCCCTGGAGGTCCCATGCACACGCCCGCCCAGTTGATCGGCGCCGCGGCCACTCTTGTCGCCCTCGGAATCCTGACGCTGGCGAGCGTGCGCAGCATCAGCCGCCGCAAGGACGTGTCCCCGGGGGCGCGCTAGGCGTTCGGGGCCCCGGCCGCTCGGATCGCTCCGGATCCGCGGCCTCCGACCTCCGGGGCCCCCGGACCTCCGCCCCCGCCCCCTCGCCTCTCGGTCTCGTGGCTCATGGCGGGTTCCTCGAGCCCCTGGGGGCCTTGCGGGGCCCCGGCAACGCCCTCGGCTTTGCGGATACGTTGGAGTCGGGCAGCCGAACGCGGCAGTGCCCCCGGAGGGCATCATGGCGTGATTCCACCGGCATGATGTTGCCCGGCGGCCCGCACGCAGGCCGCGACGTGATGCCTGGCGAGCCGAAAGAGAGACATGAGCACGACATTCATGAAGCCCAGAGGGCCTGCAGGAAGCGCGGTGTGACGCGATGCATATTGTGATCATGGGTTGCGGAAGGGTGGGTTCCGCACTGGCCCAGAACCTGGAGCAACAGGGGCACACGGTCGCCGTGGTCGACCAGGACCCCACGGCCTTCCGCCGGCTGGGCTCCTCGTTCGGCGGCCGCCGGGTCACCGGTGTCGGCTTCGACCAGGACACCCTGCGCGAGGCGGGCATCGAGGAGGCCGGCGCCTTCGCCGCCGTCTCCAGCGGTGACAACTCCAACATCATCGCCGCCCGCGTGGCCCGCGAAATGTTCGGCATAGAGAACGTCGCCGCCCGCATCTACGACCCCCGCCGCGCGGAGGTCTACCAGCGCCTGGGCATCCCCACCGTCGCGACCGTCCGCTGGACGGCCGACCAGATGCTGCGCCGTCTGCTCCCCTCCGGCGCCGAGCCGCTGTGGCGCGACCCCACCGGCGGCGTCCAGCTCGCCGAGGTGCACACCTCCACCGCCTGGGTCGGCCACAAGATCAGCCGGATCCAGGAGGAGACCGGCGTGCGCGTCGCGTTCCTGACCCGGCTCGGAGAGGCGGTCCTGCCCACCTCGCAGACGGTGCTGCAGGAGGGCGACCTGGTGCACGTGATGATGCGCACCGACGAGGTCGACAAGGTCGAGGCGGCGTTCGCCAAGGGTCCCGAAGAGGAGGGCGGTCACTGATGAGGGTCGCCATTGCCGGAGCCGGCGCCGTCGGCCGCTCGATCGCGGGCGAACTGCTGGAGAACGGCCACGAGGTCCTGCTGATCGACAAGGCGCCGACCGCCATCTCGGTCGAACGCGTCCCGCAGGCCGAGTGGCTGCTCGCCGACGCCTGCGAGATCACGTCCCTGGACGAGGCGGCGCTCCAGCGCTGCAACGTCGTCATCGCCGCGACCGGCGACGACAAGGTGAACCTGGTGGTCTCGCTCCTGGCCAAGACGGAGTACGGCGTCCCGCGCGTCGTCGCCCGCGTGAACAACCCCAAGAACGAGTGGCTGTTCAACGAGTCCTGGGGCGTGGACGTGGCCGTCTCCACCCCGCGTCTGATGTCGGCCCTGGTCGAGGAGGCGGTGAGCGTGGGCGACCTGGTCCGTCTGCTCCGCTTCAGCCACGGCGACGCCAACCTGGTCGAGCTGACCCTGCCGGAGGAGTCGGCCCTGGCCGGCACGCAGGTCGGCGACGTCGACTGGCCGCAGGACACGTCCCTGGTGACGATCATCCGCGGCAACCGCGTGCTGACCCCCTCCCGGGAGGACTCCCTGGAGGCGGGCGACGAGCTCCTCTTCGTGGCCGCGCAGGCCCGCGAGGAGCAGCTGGAGGACCTGTTGTCGGTGCGGCGGAACGCGGCGAGCTGAGCCCGTGTCCGAGTCGGCGGAAGGGGCGTCCCGGGTACTCGGGACGCCCCTTCCGTTCCGTCAGCGCGGGGGGACCACTGCGCGCGGGAGGATCACTGCTCGGCGGACCGGGCGGCGGCCTGCCGCTCCCGCTCCTCGGCCGCCTTCTCCTCCGCCTCCATCTCCGCGAACACGTCGATCGGCGCGGGTGCCTTCGCGAGGAACACCCACGTCAGGTACACCGCGAGCAGGAAGGGCGGGATCTTCAGGGCGATCAGGATCCAGCCCAGCTGCGTGGTGTCGGCCCACCAGTACAGCGGGAAGAGGATCGCGCACTTGGCGAGCAGGATCGTGCCCCACGCGTAGCTGGCCTTCGCGTAGGCCTTCTTGCGGCCCGGGTTCCGGGTGCGCCAGGAGAGGTTCTCCTTGAAGACCGGGCCGAGGATCAACCCGATCAGCGGCACCCCGCACAGGGTGGTGACGATGTAGGCGAGGCCCAGTCCCAGCGTGTAGAGCATGCCGGGCAGGTAGAAGTCCTTGGCGTTGCCGGTCATCATCGCGAAGACCACGCCGAAGGCCACGCCGAAGACTCCGCTGAACGCGTGCTTGACGGTGTCCTTCATCACCAGCCGGACCACGACCAGCACCAGCGACACGGCCAGCGCCGCGATCGCCGACATGTGGAGGTCCTTGTTGATCGTGAAGATGGTGACGAAGAGGAGGCCGGGAACCACCGTCTCCACCATGCCCCGCACGCCGCCGAACGCCTCGAACAGGGCGGCCTCGGTCACCGCCCGGGCGTCGTCCGCAGATGTCTCTTCGGTCGGCTTGTCGAGCGACGTCACCGGCTACTCCCGTCCGAGGGGTCTCAGTTCGTACTTGGGATTGAACAGCACCCGGCGGCCCCGGCTCATCGAGATCCGGCCCGACGCGATCAGCTTGCGCCCGGGCTCTATCCCCACGATGGAGCGCCTGCCGAGCCACACCACGTCCAGCGCGGCGGAGCCGTCGAACAGCTCGGCCTCCAGCGCGGGGACTCCGGCGCGCGGCCGAAGGGTGACCGTGCGCAAGGTACCAGTTACCGTCACTATCTGGCGGTCCTGACAGTCCCCGATCCGGATGCAGCCGGCCGTCTCGGTGTCCTCCCGCAGTTCCTCGGACTCCAGGTCCTCCTGCGACGAGGAGAGCCGGTCGAGCATGCGCCGGAAGCGGCCCACCGGCTTTTCGGAACGAGGAACAGCACTCATGTCTGAAGCGTACCGGGGCCTGCTGACGAAGGGCGAGGAGCCCATTGACGGCCCCCTGGGGGCGTCCCCGGCCGCCGGCCGCACCCTCACTTCTCGAACCGGTACCCCATCCCCGGCTCCGTGATGAAGTGCTTCGGGTGCGAGGGATCCGCCTCCAGCTTCCGCCGCAACTGCGCCATGTACACGCGCAGATAGTTCGTCTCCGTCCCGTACGCCGGCCCCCACACCTCCCGGAGCAGCTGTTTCTGCCCGACCAGGCGGCCGCTGTTGCGCACGAGGACCTCCAGCAGGTGCCACTCCGTGGGCGTCAGCCGTACGTCCTTGCCGGCGCGGTCGACCTTCTTCGCGGCCAGGTCGACGGTGAACTCGCCGGTGTCGACGATCAGGTCGCCCTCGCCGCCGGCCGGCTCGGCCCGGCGCACGGCGGCCCGCAACCGGGCCAGCAGCTCGTCCATGCCGAAGGGCTTGGTGACGTAGTCGTCGGCCCCCGCGTCCAGCGCCTCGACCTTCTCGTCGGAGGAGTGCCGGGCGGACAGCACCAGGACCGGCACCCGGGTCCAGCCGCGCAGCTCCCTGATCACCTCGACGCCGTCCATGTCGGGCAGGCCCAGGTCCAGGACGACCACGTCGGGATGACGGGCGGCGAGCCGGAGGGCGGTGGCGCCGTCGTGGGCCGCGTCGACCTCGTAGCCACGTGCCTTGAGGTTGATCACGAGGGCCCGCACGATCTGCGGCTCGTCGTCGACCACCAGGACGCGGGTCATGAGGCCTGCCTTTCCGGTTCTCCGGTGGGGTGAGGCTCCGGGCGGGTTCCCGCCGCGCGGAGGGAGAGGACCATGGTGAGCCCGCCGCCAGGGGTGTCCTCGGCGTTCAGGGTGCCGCCCATGGCCTCGGCGAAGCCGCGTGCCACAGCGAGGCCCAGACCCACCCCCGCACCGCGCGGGGCGTCGCCGTGGCGCTGGAAAGGCTCGAAGATGCGGTCCTTGGCCTCGTCGGGGACGCCGGGCCCCCGGTCGACCACCCGCACCTCCACCCGGTCGGCCAGCGCGCTGGCGGCGACCAGCACGGGCGCGCCGGGCGGACTGTACTTGACGGCGTTCTCGACGAGGTTGGCCACCGCCCGCTCCAGCAGCCCGGGGTCCACGGCGGCCATGGGCAGGGTCTCGGGCACGTCCAGGCAGGCGCTGCCGTCGGGGACGCCGCCGAGCGCCATCGGCACCACCTCGTCGAGGTCGATCTCACGGATCAGCGGGGTGACGGTGCCGGTCTGGAGGCGGGACATGTCGAGCAGATTGCCGACGAGGTGGTCGAGGCGGTCGGCGCCCTTCTCGATGCCCTCCAGCAGCTCGGCCCGGTCCTCCTCGGACCACTGGACGTCCTCGGAGCGCAGGGAGGTCACGGCCGCCTTGATCCCGGCGAGGGGGGTACGGAGGTCGTGGCTGACGGCTGCCAGCAGGGCCGTGCGGATGCGGTTGCCCTCGGCGAGCGCGCGGGCCCGGTCGGCCTCCTCCCGGAGCCGGCGGCGGTCCAGGACGACGGCGGCCTGGGCGGCGAAGGCGGCCAGCACCCTGCGGTCCTCCGCGGGCAGCACGCGGCCGGTCAGCGCCAGCGCCATGTGGTCCCCGACGGGCATGTCCACGTCCGCCTGGTCGGGCCGCTCGACGGGGCGTCCCCGCCCGACGCGTCCGGCGCAGGTCCACGGCTCGACGTCGCTCGCCCGTTCCAGCAGGGCCGCCGACTCCATGGCGAAGGTCTCCCGGACGCGCTCCAGCAGGTCCTCCAGGCCCGTCTCGCCGCGCAGCACGTTGCCGGCGAGGAAGGACAGGATCTCGGACTCGGCCCGCAGCCGGGCCGCCTGGTGGGTACGGCGGGCGGCGAGATCGACCACGGAGGCCACCGCCACGCCGACCGCCACGAAGATCACGATGGCGACGATGTTCTTCGGGTCGGCGATGGTCCACCGGTGCAGGGGCGGCGTGTAGAAGTAGTTCAGCAGCAGGGAGCCCAAGGCCGCCGACGCCAGGGCGGGCAGCAGCCCGCCGAGCAGGGCCGCCGCCACCGTCAGCGCCAGGAACAGCAGCATGTCGTTGGCGAGGCCGAGGTCGACGGCGCTGAGCAGTGCCGTGAGGAGGGGCGGGCCGGCGACACCGGTGATCCAGCCCCACACCCGGCGGGAGCGCCCGAGACGCGCGCTCCGGGCCACCGGCAGCCCGCGGCCCTTGGCGACCTCGCCGTGGGTGACGATGTGCACGTCGAGGTCGGGGCCCGACTCCCGGGCGACCGTCGCGCCGACGCCGGGTCCGAAGACGTACTGCCAGGTCTTGCGGCGCGAGGAACCCAGCACGATCTGGGTGGCGTTCACGCCCCGCGCGAAGGCCAGCAGCGCGGCCGGTATGTCGTCGCCGACGACATGGTGGAACGTTCCGCCAAGGTCTTCGACCAGGGTGCGCTGCAGCGCCAGTTCCTTGGGCGAGGCGGCGGTCAGCCCGTCGCTGCGGGCTATGTAGACGGCCAGCACCTCACCGCCCGCGCCCTTCTCGGCCAGCCGTGCGCCCCGGCGGATGAGCGTGCGGCCCTCGGGCCCGCCGGTCAGACCGACCACGATCCGCTCTCGCGAGCCCCAGATCCGCGACACCCGGTGCTCGCTGCGGTACTGGGTGAGGTGGGCGTCGACCCGGTCGGCCACCCACAGCAGCGCCAGTTCGCGCAGGGCGGTCAGGTTGCCGGGACGGAAGTAGTTCGACAGGGCGGCGTCGACCTTGTCGGGCTGGTAGACGTTGCCGTGCGCCATCCGCCGCCGCAGCGCCTGAGGCGTCATGTCGACCAGCTCGACCTGGTCGGCCCGGCGCACCACCTCGTCCGGCACGGTCTCCTGCTGCCGCACCCCGGTGATCGACTCGACGACGTCCCCGAGGGACTCCAGGTGCTGGATGTCGACGGTCGAGACCACGTCGATCCCCGCGGCGAGCAGTTCCTCCACGTCCTGCCAGCGCTTGGCGTTGCGGGAGCCGGGGACGTTCGTGTGGGCGAGTTCGTCCACCAGGGCGACCTGGGGGCGGCGGGCGAGGACGGCGTCGAGGTCCATCTCGGGGAAGAGGGCGCCGCGGTACTCCAGCTCCTTGCGCGGCACCTGCTCCAGGCCGTGCAGCATCACCTCGGTGCGGGGCCTGCCGTGGTGCTCGACGAAGGCCACCACGCAGTCCGTGCCCCGTCCGACGCGGCGGTGCGCCTCGGACAGCATCGCGTACGTCTTGCCGACGCCCGGTGCCGCGCCGAGGTGGATCCGAAGCTTGCCGCGTGCCATGGCTCCATTGTCTTCCGGTGGTCTGCCGAGTCCGGGCTCCGCCGACGGGCCGACCGCGTCGGCCGACGCGAACCGGATCCCGTCACCCGGCCCTTTGCAGCGTCGACCTTACGACCGGAGTGCGCGCCATCCGGAGGTCGGGCGGGGTTCCGGACCGCACTTTGACGGAACTCTGACGCGCCCGGCCACGGTCGGACCGAGCGCCGGGGTTCCCGCCCGGCGCCCGGTCGGTCAGGGGCTCACGCGGGGTTGTCGCCGTGGGTGAGGGTCTCCCAGGCGACGAAGAGGTTGTTGCTGCCGGCGGGACGGCCGCGCTGGGTCAGCGTCGCGGTGTTGGTCATGGCGTGCCCGAGACGGTTGGCCAGAGCGTTGTGACCGACCTCGGTCACCGGCCCGAGGCCGAGCTTGAGCGAGCCGCCGCACAGCCGGCCCTCGGCACCGGCGCCGAGCTGGTACCTGGCGTGGAAGCCGAGCCCGTGCCGCAGCCGCTCGCCCACGTCGGTGCCGTAGAGGTCCTGCCCCTGGATGCGGCTGGTCTCGGCGACGTGCGAGATGGCCGAGAGACCGTAGCCGGTGTGGGTGAAGTCGCGGCAGGTCTCCTGGCTGAGTCCGTTGACGAAGGTCGACTGGCCCTGCCAGTACTTGACGATCTTCTCCCGGGTGTTCAGGTTCTGGCTCGGCACGGTCTTCGGCAGCGCGCCGTCGGACTCCAGGTAGACGTAAGCGGCCGTGCGCGTGCGGAACTTCGCCATGGCCTTGTCGTACGACGCCCTGTCCTCCAGGAAGACGGAGATGCCGACGGCGGCCTCCGTCATCGACAGCTCCCAGTTCCCGTTGGAGTTGGAGCCGTTGATGACCTCGGGCAGGTAGACGGTGCGGAGCATGGTGGCGAAGCGGCCGGAGTTCGCCCAGCTGCCGGTGTACGTGTACTTGATGATCTCGGCGGCCCTGGGCCATGAGGATCCGGCCCAGCCGGTCTGCAGGGGCGCGTTGCTGCCGGTGTGGTCCCTGATCACGGCGGACCAGGCGTCCATCAGCTCGATCGCCTTGCGTGCGTGCCGTTCGTCGCGGGTGAGGTACCAGGCGAGGGCATGGGTGTACGCGGCGATCGCGTCCTCGCGCTCGTCGGTGCAGCCGAGGTCGGGGTTGGAGTACGAACCGCATTCGACGACCGCCCGGGGCTTGGGCGTGCGGTTCAGGCCGGCGTACTTGCTCGCCATCATCTGGTCGAAGGCGCCCTTCCAGGGCTGGGCGCCGGCGTTGACCTTGGAGCGGGTGAAGTCCAACTGGCTCTTGGAGACGGTGACTCCGGGGTGGGCGAAGGCTGCCGGGGCGGCGTCTGCGGGCCAGGCGAGGACACCGGCGACGAGGGCGGCCGAGGCCGTGAAAAGAGCGGTTCTGCGCATGCGTGAGGGGCCTTCCGTTCTCGTATGTGAACGTTAAGCGCCTTTATGAACAGACGCGTTGGCCGGAGACGCTAGGTACGGACCAATGCGCCGTCAAGGTTCCGCGCATGAGAAAGGGCCGCACCCCCGCGGGGTACGGCCCTGGTGTCTCTGTGAGGTCAGCGAACCTCGGTGATCTCCGGTCCGCGCTGGAGCTGGCCCATTCCGCCCGCGAAACGGGAACCTTCCTCCTGCTGGACGCCCTCGGGGACCATCTGGGCGTCGTTCGGCAGCTTCAGGACGATCGGGTCGCGGGGCGCCATCGGGCCCTCGCCGCGGACCACGACCGTGTCCCGGAAGATCTGCTCGAGCAGCCCGGCGGCCTGCGGCTGCACGGCGCCCTGACCCGAGATGACCCCGCGCAGGAACCAGCGGGGGCCGTCCACACCGACGAACCGCACGACCTGGAAGCCGCCGGTGCCGTCCGGCAGCTGTACGGGCACCTGCGCGCGCAGCTCCCAGCCCAGCGGTCCCTCGACCTCGTCGATGATGCCGCCCTGCTGCGTGATGCCGGTGCCGATCTCCTCGCGCACCTCGCCCCAGATGCCCTCGCGCTTGGGCGCGGCGAAGCCCTGCAGCTGGATGGCACTGTCGCGCAGCACGACCGTGGCCGCGACGATCGCGTCGCCCGCTACCTCGACCCTGAGTTCCATGCCGTCGACGCCCGGCACGAACAGACCGCCCAGATCGACCCGGCCTTCGCCCGGGTCACGGACCTCGGAGCTGTCCCAGGGGCCGTCGGGGCGCGGCGCGGGCTCCAGCCTCAGGCGCTCGCGCTCTTCGTCCGCCTCGGTGTCGACACCGTCGACGACCTGCTCGGCCTCGCCGGCCGCGCCCTCGGCGGCATCACTCTTCTTGCGACGTCCGAACACGTCACTGTCCTTCCCGGTCGGATACGACCGAAGCGTATCGATTCCCACCCGCCTGACCGCCCAGGGCGGCCTGACCGCTTGTGCCGCTCGTCCCGTCCACCGCGGCATGGCCTCCGGTGGAGCCGAAGCCCCCTTCGGCCCGCGCGGAGCCGGGAAGTTCCGCCACCTCCTGGAAGCGGACCCTCTCGACCTGCTGGACCACCAGTTGGGCAATCCGGTCGAAGCGCTCGAACCGCACGGCCTCGCGCGGGTCGAGATTCACCACGATCACCTTGATCTCCCCACGGTACCCGGCATCAACCGTCCCCGGGGCATTCACCAGGGCGACGCCGCAGCGAGCGGCCAGACCGGATCGCGGGTGCACGAAGGCTGCGTACCCCTCCGGCAGCGCCACAGACACTCCCGTGGGCAGCACGGCCCGCTCGCCCGGCTCCAGCCGGCACGCCTCGGTGGTGCGCAGATCGGCCCCGGCGTCCCCGGGCTGCGCGTACGACGGAAGTGGTACGTCCGGATCGACGCGCCGGATCAGCACCTCCAGCGGCTGCCGGCTCACGGGGCGGCCTGTGCTCACGGGTTCACCTCGAAGGCACGGGCGCGCCGGACCTGGTCCGGGTCGTTCATGGCCGCCTGGATCTCCTCCTGGCGGCCGTGGTCGACGAAGTGGTCGACCTTCACCTCGATGAAGAGGGCGTCGGCGCGCACGGCGACGGGCCCGTCGGGACCGCCGACGCGGCCGGTCGCGGTGGAGTAGATCTTCCGCCCTGCCACGGCCGTCACCTCCGCTTCCAGGTGCAGCGTGGTGCCGACGGGCACGGGCCGCACGAAGTCGGTCTCCAGCCGCCCGGTCACCGCGATCGTGCGCAGCAGCCAGTTCAGCGAGCCGAGGGTCTCGTCCAGCGCGGAGGCGAGCACACCGCCGTGCGCGAGACCCGGGGCGCCCTGATGGGCGGGCTGGACGGTGAACTCGGCGGTGAGCGACACGCCCTCGCCGGCCCGCGCCTCCAGGTGCAGCCCGTGCGGCTGGTCGCCACCACAGCCGAAACACTCGCCGTAGTGCGCGCCGAGGACCTCACCGGGCGCGGGCGCGTCCGGGTGCCGCACCGGTCGCACGGCGTCGGCCGGGGGTGGAAGAGCTGCGGAAGTACCACTCACAGCCGGAGACCTTACCCGCGCGTCGGCCCTTTCCGGACACCGTGTCAAGCTAGGCCTCATGCAGCTCTCCGCCGCTCCGTACGAAGAACGCCTGACCGCTCCGCGGACCTGGTGGCTGATCTCGTTCCTCGTGGGCGTCTCGATGGCCCTGATCCTGCTCCCGTTCGGCACCTTGCCGATGCTCGGCGGCCTGGCCGGGGGCACCGCGGTGGCGGCCGTCGCCGCGAGTTCGTACGGCTCGGTGCGCATCCGCGTGGTCGGCGACTCCCTGATCGCGGGCGAGGCGAAGATCCCGCTGGCGGCCCTCGGCGAGGCCGAGGTGCTGGACGCCGAGGAGGCCCGCGCCTGGCGCACCTACAAGGCCGACCCGCGCGCCTTCCTCCTGCTGCGCGCGTACATCCCCACGGCTCTGCGCGTGGACGTCACGGACCCGCAGGATCCGACTCCGTACCTGTACCTGTCCACGCGCGAGCCGGAGCGCCTGGCGGAGGCACTGCGGACGGCGAAGCCGGAGTAGCACACCCGGGCGAGGCGTCACCCCGGCCGCCGTGTTGACGGGCCGGTCTCAGCGTCCGTCGCCGTGCTCGCTGTCGTTTCCGCCGTCGCGCCGGTGGTCCGTGTGGCGGCCCAGGGGATCGTGCGTGATCTCGCCCATCTCCAGGGCGTCCGCCGGACGTTCCAGGGCGGGGAGTGTCTCCAGGGCCTCCCAGGGCACCTGGATCTTGCGCAGGTCCCCCCGGATCCGGCCGGCGAGCTTTCTCGTCTCGCCGCGGTTCATGACCGCCCCTACGGCGGCTCCCACCAGGAACGGCATCAGGTTCGGCATGTTGCGGACCATGCGCTTCATGATCCGCTGCCGCAGTTCGCGTTTCATGCGGCTGTTCAGCGCCGTGCTGACGGTCGACGGCTTGGACGCGTCGATGCCGCGCTCCCCCGACCAGGAGTCGAGGTACGCGGTGCTGCGCTGCTTGAGATTGCCGGGCGGCCGTACGCCGTAGACCTCGTGGAGTTCGGCGATCAGCTTCAGCTCGATCGCCGCGACGCCGGTGACCTCCGCGGCCAGTTCCGTCGGCATCGCCGGTGGCACGGGGAGCATCGCGGCCGCGCCGACACCGGCTCCGACCGACGCCGTCGCCTTCGCCGCGCCCGCCACGAGCTTGTCCGCCAGCTCCTCGGGGCCGAGGCCCGGGAACTGCCTGCGCAGTGTCGCCAGGTCCCGTACGGGGACGCGCGGGGCCAGTTCGATGATCCGGTCGGCGAGGTAGGCGATGCCGGCCCGGGCCCGGTCGCCGCCCTTGCGGGCGCCCGCTCTGGCCCGCTCGCGGATCGTCCCCGCCCGCCGTCTCGCGACGGGTGCGGGGACGTCCACGGATACCGGGAGGTCACCCCGGTCCGCTGCCGGTTCGAGCGAGGCCGGCTCCGGACCGGTTGAGCCTCGCTCGTCCCCACGCACGCCGTGCCGCGGGCCGTCCATCGGCCCTTCGTCCGCTTTTCGCTTGGAGAAGCGGCGCTTCCAGGGAGGGGTCGAGCCAGTCACGGCCGACCCGCCCTCAGTCGCAGTCGCGGCAGATCGGCTGACCGTTCTTCTCCCGGGCCAGCTGGCTGCGGTGGTGCACCAGGAAGCAGCTCATGCACGTGAACTCGTCCTGCTGCTTCGGGAGCACCCGGACGGCCAGCTCCTCGTTCGAGAGGTCGGCTCCGGGCAGCTCGAGGCCTTCGGCGGCCTCGAACTCGTCGACGTCCACGGCGGAGGCCGACTTGTCGTTCCTCCGGGCCTTCAGCTCTTCGAGACTGTCCGAGTCGACGTCGTCGTCGGTCTTGCGTGGAGTGTCGTAATCGGTTGCCATGGTCGCTCTCCCCCTCTGGGTGTCTGCGGTGTCTCCAGCGCACGTAACGCGTGAGAGGCCGGACTTGTGCCCGACCTGAGGCGGAGATTTTGCCTCACATCAAGGTCTGTTACTCAATCGACACCCAACCGGACCCCTGACGAGTGATCGGCTTGGATGGCGATGGGGACCGTACACGGTCCGAATGCTGCACGCCAAAGGCGTCTCACCGTGTACTTCCCGTGATCAAGACCCCCGAAAACCGGGATTTTCCCGGCTTTACGACAGCGTGCATGATCACGGAGAGTGGATGGCTGGAAAGGCGCCCCTGTGATCGATCACACACGGTGCACGCGCGGTGAAGGCTCAGAAATTCCGCGCAAAGCGAACATCCCCGCGTACTGCCGAGTTGATCGGCGACATGATCTCAGATGGGCAGCGTGACGCGCATGACGAGTCCACCTCCCTCACGCGGCTGGGCATAGATGTGCCCGCCGTGCGCCCGGGCCACGGACCGGACGATGGACAACCCGAGCCCCACGCCCTTGTCGCTGCCCGTCCGCTCCGTGCGCAGCCGCCGGAACGGCTCGAAGAGGTTGTCGATCTCGTACGCCGGCACCACCGGACCCGTGTTGGAGACGACCAGGACCGCCTGGCCGTGCTGGACCTCGGTGGTGACCTCGACCCAGCCGTCCTCCGCCACGTTGTAGCGCACGGCGTTCTGCACGAGGTTGAGCGCGATCCGCTCCAGCAGCACGCCGTTGCCCTGCACGACGGCGGGCTTCTGCTCGCCCCGGATCACGACGCCCTTGCTCTCGGCCTCGCCGTTCACCTGGTCGATGGCCTGCGAGGCGACCTCGGCGAGGTCCACGGGCCCCCGCTCGACGACCTGGTTGTCGCTGCGGGCGAGCAGCAGCAGGCCCTCGACGAGCTGCTCGCTGCGCTCGTTGGTGGCGAGCAGGGTCTTGCCGAGCTGCTGGAGCTCCATCGGCGCGTTCGGGTCGGACAGGTGCACCTCCAGGAGCGTGCGGTTGATCGCCAGCGGCGTCCGCAGCTCGTGCGAGGCGTTGCCGACGAAACGCTGCTGTGCCGTGAAGGCGCGCTGCAGCCGCTCCAGCATGTCGTCGAAGGTGTCCGCCAGCTCCTTCAGCTCGTCGTCCGGGCCGTCCAGCTCGATCCGGCGGGACAGGTCGGAGCCCGCCACCGCCCGGGCGGTGCGGGTGATCCGGCCCAGCGGCGACAGGACGCGGCCGGCCATCGCGTAGCCGAAGGCGAAGGCGATGACCGCCAGACCCAGCAGCGCCAGCAGGGAACGGCTGAGCAGGTCGTCCAGGGCGTGCCGGCGCTGCTCGTTGACGCACGCGTTCATGGCGTTGTTGAACTCGCTCGGCGACGCCTGGTCGGGCAGGTTGCAGATGTCGCTGGTGACCTTGCCCTCGACGATCTTGAAGGGCAGGTCACTGCCCACGTGCAGCGCCTGGGCGGCCAGCAGGTAGATGATCGACAGCAGCAGGATGCCGGCGATCAGGAACATGCCGCCGTAGAGCAGCGTGAGCCTTATGCGGATGGTCGGGCGCAGCCACGGGAAGGGCGGCACGGGCCTTCGGGGGTCCCAGGTCGGCTTGGGGGGCGCCTGCGGGGGCGCGGGAGTCGTTGCCACGGGGTATCAGATCCGGTAGCCGGAGCCGGGGACGGTGACGATGACGGGGGGCTCACCCAGCTTGCGGCGCAGGGTCATGACGGTCACGCGCACGACGTTCGTGAACGGGTCGGTGTTCTCGTCCCAGGCCTTCTCCAGGAGCTGCTCCGCGGAGACGACGGCGCCCTCGCTGCGCATCAGCACCTCCAGGACCGCGAACTCCTTCGGAGCGAGCTGGACCTCCTGGCCGTCGCGGAACACCTCGCGCCGGTTGGGGTCGAGCTTGATCCCGGCGCGCTCCAGGACGGGCGGCAGGGGCACGCTGGTCCGCCGGCCGAGGGCGCGCACCCGCGCGATGAGCTCACTGAAGGCGAACGGCTTGGGCAGGTAGTCGTCGGCGCCGATCTCCAGCCCCTCGACCCGGTCGCTGACGTCACCGGAGGCCGTCAGCATCAGCACGCGCGTGGGCATGCCCAGTTCGACGATCTTGCGGCAGACGTCGTCGCCGTGCACGACCGGGAGGTCGCGGTCGAGGACGACCACGTCGTAGTCGTTGACGCCGATGCGCTCCAGGGCGGCCGCACCGTCGTACACGACGTCGACGGCCATGGCCTCCCGGCGCAGTCCGGTGGCCACCGCATCGGCGAGCAGCTGCTCGTCCTCGACGACGAGTACGCGCACGTTGCTGGTCCTTCCTCATGTCCACCCGCGCAGCCCGTCACCGGGCACACGTGGGCAGGGGTCTTCGACAATGCTCGGTGTGTTGCCCTCCATCCTGCCCTTTTCGGCCATAAGTCGGAGGTAAGGCGGGTGAGAGGACGGTGCCCCCGGTGGGAATACGAGATTTTCTCCCCCGGTTAGGTTTCCACGGAAGGGAGCTTGGGGAGGACGGCTTTACATCCCACGATCACGCTCTGCTGGCGCCGCACCACCATGCGGTGCGCATCAATCCGCTTTCCGCAGGGCGGGCGTGGGTGTCCGGCACCGTCGCCGCCCGGCCGAGCGGCGCTGGGCATCCACATTGCGGCGTGATCGTCCCTTCCGAACGGCACACCCCCGTGCCACCGACCCACGACCCAGGACGAGGGGGCGCAGCATGGACGCATTCACCGCAGGACTTCTGCAGCGCATAAGGGCGACCGAGTCCGATCTGTCCCGGGCTCGCGACGAGGGCGACGAGTTCCTCGTCGACGTGGAGCAGGGCGAGCTCGACGACCTGCGCCGTCTCGCCGCCGAGCACGGTGTGCAGGTCGGTGCGGCGAGTTTCTGATCACGCAGTGAGAGCGGGCCCCGGCGAATCCAGCGCCGGGGCCCGCCGCGTTGTCACAGGGGCGCGTTCACCCGGTCTTCATCGCGCCGTCGGCCATTGTCGGGCAGCGCGGCCTCCTCAGTCGTGCCAGGCTCCGAAATCCTCCAGGAGCCGCTGGAGAGGCTCGAAGACGCCGGGGGTACCCGCCACCGCCAGATCGCCCGACGGGCGCTCTCCGGGGCGTCCACCGGTCAGCGCGCCCGCCTCCCGGGCGATCAGGTCCCCCGCCGCGAGGTCCCAGGGGTGCAGGCCGCGCTCGTAGTAGCCGTCGAGGCGTCCCGCGGCCACGTCGCACAGGTCGACCGCGGCAGAGCCGCCGCGCCGGATGTCCCGCAGCAACGGGATCAGCCGCTGGGCCACATCGGCCTGGTGGGCGCGGACGCCGGCGACGTAGTTGAAGCCCGTCGAGACCAGCGCGTGGTCCAGCGGCGGCGCGGGCCGGCAGGCCAGGGTGCGCTCACCGTCCCAGGCACCGGTGGCCCAGGCGCCCCGGCCGCGCACGGCGTGGAAGGTCTCACCGCGCATCGGGGCCGTGACGACTCCGACGACGGTCTCGCCGTCCTGCTCGGCGGCGATCGAGACGGCCCAGGTGGGCAGCCCGTACAGGTAGTTCACCGTGCCGTCGAGCGGGTCGATCACCCAGCGGACGCCGCTCGTGCCCTCCGTGGCGGCGCCCTCCTCGCCGAGGATGCCGTCGTCCGGGCGGTGCTCGGCGATCAAGCCGGTGATCAGCTTCTCCGCCGCGATGTCCATCTCGGTGACGACGTCGATGGGGCTGGACTTGGTCGCGGCGACCGCGAGGTCCGCCGGACGTCCGTCCCGCAGCAGCGCGCCGGCGCGGCGGGCGGCTTCCCGGGCGAGGTCGAGCAGGTCCGTGTGCAAGGGGTCGGTCACGGGGCTCCTCAGGCGTAGGGGCTGTCGGCGCCCGCGGCGGCGGGCCGGGGGGCTCGGGCCGGGCAGCAGCCGACCGGGCAGAGGTTGTGGCTCGCCCCGAGGGCGCCGAGGGCGCACGGCGTGACGTCCTGCCCGCGCTCGACGGCGGCACGCTCCGTGACGAGCTCGCGGATCGCGGCGGCGAACCTCGGATCGGCGCCGACGGTGGCCGAGCGCCGCATCGGCAGCCCGAGCTCCTCGGCCCGGGCCCTGGCCTCCGTGTCGAGGTCGTAGAGGACCTCCATGTGGTCGGAGACGAAACCGATGGGGGCGATGACGACGGCCGGGACACCGGCCGCGTGCCGCTCGTCGAGGTGGTCGCAGATGTCGGGCTCCAGCCACGGGATGTGCGGGGCGCCGGAGCGGGACTGGTAGACGAGCTGCCAGGGATGGTCGACGCCGGTGCGCTCCCGAACGGCGTCGGCGATCTGCTGCGCCACGTCCAGGTGCTGCTTCACGTACGCGCCGCCGTCGCCGTGCTCCCCGACGGGGCCGGAGGTGTCGGCGGAGGCCGTCGGGATCGAGTGCGTCGAGAAGGCGAGGTGCGCCCCGTCCCGGACGTCCTCGGGAAGCTCGGCGAGGGACTGGAGCACGCCGTCGATCATGGGCTCCAGGAAGCCCGGGTGGTTGAAGTAGTGCCGCAGCTTGTCGACCTTCGGCGGCTCCAAACCCTCCGCCTCCAGCGCCGCGAGCGCGTCGGCGAGGTTCTCGCGGTACTGGCGGCAGCCCGAGTAGGAGGCGTAGGCGCTGGTGGCGAGGACCAGGATGCGGCGGCGGCCGTCGCGGACCATCTCGCGCAGGGTGTCCGTCAGGTACGGCGCCCAGTTGCGGTTCCCCCAGTAGACCGGCAGGTCCAGGCCGTGGTCGGCGAAGTCCTTGCGCAGGGCGTCCAGCAGGGCGCGGTTCTGGTCGTTGATCGGGCTGACCCCGCCGAACAGGAAGTAGTGCTGCCCGACTTCCTTGAGGCGTTCCTTGGGGATGCCGCGCCCGCGCGTCACGTTCTCCAGGAACGGAACCACGTCGTCCGGGCCTTCCGGGCCGCCGAACGAGAGCAGGAGCAGGGCGTCGTAGGGGCTGACATCGCGCGCGTCTGGCATGAGTCCGATCCTGCCACCCTGCACCGACAGCCGGGAAACGGCGGGGTGACACCGGCGCGGCCGACGGGCCGGAGGGCGCCGCGCAGCCGACGGACGCGAGCGCCGGAGCGAGTGCGCGTTGGGCCGGGCGCGAGCGCCGGAGTCAGTGCGGGCCGGGCCGGGCCGGACGGGAGTGGCGGGGCGAGCGGGTGTTGGGCCGGACGGGTGCGTCGGGGCGTTCCGGGCCGTAAGCTGTGTCGACTGCGTTCGCAGCTTACTGAGCCCTTCGGAGAACCCGTTGCCCAGCCCCTACCGCGCCTTGTTCGCAGCCCCAGGCTCCAAGGGTTTCTCCGCCGCGGGCTTCCTCGGCCGGATGCCGCTGTCGATGATGGGCATCGGCGTGGTCACGATGATCTCGCAGCTCACCGGGCGGTACGGGTTGGCCGGTGGCCTGTCGGCGACCATCGCGCTGGCCGCCGGGGTGGCCGGGCCGCAGGTCTCCCGCCTGGTGGACCAGTACGGGCAGCGGCGGGTGCTGCGTCCGGCCACGCTGATCTCGCTCACGGCGGCGGCCGTCCTGCTGTTCGCCGCGCATTACGGGTGGCCCGACTGGGTGCTGTTCGCGGCCTGCGTGGGCATCGGCTGCGTGCCGAGCGTCGGCGCGATGGTCCGGGCCCGCTGGGCGGCGCTGTACCGCGGCACGCCGCAGCTGCACACCGCGTACTCCTTCGAGTCCGTCGTGGACGAGGTGTGCTTCGTCTTCGGGCCGATCGTCTCCATCGGCCTGTCCACGGCATGGTTCCCGGAGGCCGGCCCCCTGCTCGCCGCCTGCTTCCTGGCCGTCGGCGTGTTCTGGCTGACCTCGCAGCGCGCCACCGAGCCCGAGCCGCACCCGCGGGAGCGGAAGGGCGCCGGCAGCGCGATGCGCGCGCCGGGGCTTCAGGTCCTGGTGGCCACCTTCGTCGCCACCGGCGCGATCTTCGGGGCGGTCGACGTGGTCACGGTGGCCTTCGCCGAAGAGGAGGGCCACAAGGCCGCGGCGAGCGTCGTCCTCGCGCTGTACGCGGGTGGTTCCTGTGTCGCGGGCATGGTCTTCGGGCTGCTGCACTTCGCCGGGCCGCCGGAACGTCGGTGGCTGCTGGGCGTGTGTGCCATGGCCGTGAGTATGATCCCCCTCCTACTGGTCGGAAACTTGCCGTTTCTGGCCGTGGCGCTGTTCGTTGCGGGTCTGTCCATCGCTCCGACGATGATCACGACGATGTCCCTCATCGAAGAGCACGTACCACGCGCGCAGCTCACCGAAGGCATGACCTGGGTGAGCACCGGGCTCGCGGTGGGGGTCGCACTCGGCTCCTCCGCGGCCGGCTGGGTGATCGACGCGGCCGGGGCGCGTGCGGGGTACGGGGTTCCGGCGGTGGCCGGGGCCGTCGCGGTCGCGGTGGGTTTCCTCGGGTTCCGCCGGCTCAAGCGACCGGCACCGGGTCGGGGAGGCTCCGTTGAGCAGCACAGCGAACGGAAAGAACGGCACGTGGCGTAACTGGGGCGGCAACGTCTCGGCACGTCCCGCGCGAGAGGTCACCCCTGCCTCCGTCGACGAGCTGGCCGCCGCGGTGCGGCGGGCCGCCGAGGACGGTCTGAAGGTGAAGGCGGTCGGCGCCGGGCACTCCTTCACGTCCATAGCCGCGACGGACGGTGTGCTGATCCGTCCTCAGCTGCTGACCGGTATCCGCGGCATCGATCGCGAGAACATGACGGTCACGGTGGAGGCCGGCACCCCGCTCAAGAGGCTCAATGTGGCCCTCGCGCGTGAGGGCCTGTCGCTCACGAACATGGGCGACATCATGGAGCAGACGGTCTCCGGAGCCACCAGCACCGGCACGCACGGCACGGGCCGCGACTCCGGCTCGATCGCCGCCCAGATCAAGGGCATGGAGCTGGTCACCGCCGACGGCTCGGTTCTCACCTGCTCCGAGAAGGAGAACCCGGAGGTCTTCGCCGCCGCCCGGGTCGGCCTCGGCGCCCTGGGCCTCGTCACCGCGATCACCTTCGCCGTCGAGCCGGTCTTCCTGCTCACGGCCCGCGAGGAGCCGATGCCGTTCGACCGGGTCCTCTCCGACTTCGAGGAACTGTGGGCCGAGAACGAGCACTTCGAGTTCTACTGGTTCCCGCACACCGGCAGCACCAACACCAAGCGCAACAACCGCAGCGCGGGACCGGAGAAGCCCGTACCGCAGCTCAAGAGCTTCATCGAGGACGAGTTCCTCTCCAACGGCGTCTTCCAGGTGGCCAACTGGGTCGGCCGCGCGGTGCCCGCCACGATCCCCGCGATCGCCCAGATCTCCAGCAAGGCGTTGTCCGCGCGGACCTACACGGACATCCCGTACAAGGTCTTCACGTCGCCGCGCCGGGTGCGCTTCGTGGAGATGGAGTACGCCGTTCCGCGCGCGGCCGTCGTCGAGACGCTGCGCGAGCTGAAGACGATGGTCGACCGCTCGGGCCTCAGGGTCAGCTTCCCCGTCGAGGTGCGCACCGCCCCCGCCGACGACATCACACTGTCCACCGCCTCCGGCCGGGACAGCGCGTACATCGCCGTCCACATGTTCCAGGGCACGCCGTACCAGCGGTACTTCACGTCCGCCGAGCGCATCTTCACCGCCCACGAGGGCCGTCCGCACTGGGGCAAGATCCACACCCGGGACGCCGAGTACTTCTCCCGGGTGTATCCGCGCTTCGGCGAGTTCACGGCGCTGCGGGATCGTCTCGACCCCGATCGGCTGTTCCAGAACGACTACTTGCGGAGGGTTCTGGGGGCGTAGGGGGCGCACTGGGGTTGCGCTCCCCGCACCCTCGCTCCCCCGTGGCGCTCGAAGTCGGGACCGGACTCGGCGTCGTGCCGCCGCCGCTGAGACCGCGGTCCGACGCCGGGTCGTGGGTACTGATTCCGGCCATCGCCCCGCCCAGGGCGACGGCCGCCGTGAGCGCCGGCCGCTTCCGGCGCGCGGTCAGCGTGCCGGCGGTGAACACGCCCGGCCGCGAGCACCCCCGGCGCGGGCCCTTGGTTCCGATTCAGGTGATTACGTGAAGTAGCCCACGTTCAAGATCGAGAGTTGGGGGCAGGAGAAGCCAAGTCCCACCCCTCGCCAGAAGTTGGGCGGCGCGCCAATCCACGCACGTGGCCCGAATGGAGTACTGTTGCGAGCCCTGGGTCCGGTCTCCCGTCAGGGTGTACAGGGCCTTAAGGACCGCCGGGAGGGGGCTAGTTGCACAGGGTGACAGAGTTCGTCACTTAGCGTTGCGAATAGGTAACCGTGCCATAACGGCGATCCAGGGCACACGCCCGACACGCCGGGCAACTCGGCAAGGTTGTGGCAGGCTGCACCCGGGCAGGCCACACTCGACTAGCGGAAGCAGCGACGCACGTGACGTCGGCAGGCACCACCCGGGAGGTCCCCATGCCCGAACTGCGTGTCGTGGCCGTCTCGAATGACGGCACACGGCTGGTGCTGAAGGCTGCCGACTCTACGGAGTACACCCTTCCGATCGACGAACGCCTGCGCGCTGCCGTGCGCGGCGACCGTCCGCGTCTCGGCCAGATCGAGATCGAGGTCGAGAGCCACCTCCGCCCCCGCGACATCCAGGCGCGTATACGTGCCGGCGCGACCGCGGAAGAGGTCGCGCAGATGGCCGGCATCCCCGTCGACCGGGTGCGGCGCTTCGAGGGCCCTGTGCTCGCCGAGCGTGCGTTCATGGCCGAGCGGGCCCGCAAGACCCCGGTCCGCCGCCCCGGCGAGAACTCGGGCCCGCCCCTCGGCGAGGCCGTGCAGGAGCGGCTGCTGCTGCGGGGCGCCGACAAGGACACCGTCCAGTGGGACTCGTGGCGTCGCGACGACGGCACGTGGGAGGTCCTGCTGGTCTATCGCGTCGCGGGCGAACCCCACTCGGCGAGCTGGACGTACGACCCGCCCCGGCGGCTCGTCCAGGCCGTCGACGACGAGGCGCGCTCCCTGATCGGCGAGTCCGACGACCTGTCCGCGCCCGAGCCCAGCTTCCCGTTCGTCCCCCGGATCGCCCGGCTGCCGCGAGACAGACCGCTGGACCGCCCCGAGCGCGAGCGGCCCAGCCTGCCCGCGCAGGCGTCCGAGCCGATCGAGGAGACCACCGGCGAGCGCGACTCGCTGACCAGCCTGCTCGAAGCGGTGCCGAGCTTCCGCGGCGACCTGGTGGTTCCGGAACTCCCCCCGGCGGAGACCGAGGAGGAGCCCGTCGTCGTCGCCGAGGTCGAGGAGGAGGAGCCTCCGGCTCCCGCGGCCTCGGCCGGTTCCGCCTACGCGGATGTCCTCATGCCGCGCAGTGTGGGCAGCCACCGCGACCGGCTCATCGGCGCCACCGACCGCCAGGCCGAAGCGGACGGCGTACGCCCGGGCCGCAGGGCGGCCGTCCCTAGCTGGGACGAGATCGTGTTCGGCACGCGGCGCAAGAAGCAGGAGTAGCCGGGCCGGCTCTCGAACGAGTCATTCCGATGAGGAAGGGCCACGCCGTGCGGGCGCGGCCCCTTCTTCATGTCGGATCACTGCGGGTCAGGACCGACGGCGACCGGCCGGTCCGGGTCCGAGGACCACTCCGACCAGGACCCCACGTACAGCTCGGCCGGAATACCGGCGGCCGCCAGGGCCAGGACCTGGTGGGCGGCGGAGACCCCCGAACCGCAGTACACGCCGACCCTCGAACGCTCGGTCACACCGAGCCCCTTGAACCGGTCCCGCAGCTCCGCGGCGGGAAGGAAACGCCCGTCGGCCCCCACGTTCTCCGTGGTGGGCGCCGACACCGCGCCCGGAATGTGCCCGGCCACCGGGTCGATCGGCTCCACCTCACCGCGGTACCGCTCCCCCGCCCGCGCGTCCAGCAGCACCCCGGACCGTGCCAGCGCCGCGGCGGCATCCGCGTCGAGCAGCCCCGTCGCACCCGGCTCGGGCACGAAGTCACCCTCCTGCGGAGCCGGCACGGACTTCTCCAACGGACCCTCCCAGGACGGCAACCCGCCGTCGAGGACTCGCACGTCCGGGTGACCCGTCCAGCGCAGCAGCCACCACGTCCGGGCCGCCGCCCAGCCCTGGCCGCCGTCGTAGACGACCACCGGCGCACCGGCCGAGACGCCGGCCCGGCGCATCGCGGCACCGAAGCGCGCGAGGTCGGGCAGGGGGTGCCGGCCGCCGGCGCCCGGCGCGGAGGCCAACTCCCGGTCCAGGTCGACGTAGACGGCTCCGGGCAGATGCCCCGCCTCGTAGGCGGCCCGGCCGTCGAACGGCGGCTCGCCGGCCGCCTTGGCCGCGGTGAGCTGCCAGCGGACGTCGAGCAGGACCGGCGGGCGGGCGCCGGTGAGATCCCTGGCGAGGTCGGATGCGGAGATGATGGCGTTCATGGCCCCATCCTCGCGCACGGGGGGTGGCCGCGCCGTCCGTGTCCGGCTACTCTGCTCGGCCGGAGCGGGGCGATCACGCGGCGTGCAGGAACAAGCACATGCTGTACAGCTGAGCGAAACCCGCCGACAAGCGCGCCGTGAGCACAGGTGCCCGCACATCGGGCATTCTCCCGGACACGGGACGCCCCACAGGGCCGCCCCGCCAGGCTGCGGAGAGCACGGCCACCGCGAGGCCGAGAAGAGAGTGACGATGACCGACGCACGGGGGTCCGCCGGGCCAAACAGCGACACACCCGCTCGGCACGCGCCCGGCGCGCCCTGCTGGGTGAGCCTGATGGTGCACAGCCCGGACGCGACCGAGGAGTTCTACGGAGCGCTGTTCGGCTGGGAGTTCCAGCCGGGCCCCCAGCAGCTCGGGCCCTATGTGCGCGCGCTGCTCGACGGGCGCGAGGTGGCCGGCGTCGGAGGGCTGCCGCCGGACCGTCATCTGCCCATCGCGTGGACGCCCTACTTCGCCTCGGAGAACGTGGATCTGACGGCCGAGGCGGTGCGCAGCCGCGGCGGCACGATCGGAGTGGGCCCGCTCGACGCGGCCGATGCCGGCCGCATGGCCATCGGCTCCGACCCCTCCGGCGCGGTCTTCGGCATCTGGCAGGCCGCCGCGCACCTCGGCACCACCGTCGCGGGCGTCCCCGGCACACCCGCCTGGAACGAACTGCTGACCTACGAGTCGGCCGGCGTCGCCAAGTTCTACCGCACGGTGTTCGGCTACGAGGAGGAGCCGGTGGTCTCCGCCGACTTCGACTACGTGACGCTGCAGCTGGGCGGCAGGCCCGTCGCCGGCATCCACGGCCTCGGGCACGCCCTGCCCCGCGACCGGGGACCGCACTGGGTCACGTACTTCCAGGTGGCCGACGCCGACGACGCCCTGGACCACCTGGTCCACCTCGGCGGGCAGATCCTCAAGCCGGTGCACGACACCGCCCACGGGCGGGTGGCGCATGTGTCGGACCCGGAAGGGGCGCGGTTCGCGCTGTTGCAACGCCCGAGCTGAGGCCCGGCGCGCCGGCCGCGGGTCAGGCGGACGTCACCGGCAGCACGTCCGGGGACAGGGCCGCGGCGCGGGACGTCGCCGCTGTCATCCGGCGGCGGTGATGACGCCGGCACAGGACCTCGTAGCCGACCTCGTCGGCGGAGTGGGTGACGTCGCCGACGACCACCTGGGCGCCCTCGACGACCATCACCCCGCCTATCGTGCGGGCGTTGTGGGTGGCGCGGGCTCCGCACCAGCACAGGGCCTCGACCTGGAGCACCTCGACCCGGTCGGCCAGTTCCACCAGCCGCTGCGAGCCGGGGAACAGCTTGGAGCGGAAGTCGGTCGTGATGCCGAAGGCGTAGACGTCGAGGCTCAGGTCGTCGACCACACGCGCGAGTTGGTCGATCTGCTCCGGCGCGAGGAACTGCGCCTCGTCGGCGATCACGTAGTCCGCGCGGCCGCCCTGCGAGAGGTGGTCGACGAGATGGCTGTAGAGGTCCTGCCCGTCCCCGACCTCCACCGCGTCCGTCACCAGGCCGAGGCGTGAGGACAGCTTGCCCTCGCCGGCACGGTCGTCGCGCGAGTAGATCATGCCCTGCAGACCGCGCGCCGAGCGGTTGTGCTCGATCTGGAGAGCCAGCGTCGACTTCCCGCAGTCCATCGTTCCGCAGAAGAACACCAGCTCGGGCATGTGGAGTTGAGCACCTTTCGGCGTGAGAGGACAGGGTGGGGCATCTGGAGCCCTCGGGGTGGGGCTGTTTCAGGAGCGTACTTCGAGCAGGGGGACGAGCTGCTCGGCGGGGGTCATCGAACCGTGGTTGCCGACCATCGCCGACTCCTTCGGCTCCCGCTCGGAGGCGATGAGCAGGACGTCGTCGCGGGCGGCCGCGACCACGTCGCCGATCCTGCCGTACACCCGTTCGTCGATCCGCGGGCCGAACCAGCCCGCCGCGATGGCCTCGTCGCGTGAGGCCATCCAGAACTGCTCGCCGAGCACCTCGCGCCAGCAGGTCAGGACGTCGTTCGCCGCGCCGGGCACCGCGTAGACGTGGCGGGCACGGCCCTCGCCGCCGAGCAGGGCGACACCGGCGCTCAGCTCCCAGTCCTCGTCGAAGTCGATGCGGTGCTGCTCGTCGAAGGGCACGTCGATCATGCCGTGGTCGGCGGTGACGTAGAGGGCGCTGCGCGGCGGCAGTTGCTCGGCCAGGCGCTGGACCAGGCGGTCGGCGTACATGAGCTGGCCGCGCCAGGTGTCGGAGTCGACGCCGTAGCGGTGGCCGGCGCCGTCGACCTCGGCGTAGTACGTGTACACCAGGGAGCGGTCGCCCGCGGCCAGTTGCTCGGCCGCCAGGTCCACGCGGTCCTCGCCGGACAGCCGCCCCAGGAACGTTCCTCCACTGAGCGCGACCTTGGTCAGCGGAGTGTTCTCAAAGGTCGGGGACGACACCTGCGCGGCGTGCACCCCGGCCGCGTGCGCCAGCTGGAAGACCGTGGGGTACGGCTGCCAGGCGCCGGGCGGGGACCACGGCTGCCAGCGCAGCTGGTTCATCAGCTCGCCGGTGTCAGGGTTGCGGACGGTGTAGCCGGGCAGGCCGTGCGCGCCGGGTGGCAGTCCGGTGCCGACGGAGGCGAGGGAGGTCGCGGTGGTCGCCGGGTAGCCGGCGGTGAGCGGACGCCCCGTGCCACCGCGGGAGGTGGCCAGCAGGGACGTCATGAAGGGGGCGTCCTCGGGATGCGCCCTGAGCTGCTCCCAGCCGAGGCCGTCGATCAGGAAAACGCAGTTCCGGTCGGCGGGGGTCAGCTCGGTGATCGAGGCGCTCATGTCCGGTACGCCCAGGCCGGCGGCCAGGGTGGGCAGGAGGTCGGCGAGTGATCCGCTGCCGTACTGGGGGGCCGGTGCGGAGGCGACGGTGAGCGGTTCGGGGTGCTGGTCCCAAGCCGTGTCGAGCTGCGCCATCAGCGGGTCGTGTCCGCGGTCGCCTCGGAGAGGGCCTGCGCGAAGGCGAGCGCCTCCCGCACGGTCTCCGGTCCGTCCCCGGCCTCGCTGACACGCAGGCTGAGGTCGTCCGCCGTCGAGTTGCCGGTGTAGCCGTGGTCCGCCTCGCAGTTGGGGTCGCCGCAGGCGGCCGGCTCCAGGTCGATGCGCGAGACGGCGCCCCAGCCGATGGTGAGGACCACTTCGCGGGGCAGCGTTCCCGGCTTGTACGACTCGGGGTTGGCGACCACGCGACTGACCACGACCGACGAGATGCGGCCGATCTTCACGGACTCCGTCGACGTCGTGGCGTACGGCGTCGGAGAGGTGCTGTCGGCGGCCTGCTCGTCGGTGTGGCTGACGATGAAGCGGGTGTCCGTGAGGACGAGCACCGTCACGTGCCGCCGTACCTCGTTCTGGTCGAACGTCGTCTCCTGGTGGACCAGGTACGACCGCATGGGCTCACCGCCCACGGCGGCCTCCACCGCCTCGGCCACGAGGGCCGGGTAGTAGCCGCTGCGCTCGATCGCCGCCCGCAGCCCCTGGGTCGTCGTACTGGTCTTGGCCATGACGCCCATCCTACGGGGGACCACTGACTGCGAGGGACCGCTCGCCCCCGGTCAGTACGCGGGGAGCGTGCGCGGGCCGAGGTCGTCGCGGGCGGGAGGGGGCGCGAGGCGGACGGAGGCGCCGAGGACGCTCAGGCCGTGCGAGGCGACGACGACCGGCTCCAGGGTGACCGCGACGACCTCGGGGTGGTCGTCGACCAGCCGGGACACCCGCAGGAGCAGCTCCTCCAGGGCGCGGGTGTCGGCCGGTGCGGAGCCGCGCCAGCCGAACAGCAGCGGGGCGGTGCGGATCGAGCGCACCAGCGAGGTCGCCTCCCGGTCGGTGACCGGGATCAGCCGGTGCGCGGTGTCCCCGAGCAGTTGCGAGGCGGCCCCGGCGAGCCCGAAGGAGAGCACGGCTCCGGCCGCGGGGTCGATGACGGCCCGTACGACGACGTCCACGCCGCGCGGTGCCATCCGCTGCACCACCGGCCGCAGCTCCTCCGGCGCACCGAACAGCTCGGTCAACTCGGCGTAGGACCGGCGCAGTTGGTCCTCGTCCGCGAGGTCGAGGCGGACGCCGCCCAGGTCGGCGCGGTGCCGCAGGTGCGGGGCGGTGGCCTTGAGGGCGACCGGGTAGCCGAGGGTGCGGGCGGCCTCGGCGGCGGCGTCGGGGGTCGGGGCGGGCAGGGCACGGTGGACCTGGACGCCGTAGTGGCCGAGGAGGTCGCAGGTCTCGTCCGTGCCGAGGGTGAGCCCCTGCCCGCGCGCCAGCAGGCCGTCGATCAGCGCGGCGGCGCCCCTCTCGTTGATGTCCTCGTACTCGGGCACCTTGCCGGGGTCGGCGGCGTCGCGTCGCCACTGCGCGTAGGTGACGGCCTGGCCGAGGGCGCGGACGGCGCGCTCCGCGGCGGGGTAGGCGGGGATGAGGTGGGTGTCCTCGGGAGCCTCGGCGGCGGGGGGCTGGGTCGCGGCGGGGGGCTGCGCCGCGGCAGGGGGCTGCGCCGCGGCGCGAGCCGGACCGGGGGCACTTTGCGGTGGATTGTCCACCCCGGCCTGTGGTGCCGTACTCGCCGCCGCCGACAGGGCTTCCGCCAGACCGCCGAGCTCCACGTGGACCACGAGGACCGGCTTGGCCGGGGCCGCCGCCGATGCCGAGCGCAGGGCCTGCGCGAGAGCCGCGTCGCCGACCGAGCCCTCCCCCACCGCCGGTATGGCGGTGACGACGACGGCGTCGCACCGGTCGTCGGCCAGCGCGCGGGACAGGGCCGCGTGGAAGTCGGCCGCGGACGCCGCCGTGGTCAGGTCCTGCGGAGGGTGCGGCCGCAGGCCCTCGGCGAGGCACGCGTCGTAGGTGAGCAGGCCGAGCGACTCGGAGTTGCCGAGGATCGCCACTCTGGGTCCTGCGGGCAGGGGCTGGCGGTCGAGCAGCAGGCCCGCGTCCACCAGCTCGGTGATCGTGTCGACGCGGATGACTCCGGCCTGCCTCAGCAGCGCCGACACCGTCGCGTGCGGGAGCCGGGTCGCCCGTACGGCGTGCCCCTGGGGGGCGGCGCCGTGCCGCGCGCCCTGGACGACGACCAGGGGCTTGGCCGCGGCGGTCCGGCGGGCGAGGCGGGTGAACTTGCGGGGATTGCCGATGGACTCCAGGTACATGAGGACGACGTCGGTGTCGGGGTCCTCGTACCAGTACTGCAGGACATCGTTGCCGGAGACGTCGGCGCGGTTGCCGGAGGAGACGAAGGTGGAGACGCCGGTCACGCCCGTGACGCCGCCGCCGCGCCGGTGCAGCCGGGAGAGCAGGGCGATGCCGATGGCGCCGGACTGGGCGAACAGGCCGATCCGGCCGGGGCGCGGCACCTCGGGGGCGAGGGAGGCGTTGAGCCGTACCCGTGGGGAGGTGTTGATGATGCCGAAGGCGTTCGGGCCGATGATCCGCATGCCGTACGTGCGCGCGTGCCGCACGAGTGCGCGCTGGCGTTCGCGCCCCTCGGGGCCACTCTCGGCGTACCCGGCGGAGACCACGACCAGGCCCTGCACGCCGTGTTCGCCGCACTCGGTGACGACCTCGGGGACGTGCTCGGCCGGGACGGCGACGACGGCGAGGTCCACGGGGCCGTCGATGTCCCGCACCGAGCGGTGGGCGCGCACCCCGTCGAGCTCCTTCTGCTCCTCGGGAAGGGCCTTGTTCACCGCGTAGAGGCGGCCGGTGTACCCGGCGTCCCTGATGTTCCCGAGGACGCTGCGGCCCACGCCGCCCGGTGTGCGGCCGGCGCCGATCACGGCGACCGAGCCGGGGGCGAGCAGCCGCTGCACGGACCGTGCCTCGGCGCGGTGTTCGCGGGCGTACTGCACGGCCAGGGAGCGGTCGGTGGGTTCGAGGTCGAACTCGAGACGGACGACACCGTCCTCGAAGCTGCGCTTCTGGGTGTAGCCGGCGTCCGTGAACACCTTGATCATCTTGGTGTTGGCGGGCAGCACCTCGGCGGCGAAGCGGCGGATGCCGCGCTCGCGGGCGACGGCGCCGATGTGTTCGAGCAGCGCGGAGGCGACCCCGCGGCCCTGGTGGGCGTCCTGCACGAGGAAGGCGACCTCGGCCTCGTCGGCGGGTGCGGACGCGGGCGTTCCGTCCGCGCCGATCCGGTCGTAGCGTACGGTGGCGATGAACTCGCCGCCCACTGTGGCCGCGAGTCCCACCCGGTCCACAAAGTCGTGGTGCGTGAAGCGGTGGACGTCCTTGGCGGACAGGCGAGGGTACGGCGCGAAGAAGCGGTAGTACTTCGACTCGTCGGAGACCTGCTCATAGAAGCTGACCAGGCGATCGGCGTCATCAACGGTGATGGGCCGGATGCGCGCGGTACCCCCGTCGCGCAGCACCACGTCGGCTTCCCAGTGGGCGGGATACTCGTGCCGGTCCGGCGAGGTCTGCATGGGCCCCAGAGTACGGCTAGCGCCTGACAGCGGCGCGAGGCAGTCTGTGGAGGGCGTCAGTCGGGTCGAGGCCGCGATCCGACGGCACCCCGGGAGTGGAACGCGAGGACCGCTCCGGGAGGGCTTCACGATATGGGAAACTGGTCTAGACAACCCTGAAAACCGAAGGGCAGCAACACATGGCTGAGCGCCGCGTCAACGTCGGCTGGGCCGAGGGTCTCCACGCCCGCCCCGCCTCCATCTTCGTCCGAGCCGCCACGGCCGCAGGCGTCCCGGTGACGATTGCCAAGGCTGACGGCAACCCCGTCAACGCGGCCTCCATGCTGGCCGTCCTGGGCCTCGGCGCCCAGGGGGGCGAGGAGATCGTCCTCGCCTCCGACGCCGAGGGCGCGGACGCCGCCCTCGACCGGCTGGCGAAGCTGGTCTCCGAGGGTCTCGAGGAACTGCCCGAGACCGTCTGATGTCCCGAGCGCCCGATGCGGCGCACAGCGAAGGGCTCGTCCGAATTCACCGGGCGGGCCCTTCGCCATTTCCGGGCCATTCCGGGCAGGAATTCCCGTGTCCGGGCAGCAGAAATAGGCCCCCGAGAATTCATCTCTCTTTGTATACGGCTGTCGTGTTAATGCCGCAGGCTCGCCGTGTTTACGGGATGTTGCGAGTTCCTCACACGGTCGGCGCGTTCCTCCGCGGAGCCGAGGCGCAGACGGTGCGCGCCGGTCGCGCGCTCGGTGTGCAGCGCCGTGACCGCCCGGGCGCGCTCGCCGTCCCCGCGCGCCACCGCGTCCACGATCGCTCCGTGCTCCGCCCAGGACTCCACCGGGCTGAGCGGCGCCTGCACGGCGTACATCCACGTGATCTTGTGGCGGAGCTGGGTGAGCATCGAGGTCAGGGCGGGGCTGCCGGAGGCCTGGGCGAGCGTCTCGTGGAACCAGGCGCCGAGGGAGCGCAGGTCGTCGCTGTTGCCGCGACGGGCCCGGTCCTGGCCCAGCCGGACCAGTCCGCGCAGGACCTTCAGATGCGCCTCGGTGCGGCGCTGGGCGGCGCGGGCCGCACCGAGCGGCTCCAGGAGCATCCGCATCTCCAGCAGGTCGCCGGCCTCCTGCTCGGTGGGTTCGGCCACGCACGCGCCCGCGTGCCGGCGGGTCACCACGAAGCCCTCGGCCTCCAGCGTGCGCAGCGCCTCCCGGACGGGCACCCGCGAGACGCCGTAGCGGCGGGCGAGGAGTTCCTCGGTGAGCCGGCTGCCGCGTGCGTGGACACCCGCGACGATGTCGTCCCGGATGGCGGTGCACACCGAGTGCGCGGGAATACGCATGACCGACCTCCGCTTAATCCCCGTGAAACGCCGGCGAGCGGCGCGTGATTCTGTGACTCTATTGCAATGAGCCGGAATTTCCGACGGCAGGCGGGAATCCAGGGATATTTTTTGGACAGCGGGCATCCGGCGGCACCTCACGGGTCATCCGGCGGGCGTCCGGAAAACACCGAAAGCCCCGGCTCGGGGAGCCGGGGCTTCGGAAACGGTGGAGGGTCCGGGTCAGACGCCGACGCCGTGCGAGCGGAGGTAGGCGACCGGGTCGATGTCCGAGCCGTACTCGGGGCTCGTACGCGCCTCGAAGTGCAGGTGCGGGCCGGTGACGTTGCCGGTCGCGCCGGACAGGCCGATCTGCTGACCGGGGGTGACCTTCTGACCCACCGAGACGCCGATGGAGGACAGGTGGCCGTACTGGGTGTACGTCCCGTCGTTCATCTTGATCACGATGTTGTTGCCGTAGGAGCCGCCCCAGCCGGCCTCGACGACCTCGCCCATGCCGACCGCGTGGACGGAGGTGCCGGTGGCGGCGTGGAAGTCCACGCCGGTGTGGCTGCCGGAGGACCACAGGCCGCTGCTGGCCTTGTAGCCGGTGGAGACGTACGAGCCGGAGATCGGGGCCACGTAGGCGTTGAGGCGCTTGCGCTCGGCCTCGCGGGCGGCGCGCTCCTTGACCTCGCGGGCCTTCTCGGCCTCCGCCTTGGCCTTCTCCGCCACCTCGGCGGCCCGCTTGCGGGCGGCCTCCTCGGCCTTCCGCTTGGCGGCGGCCTCTTCGGCGGCCTGCCGCTGCGCGACGGCCTGGGCGTCGATCTGCTGGGCCACGGTGTCACCCATGGTGACGACCGGGGTGAGGCCGGTCTGCTCGGCGCTGGGCTCGGCGGCGAAGGCCGCGGGGGCCGCCACGGTGCCGATCACGCCGGTGGTGGCGAGGGCCGCGACACCCGCCGCGCGGGCGGTACGGCGCTGGATCCTGCTGGGACGACGGTGCTTCCCGGTGGCGCGAGTGAACGCCATGTGGTGGCTGGTCCTTTCCTTCCCTCTCGCCTACCGGGTTAGCTGACGGGTTCGGAGCAGGAAGGTCTCCTACGGACTCCCTCGCGGCACGCGCGGGCGTCCGATTCACCCCAGGGACTGCGATGGGTCCCCGGCTCCCCTGGCTCGCGCCGTACGGGGACTCGGCGATGACTGTCCGGTGCCGCGGGTGCGGCGCACTGCCTGACGAACAGCCCGGACGACGCTAAGCGGCGCCACTTTCAATTCCCAAACGGATCCCAGCTTTTGTAGCGCATCCCACAGGGCAGACAGGCAACTCCCATCCCAATTCGGGCATAAAGGGGCCCTGGTGCCTTCGAAGACATCCAGGGCCCCTCAGCGCGCGTGCCGCTACTCGGCGGCGACGACGCTGACTTCGCCGATGCCGAGGGCCTCGACAGGCGCCTTGATCTGCGCCGCGTCACCGACGAGGACGGTCACCAGCCGGTCCACCGGGAAGGCGCTGACGGCCGCCGCGGTGGCCTCCACCGTGCCGGTCGCGGCGAGCTGCCGGTACAGCGTGGCCTGGTAGTCGTCGGGCAGATGCTGCTCGACCTGGTCGGCCAGCGTGCTCGCGACGGCCGCTGCCGTCTCGTACTTCAGCGGCGCGACGCCGACCAGGTTCTGCACGGCGACGTCCCGCTCGGCGTCGGTCAGCCCCTCAGCGGCGAGGGTACGCAGCACCGTCCAGAGGTCCTCCAGAGCGGGGCCGGTGTTGGGCGTGTCCACGGAGCCGCTGATGGCGAGCATCGCCGCACCCGTTCCGTCGGGGGCGGACCTGAGGACCTGGCCGAACGCCCGTACGCCGTAGGTGTAGCCCTTCTCCTCGCGCAGGACGCGGTCCAGGCGCGAGGTGAGCGTGCCGCCGAGGCAGTACGTGCCGAGCACCTGCGCGGGCCACACGCGGTCGTGCCGGTCCGGGCCGATCCGGCCGATCAGCAGCTGCGTCTGGACCGCGCCCGGGCGGTCCACGATGACGACCCGGCCGGTGTCGTCGGCGGTCACCGGCGGCACGGGCCGCGGCTCGGCCGGGGAGCCCGTCCAGGCGCCCAGCGTGTCCCCGAGCAGGGCGTCGAGGTCGATGCCGGTGAGGTCCCCGACGACCACGGCGGTGGCCGTGGCCGGGCGGACGTGCTTCTCGTAGAAGGCGCGTACGGCCGCGGAGTCGATGGCGGCGACGGTCTCCTCGGTGCCCTGCCGCGGCCGCGACATGCGCGCGTCCGCCGGGAACAGCTCCTTGGAGAGCTCCTTGGCGCCCCGGCGGGACGGGTTGGCCAGCTCGTGCGGGATCTCGTCGAGACGGTTGGCGACCAGCCGCTCGACCTCGCTGTCGGCGAACGCGGGGGCCCTCAGGGCGTCGGCGACCAGTCCCAGTCCCTTGGTGAGCCGGGAGGCCGGCACCTCCAGACTGAGCCGGACGCCGGGGTGGTCGGCGTGCGCGTCGAGGGTGGCGCCCGCGCGCTCCAGCTCGGCGGCGAAGTCCTCGGCGGAGTGCTTGTCGGTGCCCTCGGAGAAGGCCCGGGCCATGATCGTGGCCACACCGTCGAGGCCGGCGGGCTCGGCGTCCAGGGGGGCGTCGAGCAGCACCTCCACAGCGACGACCTGCTGGCCGGGGCGGTGGCAGCGCAGCACCGTGAGGCCGTTGTCGAGCGAGCCGCGCTCGGGGGCCGGGAAGGCCCACGGCTTGGCGTCGCCCGCCTGCGGCCGGGGGTGGAAGTCCATCGTGGCGAGCTCGGTCACCGGGCCGCCTCCTCGTTCTCGTCCTGGTCGGCGGGGGCTTCGGGGGCGGTCGGCTCGTAGACGAGCACCGCGCGGTTGTCGGGCCGCAGGCGGGCCTTGGCGACCTCCTGGACCTCCTCCGGCGTGATCTCCAGCACGCGCTGGACGGCGGTCAGGGCGAGCTGCGGGTCACCGAACAGCACGGCGTACCGGCACAGTTCGTCGGCGCGGCCCGCGACCGTACCGAGCCGGTCCAGCCACTCGCGCTCCAACTGGGCCTGGGCGCGCTCCATCTCCTCGGCCGTGGGGCCCTCCTCGGCGAACCGGGCGAGCTCCTCGTCGATGGCGGTCTCGATGACCGGGACCTCCACGTCACCGGACGTCTTCACGTCCAGCCACCCCAGGGAGGGTGCCCCGGCGAGCCGCAGCAGGCCGAAGCCGGCCGCCACGGCCGTACGGTCGCGGCGCACGAGCCGGTTGTACAGGCGGGAGGACTCGCCGCCGCCGAGGACGGTGAGGGCCAGGTCGGCCGCGTCGCACGCGCGCGTGCCGTCGTGCGGCAGCCGGTAGGCGGCCATCAGGGCACGGGCCGGGACCTCCTCCTCGACGACCTCGCGCAGCTGGTCGCCGATGGTCTCCGGCAGCGAGCCGTCGCGCGGGGCGGGCTTGCCGTCGTGGCCGGGGATGGAACCGAAGTACTTCTCGACCCAGGCGAGGGTCTGCTCCGGGTCGATGTCGCCGACCACGGAGAGCACGGCGTTGTTCGGCGCGTAGTAGGTGCGGAAGAAGGCGCGCGCGTCCTCCAGGGTCGCCGCGTCCAGGTCGGCCATCGAGCCGATCGGGGTGTGGTGGTAGGGGTGGCCCTCCGGGTAGGCGAGGGCGGTCAGCTTCTCGAAGGCGGTGCCGTAGGGGACGTTGTCGTAGCGCTGGCGGCGCTCGTTCTTGACGACGTCGCGCTGGTTCTCCATCGACTCGTCGTCGAGCGCGGCCAGCAGCGAGCCCATGCGGTCGGCCTCCAGCCAGAGGGCGAGCTCCAGCTCGTGGGCGGGCATGGTCTCGAAGTAGTTGGTCCGCTCGAAGCTGGTGGTGCCGTTCAGCGAGCCGCCGGCACCCTGGACGAGCTCGAAATGACCGTTGCCCTTGACCTGCGCGGAACCCTGGAACATCAGGTGCTCGAAAAGGTGAGCCAGGCCGGTACGCCCCTTGACTTCGTGGCGTGAGCCGACGTCGTACCAGAGGCACACCGCCGCGACCGGGGTCAGGTGGTCCTCGGAGAGCACCACGCGCAGGCCGTTGGCCAGGCGGTGCTCGGTCGCTGTCAGGCCCCCGGAGCCTGCCTGGGCTGTGGCCGTGTGACCCATGGGCATGTACATCCCTTCACTCGCGAGCGGTTGTTGAGACCGCGTGTTCCTGCCGGTCCTGCCACTGTATGCAAGCGTGCGGAGCCCTGGTGAAGTTCCCGGCGGCGACCTGGGACCGAGAGCGCGGGATGCGGCCCGGACCGGGCCCTGGTCCCGGTTGTCAGTGCGGCGGTCCACAATGGTCGGCGTCAGATCCGGATCGCAGCAGCATGAGCGAGCCGCAGGGGCGGTCGGTGACGAGAGGGCGAGCGCGCGCAGGCCCGCAGGGCTGAGTACGGTCGGTGTCTCGTCAGCGCACGAACGCCTTGTAGGCGAGCGACCAGTAACAGGAGGAGCCGGCAGCGATGGCCCGCCGCAGCACGAAGACCCCGCCGCCCGACGACTCGTACGAGGAGCGGATCCTCGACATCGACGTCGTCGACGAGATGCAGGGCTCCTTCCTCGAGTACGCGTACTCGGTCATCTACTCCCGCGCCCTGCCGGACGCACGCGACGGCCTCAAGCCGGTGCACCGCCGCATCGTCTACCAGATGAGCGAGATGGGCCTGCGCCCCGAGCGCGGGTACGTCAAGTGCGCCCGGGTCGTCGGCGAGGTGATGGGCAAGCTGCACCCGCACGGCGACGCGTCGATCTACGACGCCCTCGTGCGCATGGCCCAGCCCTTCTCGATGCGGGTCCCCCTGGTCGACGGCCACGGCAACTTCGGTTCCCTGGGCAACGACGACCCGCCGGCCGCCATGCGGTACACCGAGTGCCGGATGGCCGAGGCCACGAGCCTGATGACGGAGTCCATCGACGAGGACACCGTCGACTTCAACCCCAACTACGACGGCCAGGAGCGGGAACCGGTGGCCCTGCCCGCCGCCTTCCCGAACCTCCTGGTCAACGGCGCCTCGGGCATCGCGGTCGGCATGGCCACGAACATGGCGCCGCACAACCTGCGCGAGGTCATCGCCGCCGCCCGCCATCTGATCCGGCACCCCAACGCGGATCTCGACGCCCTGATGAAGCACGTCCCGGGCCCCGACCTGCCCACGGGCGGCCGCATCGTCGGCCTGTCCGGCATCCGGGACGCCTACGAGTCCGGCCGCGGCAGCTTCAAGATCCGGGCGACGGTGTCGGTGGAGCCCGTGACGGCCCGCCGCAAGGGCCTCGTCGTCACGGAGCTGCCCTTCACGGTCGGCCCCGAGAAGGTCATCGCCAAGATCAAGGACCTGGTCGGTTCGAAGAAGATCCAGGGCATCGCCGACGTCAAGGACCTCACCGACCGTGCGCACGGCCTGCGCCTGGTCATCGAGATCAAGAACGGCTTCGTGCCGGAGGCCGTCCTGGAGCAGCTCTACAAGCTGACGCCGATGGAGGAGTCCTTCGGCATCAACAACGTGGCCCTGGTCGACGGCCAGCCGCTCACGCTGGGCCTCAAGGAGCTCCTGGAGGTCTACCTCGACCACCGCTTCAACGTCGTACGGCGGCGCTCGGAGTTCCGCCGCGGCAAGAAGCGCGACCGGCTGCACCTGGTGGAGGGCCTGCTGACGGCCCTGCTGGACATCGACGAGGTCATCCGCCTGATCCGCTCCAGCGAGAACTCCGCGCAGGCCAAGCAGCGCCTGATGGAGCAGTTCTCGCTGAGCGAGGTGCAGACGCAGTACATCCTGGACACGCCGCTGCGCCGTCTGACCAGGTACGACCGCATCGAGCTGGAGACGGAGAAGGACCGGCTCACCGCGGAGATCGAGGAGCTGACCCGGATCCTCGACTCGGACGCGGAGCTGCGCAAGCTCGTCTCCTCGGAACTGGCCACGGTCGCGAAGAAGTTCGGCACGGACCGGCGTACGGTCCTGCTGGAGTCGGGTGGTGCCCCGGTGGCGGCCGTGCCGCTGCAGGTGGCCGACGACCCGTGCCGGGTGCTGCTGTCCTCCACGGGGCTGCTGGCCCGCACGGCGAACGGCGAGCCGTTCGCGGAGGACGCCGCCGCCCAGCGCGTGAAGCACGACGTGATCGTCTCGGCGGTGCCGGCCACCGCTCGTGGCGAGGTGGGTGTGGTCACCTCGTCGGGCCGGCTGCTCCGGCTGAACGTGATCGACCTGCCGCAGCTTCCGGAGTCGCTGTCGGCGCCGAACCTCGCGGGGGGTGCCCCGCTGGCGGAGTTCGTCTCCCTGGAGGACGACGAGACGGTGGTCTGCCTGACCACGCTCGACGAGTCGTCGCCGGGTCTGGCGCTCGGGACGGCACAGGGCGTCGTCAAGCGCGTGGTGCCGGACTACCCGGCCAACAAGGAAGAGCTCGAGGTGATCGGCCTCAAGGAGGGCGACCGGATCGTCGGCGCGATCGAGCTGCGCACCGGTGAGGAGGATCTGGTCTTCGTCACCGACGACGCACAGCTGCTGCGCTTCCAGGCGTCCCAGGTCCGCCCGCAGGGCCGCCCGGCCGGCGGTGTGGCGGGCATCAAGCTCGCCGAGGGCGCGAAGGTCATCTCGTTCACGGCGGTGGACCCGGCCGTGGACGCCGTCGTCTTCACCGTCGCGGGCTCACGGGGCACGCTGGACGACTCCGTCCAGACGACGGCGAAGCTGACCCCGTTCGACCAGTACCCCCGCAAGGGCCGCGCCACCGGCGGAGTCCGCTGCCAGCGGTTCCTGAAGGGCGAGGACTGTCTGTCCCTCGCCTGGGCGGGCCCGGTCCCGGCCCTGGCGGCGCAGAAGAACGGCACTCCGGCCGAGCTCCCGGACATCGACCCGCGCCGGGACGGTTCCGGGGTGTCCCTGGCGAAGACGGTGGCGGTGGTGGCGGGGCCGGTCTAGGCGGTGGTGGCGGGGCCGGCCCAGGCGGTGATGGCCGGGCCGGTCCAGGCAAGGGAGGCCGGGGCGGTTCAGGCCGGGTCGGCGCCGTCCTCCTCGGGGTCGCGCACGTACCGCAGGACGCCCCACATGCCGTGCTCGTCGGCGTGTGGGGCCTCGCTCCGGCACGCCTGGAGTTCCTTCTCGAGAGCCGCGGCGTCGATGCCCGAGCCGATGAGGACGAGCTGGGTGAGGCGTTCGGAGTCGACCGGCCAGGGTTCCGGGTAGAAGCGCAGGAAGCGCCCGACGGCATGGACGGCGTAGCGGTTGCGGATGTCGTACGGCCCGAAGTCGACGTAGCCCTTGATCCGGTACAGCCCCTCGGGCCGGCTGTCGAGGAATGTCATCAGCCGGCGGGGATCGACGGGCGTCTCGGAGACGAACGACAGGCTGTCGTAGGCGGCGTGCAGATGGCCGGCGTGGGCGTCCGGGCTGTGCGGGTGCGGGTCGACGTGGTGCGGATCGTGGCCGTGCTGGTGGTCGTGGGGGTCGTCTTCGTGCAGGTCGTCGAAGGACAGCTGCCCGATGCGTTCCTCGCTCGGCCGGCAGTCGAAGAGGAACTCGGGGTCGATCCGGCCGTAGGTGGCCGGGACGACGGCTGCGCGGTCGACGAGGGACCGGACCAGCCCGAGGACGCGTTCACCGTCCGCGGCCCGGTCGAGCTTGTTGACCACGACGAGGTCGGCCAGCGCGAGATGCCGGTCGATCTCGGGATGCCTGGCCCGGGTGTCGTCGAACTCGGCCGCGTCGACGACCTCGACGAGCCCGCCGTAGACGACCCCCGGGTGCTCGCTGGCCAGCAGCATCCGCACGAGCTCCTGCGGCTCGGCGAGACCGCTGGCCTCGATGACGATGACGTCGATGCCGACGGAGGGCTCCGCGAGCCGCTCGAGGTACTGGTCCAGTTCACTCGCGTCGACGGCACAGCACAGACATCCGTTGCCGAGGGAGACCGTCGAGTCGCCGAGCGCTCCGGCGACCGCCATCGCGTCGATCTCGATCGCCCCGAAGTCGTTGACGAGGGCGCCGATACGGCTTCCGCCGCTGCGGTGCAGGAGGTGATTGAGCAGGGTGGTCTTCCCCGAGCCGAGGAATCCGGCCAGGACGACGACCGGGATCTGCTGCGGTTTCGGGCTCGGCTGGCTCACCGTGCGACCTCTCTCGCGCCGACGCGTGCACCGGCTCGCGTTCCCGGCACACGTGGGGGATGGGGATGCCGCCCCAGAATACGAGCCGCGAGATCCACGCCGAAGCGAACGGGTCGGCTGCGCACCTCGCCACCCCCGGGTCGCGGCACCCTCACCGGACACGAACGCTCAGGCGGGTACAGGCGCCGGCGCCTGCGGCCCCACGTACCGGGCCACCGGCCTGATGATCTTCGTGTCCTCCGCCTGTTCCAGGATGTTGGCGCTCCAGCCCACCGCCCGCGCGGCGGCGAAGGTCGGGGTGAACATCTCGCGGGGCAGGCCGCAGAGTTCCATGACCACGCCCGCGTAGTACTCGACGTTGGTGTGGAGTTCCCGGCCGGGCTTCAGCTCCGCCAAGATCGCCTCGATGTGGCGCTCGACTTCGACGGCGAAGTCCACCCGCGGGCCACCGAACCCCTGGGCGACCTCGCGCAGCATCCGGGACCGTGGGTCCTCCGTGCGGTAGATGGCATGCCCGAAGCCCATGATGCGCTCACCCGCGAGCACCCGTTGACGCACCCAGGGCTCGATCCGGTCCGGGGTGCCGATCGCGTCCAGGGTGTCCAGCGCCCGGCTGGGCGCACCTCCGTGCAACGGGCCCGACAGCGCGGCCACCGCCCCGGCCAGGCACGCCGCCACGTCCGCGCCCGTCGAGGCGATGACCCGGGCCGTGAAGGTCGACGCATTGAATCCGTGATCAATGGTTGAGATCAGGTACTGCTCGATCGCCCGCGCGTGCGGCTCGGCCGGCACCGAACCGGTCAGCATGTAGAGGTAGTTCGCCGCGTAGGACAGGTCCGCGCGCGGCTCCACCGGTTCCAGCCCGTTGCCCAGCCGGTGCAGCGCCGTGAGCAGCGTGGGCACGGCCGCGGCCGCCTCGATCGTGTCCTGCCTGCGCCGGTCGGCGTCGATGTCGTACACGGGGCGGAATCCCTTCGCCGCGCCCAGCAGCGACAGGGCCGTACGCATCCCGGCGAGCGGCCCGGAGCGGCCGCCGGCCGCCGCGATGGCGGGCAGTGCCGCTCGCACCTCGTCGGGCAGCCGCCGCAGCGCGGCGGTCTCGGCCGCGAAGACCGCGCTCTGCCCGGCGTCCGGCAGTTCTCCGTGTACGAGCAGATGCCAGACGTCCTCGAAGCCGCGGGTCCGCGCGAGGTCGACGGCCGAGTACTGCCGGTAGTGGTAGAAGCCCTCCCGGCCGCGGACGTCGCCGATCCGGGTGTCGGTGACGACGACCCCGGCGAGCCCCCGGGGCGCTTCGAGAAGAGTGGCTGCTGACCTGGTGACGGACATGACTTCCTCCCTGAAGTTGATTTGACTGTCCATGATTGATTCAGTGCGTGTCAATATTGATTGAATCAATATTTGAGTCAATGGTCCGCCACACGGATACGGTGAAGCTCATGCGCGATCAAGAACCCGCCCCCCTCGGCTCGGAACGACGGCTGAGCACCAAGGAGGCCGCCGAGCTGCTCGGTGTGAAGCCGGAGACCGTGTACGCGTATGTGAGCCGCGGCCAGCTCAGCAGCCGGCGGGTGAGCGGCGGGCGCGGCAGCACCTTCGACGCCCGGGAGGTCGAGGCCCTCGCCCGCCGCAACAGGCGGGAGAGCCCGGGCGGTTCCAATTCCGGCGGCGAGCTGTCCGTACGCACCCGGATCACGCTCATCGAGAACGACCGCTACTTCTTCCGCGGTGTCGACGCCGTCGACCTGGCCACACGGCACACCTACGAGGAGGTCGCCGAGTGGCTGTGGACGGGCCGGATGCTCCCTGGCCGCACCTTCACCGCGCCCGCCGCCTCCGTCGCCGTCGCCCGCCGGGCCGTCGAAGCCCTGCCCGAACACGCCGCTCCCGCCGACCGCTTGCGGGTGGCGACGATCGCCGCCGCGACCGCCGACCCGCTGAGGTTCGACCTGTCCGAGGAGGCCGTGCTCGGCACCGCGCGCACCCTCATCCCCACCCTCGTCGACGCGCTGCCTCCCGCGGGTCACCACCGCCGCGACGAGGGCCCCCTGGCCCGCCGCCTGTGGAGCAGGCTGTCGGTGCGCGAGGACCCCGACGAGGCATCCCTGCGCGCCCTGGACGCCGCCCTCGCCCTCCTCGTCGATCACGACCTGGCCGCCTCCACCCTCGCCGTACGTGTCGCCGCGTCGGCCCGCGCCCACGCCTACGCGGCGGTCTCCGCGGGGCTGGGCGTGATCGAGGGCCCGCTGCACGGTGCGGCCGGCGGACTCGCCCACCGGCTGCTGCGGGACGTGCTCGAACAGGGCGACGCGGCCCCCGTGATCGCGGGCGAACTGCGCGCCGGACGCCGCATCCCGGGTCTCGGCCATCGGCTGTATCCGGGTGAGGACCCACGCGCGCGTGCCCTGTTCGGCCTCCTGGAACAGGTCCCGCGTGCCGAGCCCGCTCTCCTCGCCGCCCGCGACATCGTGGAGACCACCGCCCGCCACGCCCCCCTGCACGCCAACGTGGACCTGGCCCTGGCCGTGCTCACCGCGTCGAGCGGCATGGACCCGACCGCGGGCGAGACGATCTTCGCCGTGGCCCGGACGGCGGGCTGGATCGCCCACGCTCTGGAGGAGTACGGCGAACGCCCGCTGCGGATGCGGCCCAGCGGTCTCTACGCGGGCCCGAAACCTCCTCAGCCCCTGCCGGAGTAAAACGGAGGGGGCCGAAAGCCGCGCGGAGCAAGTCAGGTTAGGCTCACCTCTGTGAGTACGTGCTCTAGCGTCTCCCGGGACTTCGACGAGCCCGTTTCGGGAACCGCGGCCACCGCGAGGACCTGGCTGTTGCTGGAACAGCCCGGTCCGTGGGGTGCCAAGGCGCTCACTTCGAGCCACCTGGACCCCGTCCTGGGGCGTGCCCTGGAGTCGGCCGCGAAGGACACCGGCGTACGGATCGCGCTCATCCGCCGCCCCGGCCGCCACGCGGACCGCCGCATGCCCGCCACGCGCCGGGTGTACGCGGCGCACGTCGTCCCGGGGAACGTGTGGCTGCACAGCGCCTCGACCCCGGACCCCGGGCAGCTGCTCGATCTCGACTTCGCGGCACTCGGCCGGGGTGACCACCGCACGTTCGACGTACTGCTCGGCGGCCGGCCCCACGACGGCGACCCGCTGGCCCTCGTCTGCACCAACGGCAAGCGTGACCGCTGCTGCGCCCTCCTCGGCCGTCCTCTCGCGGCCGAGCTGGCGACGTCCGGGGTCGAGGGCGTCTGGGAGGTCACCCATCTGGGTGGCCACCGCTTCTCCCCCACCGTGCTCGTGCTGCCGTACGGCTACGCGTACGGCCGGGCCGAGGCCCACTCCCTCAAGGAGGTCCTGCACAGCGCGCGGGAGGGCCGGATCGTCATGGAGGGATGCCGGGGCAGCTCGGCCTGGGAACGGCCAGGTCAGGCTGCCGAGCTCGCCGTGCGCACCAGGACCGGGGAACACACGGCGGAGGCTCTGAGCGTCGTCCGGACGGTCGGCGCGGCACCGCGCTGGGAGGTGACCGTCGCCCACACCGACGGACGCCGCTGGCAGGTCGGCGTGGCCCAGGCCGCGGGCCTGCCGCCTCGCCCGGAGAGCTGCGGGGCGTCCGTCCTCGGTTCACCCGCGCGGATGGACGTGGTGGCGGTGCGCGAGGTGCGGGTCGCGACGGCCCTGGCCGGCTGAGCGCCAGGATCACCTTCGGGCTGCGCCGGCCCGACAGCACGGATGTCATCGCTTCGGGTCATGAGGCGGCCTCCGCACCAGGCGGGGGCGACTCGCTCTCACATCAATCTGGAGATCCACGCCACACCCGTCTGGGGCGGGTGGCCGTCCGCACGTACGGTCTTCGGTATGAGCCCCACTCCCCCCGCACGCCGCCTGCGCCTCGGCCTGCCCCGGCGGGTGTTCTCGCAGGTGCTGCTGATGCAGGTCGCGATAGCCGCGGGAGTCGCGGTGCTCGCGACCGGCCTGTTCCTCGCTCCCCTCGGCGATCAGCTGGACGACCAGGCGATGCGCCGTGCGCTCGCGATCGCGCAGACGACCGCGCAACTGCCCGACCTCGCGAAGGACCTGCGGGACACTCCCCCGACGCCGAACGGCCCGGTGCAGCGGGAGGCGGAGCGGATCCGGAAGGCCACCAAGGCCGAGTACGTCGTCGTGATGGACTGGCGGGGCGTGCGCTGGTCGCACACGGACCCGGAGCAGATCGGCGGCACGGTCTCCACCGACCCCGGCCAGGCCCTGGCCGGCAGGGAGGTCATGGAGATCGACAGCGGCACCCTGGGCCGCTCCGCCCGCGGCAAGGTGCCGCTGCGCGACAGCGACGGCCATGTCATCGGTGCGGTATCGGTCGGCATCGCCTACGACAGCGTCCGGGCCCGTCTGATCCACGCGATCCCGGGGCTGCTCGCGTACGCCGGGGGCGCCCTGGCCGTGGGCGCGCTGGCCGCGTGGGTCATCTCACGGCGAGTCCAGCGGCAGACCAGGGACCTGGCCTTCTCGGACATCGCGGCGCTCCTGTCCGAACGTGAGGCGATGCTGCACGGCATCCGGGAGGGCGTAGTGGCCCTGGACCGCGCCGGCCGCATTCGCCTCGTGAACGACGAGGCACAGCGCCTGCTGGGGCTCGGGGAGACGGTCGTGGGCCGCTCCCCGGACGAGGCGCTCGGCACCGGCCGTACGGCCGACGTGCTGGCCGGACGCGTCACCGGCACGGACCTGCTCACCGTGCGCGGCCAGCGGGTGCTGGTCGCCAACCGCATGCCCACCGACGACGGCGGCGCCGTGGCCACCCTGCGCGACCGCACCGAGCTGGAGCAGCTGGGCCGCGAGCTGGACTCCACCCGCGGTCTGATCGACGCCCTGCGCGCCCAGGACCACGAGCACGCCAACCGTATGCACACGCTTCTCGGGCTGCTCGAACTGGAGATGTACGACGACGCCGTCGAGTTCGTCGGCGAGGTGGTCGGCGACCACCGGGCCACCGCGGAACAGGTCACCGAGCGGATCGAGGATCCGCTGCTCGCCGCCCTGCTCGTCGGCAAGGCGACCGTCGCGGCCGAGCGGGGCGTCGCCCTGTGGGTGTCGGACCGGACCCGGCTTCCCGACCGCCTGGTCGACCCACAGGGTCTCGTCACGGTCGTGGGAAACCTGGTGGACAATGCCCTCGACGCCGTCGCCGGCAAGCCGCACGCGCGCGTGGAGGTCGAACTGCGCGCCGAGGGGCGTACGGCGATCCTCCGGGTGCGTGACACGGGCCCGGGCGTCCCACCGGAACACCGCGAGTTGATCTTCACCTCGGGATGGTCTACGAAGAAGCCGCCGGCTCACCGCGAGCGGGGGATAGGACTTTCCCTGGTGCGCCGGCTGGCCGAACGGCAGGGTGGCAGCGCGACCGTCGGCGAGGCACACGGCGGGGGTGCGGAGTTCACCGTCGTCCTGCCCGAGGCACTGGCCGAGCCGGGTCCCGAACCGGCCGTGCCGGCCATGCCGTCAGCTCCGCAGACCGCCGAGAGGGAGTCGTGATGATCGAGGTCCTGGTCGTGGACGACGACATGAGAGTCGCGAAGGTCAACGCCGCCTACGTCGAGAAAGTGCCGGGCTTCCATGTCGCCGGTGTGGCCCACAGCGCGGCCGACGCACTGCATCAGCTGGAGACACCGCCCCGGCTGGACCTGGTGCTCCTGGACCACTACCTGCCGGACGCCACGGGGCTCGCCGTGGTCCAGGAGATGCGGCGGCGCGGCGACCAGACGGACGTGATCATGGTGACGGCGGCCCGGGACGTCTCCACCGTGCAGGCGGCGATGCGGCACGGGGCGCTGCAGTACCTGGTCAAGCCGTTCGCCTTCGCCGGCCTGCGCGCCAAGCTGGAGGCCTACGCGGAACTGCGCCGCACCCTGGACGGCGGCGGGGAGGCGGAACAAGCCGAGGTGGACCGGATCTTCGGGGCCCTGTCGGCGCCGTCGGAGCCCGACTTGCCCAAGGGGCACTCCCCCACCACCGCCGAGCTGGTCCGCCAGTCCCTGATGCACGCGGACGGGCCCCTGTCCGCCCAGGAGATCGCCGAGCGGACCGGGGTGAGCCGCCAGACCGCCCAGCGCTATCTGAAGCTCCTGGAGCGCACGGGACGGGCCAGGCTCACCCTCAAGTACGGCGACGCGGGCCGCCCGGAACACCGTTACGTGTGGGCGACCCGCGGTTAGGCCGTCAGCCGCCTGGTCTGCCGAAGGTTCGACGACGCTCGCCGTCCTGGTCACGGCACCGCAGGCACCGCCCCTACGCCGCTCCCGCACCCGTCAGCGACCGCACCTCGGTCTCCGCGTGTTTGGCCTCGTCGGGAACCTCCGCCGAGGTGGCCGTGCCCAGCCAGCCCGCGAGGAAACCGAGGGGGATCGAGACCAGGCCCGGGTTCTGCAGCGGGAAGTACTGCAGGTCGACGCCCGGGAAGAGGGAGTCGGGGCTGCCGGAGACCACCGGGGACAGCACCACGAGCACCACCGCCGGGATCAGACCGCCATAGACGGCCCAGACGGCGCCCCGTGTGGTGAAGCCCGGCCAGAAGAGGGAGTAGAGCAGCACCGGCAGGTTCGCCGAGGCGGCGACGGCGAACGCCAGGCCCACGAGGAACGCCACGTTGAGATCCCGCGCCAGCAGGCCGAGTGCGATCGCCACCGCTCCGACGCCGACGGCCGCGACACGGGCCACGGCCACCTCACTGCGCGCCTTTCCGCCCCGTCGCCGCAGGGAGGCGTACAGGTCGTGGGCCACGGACGCCGAGGACGCGAGCGTGATACCGGCGACCACGGCGAGGATCGTCGCGAAGGCGACCGCGGCGACGATCGCGAAGAGAACCGTCCCCCCGGTGGATCCCGCCCCACCGCCCAGATCGAGCGCCAGCAACGGAACCGCCGTGTTCCCGGCCGCGTTCGACCCGCGCACCGCTTCCGGCCCCAGGATGGCGGCCGCGCCGAACCCGAGCACGATGGTCATGAGATAGAAGCCGCCGATGAGCCCGACGGCCCAGACGACCGAGCGGCGGGCCGCGCGCGCCGTGGGCACGGTGTAGAAGCGCGACAGGATGTGCGGCAGCCCCGCGGTACCCAGCACCAACGCCAGCCCCAGGCTGATGAAGTCGAAGCGGGCGGTCCAGTCCCCGCCGTACTTCAGCCCCGGCGCCAGAAACGCCGCTCCGTGTCCGCTGCGCCCGGCCGCCGTGATCAGCAGCCGGTCCACGTCGCCGTGGAAGCGCACCAGGACGAGCACCGTCAGCACGACGGTGCCACCCAGCAGCAGAACGGCCTTGACGATCTGGATCCAAGTAGTCGCCCGCATCCCTCCCAGCGACACGTAGACGACCATGAGCGCGCCCACCCCGATGACGGTCCAGGACCGCGCCGCGTCACTCGTGCCGCCGAGCAGCAGCGCCACCAGGCTGCCCGCGCCGACCATCTGCGCCACCAGATACAGAACGGACACCGTCACCGAGGAGGCGCCCGCCGCGATCCTGACCGGCCGCTCCCTCATCCGCGACGCCACGACGTCGGCGAGCGTGAACCGACCGCAGTTGCGAACCAGTTCGGCGACCAGGAACAACACGACAAGCCACGCCACCAGGAACCCGACGACATACAGCAGCCCGTCGTAACCGAACAGCGCGATAAGTCCGGTGACCCCCAGGAAAGAGGCGGCCGACATGTAGTCGCCCGCGATGGCAAAACCATTTTCCATGGGCGAGAAGAGCCGCCCGCCGGCGTAGAACTCCTCCGCCGAGCCGCGCCTGTTGCGGCTGACCCAGGTGGTGATCCCCAGTGTGACCGCGACGAACGCGCTGAAGAGCAGCAACGCCAGCGTCTGGTGTTCCTCCGTCACGACCTACCACCGTTCACACCACGCGTCAGTTCCTGTGTGTCCCAGCGCAGTTCGAGCGCGGCGCGGTCCCTGCGCAGCCGCGCGTGCCGTGCGTACGCCCAGGTGAGCAGAAACGTGGACAGGAACTGCCCCAGCCCCGCCACCATCGCCACGTTCACCGCTCCCGCGACGGGCCGCGCCATCAGCTCCGGCACTGTCGTGGCGGCCACGACATAGGCCACGTACCAGGCGAAGAAGGCCACGAACGCCGGCACCACGAACCTCCGGTACCGCCGCCTCACCTCCTGAAAGGCGGCACTGCGCTGGACTTCCCGGTACACATCGGCCGCAGCGGCCTCAGCCACGCCCTCTCCCCGTACAGGCGGAACCAGCCCATGGGCCTGCGCCCCGTCCCCGGCCGACTCGCCCCAGCCGGAGGCGAGGGCGTCGTACCAGGGATCGTTGTACCTGAGCTGTCCGGCCTCCTCGGGCGGAACCGGATCACGACCGTGGAGAGGCTCGGCCCAACTCTCCTGGCCCGCTCCGCCGCCGCGGGGACGGCCCTTGCTTTGCTGCATGCCCAAGGATGGACAGAACGGGAAGTTCCCCGACTCTTCTTCCCTTCGCTCTTCACCCCATCAGGTGACAAACCCGCTGGTGGCCGCACGAGTCCCTTCCCGAAGGCGTAACGCACCGCCTGTGCACGGTCCTTGAGTCCGGTCTTGGTGAAGAGGTTGTCGATGTGGGTCTTCACGGCCGGCCCGGACGAGCAGCGTGCCGGCGAGCCCCACAGCGGAGCAGAGCTGTCCTGGTGAACGCCCGTCACCATGCCCAGCGCGTACAGTCCGCCCCTCAGCCCGATACCGACGGCCCATACACCGACGCTCGCCGTGCTGCTCCTGCTCCAGACCGTGCCGTCCGGCTCCGCCCATATACGGGTGGTCCGGGCCCAGCCGGCGCCCGTGGCCAGGCCGACGAGCACTTCGGCGCCGGCGCTCGCTGTCGATCCGGCGCGCACGGAACTGTCGGGCTATCACCACGAGGGCGACAAGCACGATCCGGTTGATTCCCGGCCGTGCGTCTCTCCACCCGAGGGTGGAGAGACGCCATTGGCGGCCAGACGCACGCGGAGGTTCAGGACGGTGGCCAGGCGATCAGGACAGTGACGGCGTGCTCAGGACGGTGACCTGGCACTCAGGCCGTGACCTGTCGCCTCACGCAGGCCGGACTCCGGCACCGACCTGGTCGTCTCGCTCACCCGGCCCGTACTCCGACCGCTCCCCGACGCCGCGGCTACGCGTCGATCCGTGACCGGTCCAGCGTGGCCGCCGAGTTGGAGATGAACTCCTTGCGCGGCGCCACGTCGTTGCCCATCAGCAGATCGAAGACCTGCTCGGCCGCCTCCAGGTCCGAAAGGTTGATCCGGCGCAGGGTGCGGTGGCGCGGGTCCATCGTCGTCTCGGCCAGCTGGTCGGCGTCCATCTCGCCGAGGCCCTTGTAGCGCTGGATCGAGTCCTTGTAGCGGATGCCCTTGCTCTGGAACTCCATCAGCTTGTCGCGCAGTTCGCGGTCCGAGTACGTGTAGACGTACTTGTCCTGGCCCTTCTTCGGCTGGACGATCTCGATGCGGTGCAGCGGCGGCACCGCCGCGAAGACCCGGCCGGCCTCGACCATGGGCCGCATGTAGCGGTGGAACAGCGTCAGCAGCAGGGTGCGGATGTGCGAGCCGTCGACGTCGGCGTCGGTCATCATGATGATCTTGCCGTAGCGCGCGGTGTCGATGTCGAACGTCCGACCCGAGCCGGCTCCTATGACCTGGATGATCGCACCGCACTCGGCATTCTTCAGCATGTCCGTCACAGACGACTTCTGGACGTTGAGGATCTTGCCGCGGATCGGCAGCAGCGCCTGGAACTCGGAGTTCCGGGCGAGCTTCGCCGTGCCGAGCGCGGAATCGCCCTCGACGATGAACAACTCGCTGCGGTCGACGTCGTCGCTGCGGCAGTCGGCCAGCTTGGCCGGCAGCGAGGACGACTCCAGGGCCGTCTTGCGACGCTGCGCGTCCTTGTGCTGCCGGGCGGCGATGCGCGTACGGGCCGCGGCGACGGCCTTCTCCATCACGACGCGGGCCTGCTGTGCGGCGTCCCGCTTCGTGGACGTCAGGAACGCCTTGAGTTCCTTCGTGACCACGTTGTTCACGATGCGGCGGGCCGCCGAGGTCCCGAGGACCTCCTTGGTCTGGCCCTCGAACTGCGGCTCGGCGAGGCGCACGGTGACGACCGCGGTCAGGCCCTCCAGGGCGTCGTCCTTGACGATGTCGTCCTCGGCGACGCGAAGGAGCTTCTTGGCGCGCAGCACCTCGTTCATCGTCTTGGCGACGGCCTGCTCGAAGCCGGCGACGTGGGTGCCGCCCTTGGGCGTGGCGATGATGTTGACGAACGACCGAAGCGTCGTGTCGTAGCCCGTCCCCCAGCGCAGCGCGATGTCGACGCCCAGCTCCCGGGTGACCTCGGTGGGCGTCATCTGACCGTGGTCGTCCAGGACGGGGACGGTCTCCTTGAAGGTGCCCTGCCCGGAGAAACGGAGCACGTCGCAGACCGGCTTGTCGTTGGCCAGGTACTCGCAGAACTCGCTGATGCCACCGTCGAAGCGGAAGGACTCCTCGCCCTTGCTGCCGCCCTCGCCGAGCCCGTATTCGTCACGCACGACGATGGTCAGGCCGGGCACCAGGAACGCGGTCTGGCGGGCGCGCTGGTGCAGCGTCTCCAGGTTGAGCTTGGCGTCCTTGAGGAAGATCTGGCGATCGGCCCAGTACCGCACGCGTGTACCGGTGCGGGTCTTCGGGATCTTCTTGGCCTTGCGCAGGCCTCCCTTGGCCTCGAACTTGGCGTCCGGGCCGCTCCCGGCGAACGCACCGGGCACACCGCGCCGGAAGCTGATCGCGTGGGTGTGCCCACCGCGGTCCACCTCGACGTCCAGCCGTGCGGACAGGGCGTTCACGACGGAGGCGCCGACGCCGTGCAGACCGCCGGAGGCGGCGTAGGAGCCGCCTCCGAACTTGCCGCCGGCGTGCAGCTTGGTCAAGACGACCTCGACACCGGAGAGGCCGGTCTTGGGCTCGACGTCGATCGGGATGCCCCGGCCATTGTCCCGGACCTCGACCGATCCGTCGTCCTGGAGGATCACCTCGATGTGGTCGCAGTACCCGCCGAGGGCCTCGTCGACGGAGTTGTCGATGATCTCCCAGACGCAGTGCATCAGGCCACGGCTGTCGGTCGACCCGATGTACATGCCCGGGCGCTTGCGCACGGCCTCGAGCCCCTCGAGGACGAGCAGGTGCCGCGCGGTGTAGTTGGATCCGTCCCGGTCTGCTCCTGCCAGCAGAGCTGTGGACGGCACGGACGTCTCGGCGGTCACGCGGTTCGCTCCTCGCTGAATTTCGGATGGGGCCCTCGTGGGTAAGGGCGCGGCTTCAGTCACCGGTGAGAGGGTACCGAGGCCTGGTAGAGCCGTTGTAACGCCACCCTCGTCGAAAACTCACACTAGTCCACACTCGCATGAGTGTTCGATCCCTCGATGGAGTGAAGTACACATCACGTTCCCTTCCAGGCATGAACCATTTAGGCTCCGGGCACGTCCTCATGAACAACCGGCAACCCAGCCGGGAGGACCGACCACCGATACAACGCGAAGCCCCGTAAGACACATAGACACGCAATACGGCACATTCGCCGCCAACCGGCAGCAGACAGCCGCCTCGCAAAGATTCTTTCGAGGAAAAGCCACGAGCGGGAACGTTTTGGGGCTGGTTGGATGTTGACCCTGGTACGACAGCTCGTCGAGCTAGAGAAGAGGCGACGTGACTACTGTTCTGACCCCCGCGAGCCCGCTGACGGCCGCTGATCGCTGCGACCGCTGCGGCGCCCAGGCGTACCTGCGCGTCGTCCTGCTGAGCGGCGGAGAACTGCTCTTCTGCGCCCACCACGGTCGCAAGTTCGAGCCGGAACTCAAGAAGATCGCCGCTGAGATACAGGACGAGACGGAGCGGCTCACGTCCGTTCCCGCGAACACCGCCGAAGAAGAGCGCTGACACCTCGCGTCCGACGACGAGCCAGCCCGGCACAGGCCGGTGGACGGGCGGCTGCCTCTGACCATCAGAGGCAGCCGCCCGTCCTCGTCCGCCCACCCGGCCCAGGCTCCGCCGGGCGCCTCAGACCTGTGCGGAAGTCGACCGCGTCCAGCCGAGCGTCCGCATGATGTCGGACACACGCATGTACACCCCGGGGTTGCCCTCCTCACCACAGCCGGTCCCCCAGGACACAAGTCCGATCAACCGCCCCTTGGCCACCAGCGGCCCTCCGCTGTCGCCCTGGCAGGCGTCCCGCCCTCCTTTCGCCTCCCCGGCACACAGCATGCTCGTGCCGTCGTAGGTGCCTTCGGAGCCGCCCGGATATGCCTCCTCGCACAGCGCATCGGGAAGCACACGCACACGTGCGGCCCGCAGACTGTCCGAGTAGTCGCCGGCACCCGAGGTGTCACCCCATCCGTAGACCGTCGCTGTCCCGCCTGGCGTGTACGCAGGGTCACCGTCGGCCGCCATGGTGACGGCTGATCCTCCTTGCAGAGGTTCGGCGAGAGTGAGCACGGCGAAGTCCCCGTCGTTGCTGTCCTCGTCGTAGGCCGGGTTCACCCATGCGCGGCGCACAGCGACCTCTTGGCCGACGCGGCCCGCAAGCAGGTTCGTGCGCCCGGCTATGACTTTGAGGTCCCGTACGCGCTCTAGCGGCACTCCCAAATTGCTCTCGTCCAGGCAGTGGGCCGCGGTGAGGACGGTAGTGCGCCCGACCGCCACACCGCCGCAGAACTGACCCGCTCGCGTACCCCCGAACCGGTCACGACTGGACAGCGCCACCGTCCACGGGCTCTGGGATATCTGGACGGGGAATCCGCCTATGACCACGCTGTCGGCGGCCACAGGGGCGCTGGAGCCCATTGACAGGGCGGGTACCGAGGCCGCCAGGGCCAGCGGCAGGAACAGAGCTCGTGCCAGACGACGCATGCGCGCTCCTCACTCCGTGGTGTCGATGAGACACCCAGAGTGATTCACCGTGCCCCTCCCCGCACCCGCGGCGAGGCAGCACGGCGAAGGCCCGGTCCCCCCTCGGGGAACCGGGCCTTCCGTGGCTACGGCCTCGCTCAGTCGAGGTAGTCGCGCAGCACCTGAGAACGGGACGGGTGGCGCAGCTTCGACATGGTCTTCGACTCGATCTGGCGGATCCGCTCACGCGTGACGCCGTAGACCTTGCCGATCTCGTCGAGGGTCTTCGGCTGACCGTCGGTGAGGCCGAAGCGCATCGAGACGACACCCGCCTCGCGCTCCGACAGGGTGTCCAGGACGGAGTGCAGCTGCTCCTGCAGGAGCGTGAAGCTGACCGCGTCGGCCGGGACGACTGCCTCGGAGTCCTCGATGAGGTCACCGAACTCGCTGTCGCCGTCCTCGCCGAGCGGGGTGTGCAGCGAGATCGGCTCGCGGCCGTACTTCTGGACCTCGATGACCTTCTCGGGGGTCATGTCGAGCTCCTTGGCCAGCTCCTCCGGGGTGGGCTCGCGGCCCAGGTCCTGGAGCATCTGGCGCTGCACGCGGGCGAGCTTGTTGATGACCTCGACCATGTGCACCGGGATACGGATGGTGCGGGCCTGGTCGGCCATGGCGCGGGTGATCGCCTGACGAATCCACCAGGTGGCGTACGTGGAGAACTTGTAGCCCTTGGTGTAGTCGAATTTCTCGACCGCGCGGATCAGACCGAGGTTGCCCTCCTGGATGAGGTCCAGGAACAGCATGCCGCGGCCGGTGTAGCGCTTGGCCAGGGAGACCACCAGACGGAGGTTGGCCTCCAGGAGGTGGTTCTTGGCGCGGCGGCCGTCCTCGGCGATGATCTCCAGCTCGCGCTTGAGCTTCGGGGCCAGCTTGTCGGCGTTCGCCAGTTTGTCCTCGGCGAACAGACCGGCCTCGATGCGCTTGGCGAGCTCGACCTCCTGCTCGGCGTTGAGCAGGGGAACCTTGCCGATCTGCTTGAGGTAGTCCTTGACCGGGTCGGCGGTGGCACCGGCGGCGGCGACCTGCTGGGCGGGCGCGTCGTCCTCGTCCTCGTCGGAGAGTACGAAGCCCGCGTTCTCGGGGGTGGCCTCGGGCTCCTCGCCGGCCTTGCCGGGGGCCGCCTCCTCGAGCACTTCTTCCTCGAGGACCTCGGCGTCGTCCTTCTTGGCGCTGGTCTTCTTGGCCGCGGTCTTCTTGGCGACGGTCTTCTTCGCGGCCGCCTTCTTGGCGGTCGTCTTCTTGGCAGCCGCCTTCTTGGCGGCTGCCTCCTCCTCGACGGCGGGTTCGGCGGCGGGAGCCGCCGGCGTGGCGGTGGCGGTGGCCTTCCGGGTGGTCACCGCCTTGGCCGCGACCGTCTTGGTGGCGGTGCGCTTGGCGGGACTCTTCGCTGCGACGCTCTTTCGGGTGCGCTTGGGCTCTGCGGCACTGACCATCAGCGTCACACCCTCTTCCTCGAGGATCTGGTTGAGGCTGCGCAGTACGTTCTTCCACTGAGTGGCCGGAATCTGGTCAGCTTCGAAGGCCCGACGCACGTCATCGCCGGCGATCTGCCCCTCAGCCTTTCCCCGCTCAATGAGCGCCATGACAGAGACGGACTCGGCGATCTCCGGCGGGAGCGTACGGGATGTGCTGGCCGACACGAACAACCTCTCGGAACGTTGGAAAACGGCTTCCGGCCCCGTCCGGTGTGGACAGGAGCCGACCGCCGGCTTGGGGATGGGCCGACGGCGCGGGCGGGGCCGGGAAGATGCACAGCGCCGTGAACGGCGTCCGTATTCCCTCCGCGGCTGTCACCTCTTAGGTCATCGCGTTCTTCCCGCGAGCGTTACGCCGAATCTGCGTGGCCCGAGTCACACCCCGTAAGCGAACAGAAGCGGTCGAACTCAGACAGAACGGGTCACACGCGGAATCGACCCGACCACGCCACCGGGTACTGGCCCCTTCGCGCCGTCGGACCCCGCAGGATCACAAGGATCCCACGGGGTCCGACGGGAGGCGGATCACCGATCAGGCACTGCCACAGGAGGGGGGTGGCACACCCGGCCGCGCCGCCCGCGGAACGCGGTCAGTGCTCGCGCGGGGCGGGCACCACCCGTTCCACCTCGGGGTGGACCGTGAGCAGTTGACGCATGGCCGCCTCGGCCGCCGCTCCGTCACCGGCGGCGAGGGCGTCGCAGATGCGGCCGTGGTGTGCCAGGGAGGCCTCGTTCGGGCGGTCACAGCCCGTGACCGGGCCGCCCGAGACCTGGAGGGCCGCGGACACGATGCCGGACAGGTGCTCCAGCATGCGGTTGCCCGCGACCTGGATGAGCAGCGAGTGAAACTCGGAGTCGGCGCGGGAGAACGTGAGCGCATCGCCCTGAGCCATCGCGTGCCCCATGATCTCGACCATGTCCGCAAGGCGCTGCTGGACGTCCTCCCGACCGTGCCCGGCGGCGAGGCGGGCGGCGAGCGGCTCGATCGTCCACCGCAGCTCGCTCAGCTCGCGACGCTGGTTGTCGCGCTGGGGCCCGAAGGCCCGCCACTCGATGATGTCCGGGTCGAGGAGGTTCCAGTCGCTGACGGGGCGCACGCGCGTGCCGACGTTGGGGCGGGCGCTCACCAGACCCTTGGCCTCCAGGACGCGGAGCGACTCGCGGACGACGGTGCGGGAGACCTCGAATCGCTGGCCGATCTCCTCGGGCACCAGCGGCCGGTCGGCGCCCAGGTCGCCGGAGACGATCATCTGACCCAGCTGTTGAACGAGTTGGCCGTGCAGCCCGCGTCCGCGGCTGCCGGCGGCGCGGCGGCCCACACGGCCCAGCTCGGGGTCTCCGCCGTCCCAGGCAGGGATCCCGACGCGGTCGACGGCGGGCGCCTCGGCGTACGGGTAGCGGTCGAGTTCGCCCGGGCTCGTGAGGCCGGAGTCGGCGGAGCGGGCGGCGGTCATCATGGTGTGCGCAACGGTACTCACGCATCATTTGTCGGCGCCGCTTCCAACTCCCTTGAGGTCTTTGGTGAAAAGCACACGAAAGGGTGATCGCTCACCCCGTCGCAATTGACGCCTTATCGGAAAGAAATGTGCGTTCTGCGGGGAGTTGTGCGCATGGCCGGACTAAGGGTTACGGACAGTCGTCACCGGAACCTGCCACGCAGGGTGGTGAGCAGATAGGCGAATAGCAGCGCGGTCAGCGACAACATCAGTGCGCCGCCCACGGGTTGGGACATCACCTTGAGCGCGGTCTCCAGGTAGCGCTCTCCACCGAAGGGCCACCGCGGCAGGAGCGTCTCTCGCAGCCGCACGGGGAGTCCGGCCGCCGTTCGCACAGACGGACCGTTCACGAGCCTGTGCACGACGGGTACGACAAGGAGGGGGACGGCGGCCACGGCGGCGAGCCCGGCCGTGGTGGACCGGAAGACGCCTGCGGCGAGTACACCGGCCCAGGCGCAACCGACGACGAGCCCGAACCAACTCGTCATCAGCGGGAACCAATCGGCGGGAACCTGTGCGAGCTCCCGTCCGTAGACGAGATAGAGCACTTCGGCGTCGCATCCCACGGTGAGGACGGCCAGGACCAGCGCGGCGGTCGAGGAGACGAGCAGCTTGGCGGCCAGCAGCCCCAGCCGGCGGGGCACGGTGCCGCGGTCCGCGGCCAGGGCGGGGTGGCGGAACTCGTCGCCGAAGGCCAGCGCGCCGAGCAGCCCCGCACCGAGCGCCGCGGGCGGCAGGGGCAGCTCCTGCGGCCACGCGGCCAGCAGACGCGGCTGCGGGGTGTGCCCGATGCGTGCGAGCACTACGGCGGTCACGGCGGACACGGCCAGTACGGCGGCCCCGGTGAGGAACCCGGTGCCGATCCCGGTGGCGCGGCGGATCTCGTAGCGGAGGGGGCGGAGCGGGCTGGGGGCGGGACGGACGGAGATGGGGGGCGGCAGCGGAGGCAGCGCGTCGAGCGTGCGACCGGTCAGGGCTCCGGTCGGGTGCGGCGCCCCCGGCCGGGACGGCGCGGTCGCTGTCAGGGAGTCGTCGTCCGCCCGGCCGGCCGGGGAGAGATCCGGGAGCTCGTGCGGCTCGGTGTCGGGCAGTTGCGGTTGCCCGAAGGACAAGGACGGCTCGCTGGTGCCCGGCTCCCTCCCGTGGGAGAGGGAGCCCGGCTCGAGCACGGGGCGTGGCTCGGTTGCGGGGGCCGGGGCGTCCGTCGCGAAGGGACTCGACGGGTCGGCAGACGATGGCGACTCTTCGGGCCTGGGCGCAAGGGGCGTCCCGTGCGTGTCCGTGACGCGCACCGACCCGGCCGGGATCCGGTCGCGCACCCCGCTCGCGTGAGCGACACCCGCACCGGGCCCCATGTCTCCGACCTCGTCGGCCAGTTGGTGAACGACGATGCCGTGACGAAACGCGACCTCGCCGATGTCCGCGCAGGTACCGCCGTACACCGAAAGGCGGTTACCGCCCTCTCGGACGACTTCGACGGAGCGCTGCGAAGTGCGGGCTTCTTTGGCCAGGAGAACCGCCAGACGGGCCGCGTGCGGACTGCGCACCGCGACACGGGGGCGGAGGCGCGTACGCGCGAACTCCGCGGCCTCCTGGTCGGCCACGAGCCTGCCCTGTTCCAGGGTGACGACCCGATCGGCGGTGCGCGCGGCGCCCTTGGGGTCGGCCGTGGTGAGCAGGACCGTGCCGCCCTGGGCGGCGTGGGCGCGCAACATGCCGTGCAGCCAGGCGCTCTCACGGGTGGAGAGTCCGTCGGCCGGGTCGTCTAGGACGAGGGTGTGCGGGTCGGCCAGAAGGACGCAGGCCAGCCCGAGGCGCCGGTCCAGGCCACGGGAGAGAGTACCGAGGCGTTCCTCGCGCAGGCTCACGAGCCCGACCGCCTCGAGCACTTCGTCGGCACGCCGAACCGGAACCCCCGCGGCTGCGCACAGCATGCGCAGATGACTTCGCACCGTGCGGGCGGGATGCCCGGGAACGTCGCCCAGCAACACGCCGACCTCACGCGCGGGGTGGGCGATGCGGTGCAGCGGACGCCCCCGGAAGTGGGTGATGCCGCGCCCCTGTTGGAGTTCGAGCATCAGTCTGAGAACCGTCGTCTTGCCCGCGCCCGGTGCTCCGAGCAGCGCGGTGATGCGGCCCGCCCGCGCCTCGAACGAGACGTCGTCGGCTGCGGGCGGAAGCTCTTTGCGGGGGTTGCTGGTCAGTCCGAAGGCCTCGATCACTCACAGCAAGATAGCGTGCTATGTCCGTTTTTCCGGGCACCTCAGCGCCTTACCGAGATCCGCCTCGGGAAGCCCCCACACCGTGACGGGATTGCCGACGGGTCGCGTTCCTGTCAGGGCGCCGCCCGCACCCTGCCGGCCGCTCACACCTCGGGACGCAGCATCGGGGGGTTGAGCAGTGTCGCGCCGCCGGCACGGAAGAGCTGAGCCGGGCGTCCCCCCTGGCGGGTCGTCGTCCCACCGGTGGGAACCAGGAAACCGGGCGTGCCCGTGACCTTGCGGTGGAAGTTGCGCGGGTCGAGCGCCACGCCCCACACCGCCTCGTAGACACGACGCAGTTCCCCGACGGTGAACTCGGGTGGGCAGAAGGCGGTGGCCAGTGACGAGTACTCGATCTTGGAGCGGGCGCGCTCCACTCCGTCCGCCAAGATCTGGGCGTGGTCGAAGGCGAGCGGCGCGACCGGTTCGGCCTCACGCCCGTAACCGCCCTGCTGCAACAGTTCCTCGACCGGGGCCCAGCGCGCGTTGCTGGCGTCTCCGCCCGCTCTGGGCGGGGGCAGATCGGGGGCGAGGGCGAGGTGGGCGACGCTGACGACCCGCATCCTGGGGTCCCGCTTGGGGTCTCCATAGGTGGCCAGCTGCTCCAGATGCGCCCCGTTGTCCTGAGCCGGGACGGAGGGGTCGTGGACGCGCAGTCCCGTCTCCTCGGCCAGCTCGCGCGCCGCGGCCTGCGCCAGGTCTTCGTCGGCCCGCACGAAGCCGCCGGGCAGCGCCCAGCGCCCCTGGAACGGCGGCTCGCCCCTGCGCACCGCCAGCGCACACAGAGCATGACGGCGCACGGTCAGCACGACCAGGTCCACGGTGACGGCGAAGGGCGGAAACGCTGACGGGTCGTAGGGCATGCGGCGATCATAGTCGTCTGCCTGACGATAAACACCTCCTTCGCCGGTCCGTCCGCCCAGTGATCCACTTCCGTCCGCTTATGGACTCGGCCGACTGCACCTGGTCATGAAATGGCATGTCGCTGCACGTCACACCCCCAGTTGCAGTCCGTCGGCCGCCTCCTCGACCATGGCCAGGCCCAGTCGGCCGACCCGCACGGAGAACCGGGCACCCGCCACGCGCAGTCCCGTGAAACCGATCTCCCCGAGCGGTGCGCTGCGCACGGGGCGCAGGGTGACCGTGCCTGCCGGGGCATCGGGACGGATGCCGGCGAGGGTGGTCAGCAGCATGACTCCGGCTGCCGCCGCTGTGGCCGCAGGTCGGCAGGCTGCCGGGTGTGGGAGCGGAGCGCTTCCTTCCGTGCGCTGCTCCCCCGCGTACATCTCGGGCAGCCGGTAGGCGAAGGTCTCGGCGGCCGAGAGCACGCCGCTCACCAGTGAGCCGGCCTCCTTCTCGTAGCCCGCGGCGGCGAGTCCCGCAGCGGCGAGAGCCGTTTCCTGCGTCCGTACGGCTCCTGCGCGGTGGCCGAACGGATTGAATCCCGCTTCCTTCGAGCCCAGTCCGCGCAGGCCCCAACCCGAGTCCATAACGGGGCTGCCGAGCAGCCGGGCGAGGTGCTCGGTCCGGATCTTGTCGAGCAGCCCCGGCGCCAACTGGCCACCGCCCAGCAGGCCCGTATCGAGGAGGTGCACGGCGGCGGCACCCAGGTGGGGCACCGGACTGCCGTCCGGCGCACGTGCCGCCGCGGGCCGGCCGCCTCCCCGATCCTCGATCCAGAAGTGTTCCCGGAAGGCGGTCCGCAGGGTCTGCGCCCATTCCCGGAGCGCCGCGCCCCCCGTCCGGCCACAAGCGTCGAGCAGGTCGGCTCCGAGCAGCGCGGCACGATGGGCGTGGGCCTGTGTCTCACAGCGGACAGGTCCGCCCGGGTTGGGGTCGCGCAGGTAGATGCCGTCGCCCACCGTGTCTCGCAGCCAGGTCAGGCAGCGCTCGGCCGCGGGCAGCAGCGCTTCCGTTTCCCGGTCGGGGAGGCCCCAGCGGCGCGCTTCTGCCAGCACGGCGGGGAAGAGCAGCGTGGCCTCTGTTCCGGTGCACTGCGGCGGAAGGTGCGGCCCGGCGTCCCGCCTGGGGCCGGGGATCATTCCGGACTGCGCTCCAGGGGCGGTGAGTTGGGTCCGCGCGAGGATCCGCAGCGTCCCCGCGGCAAGGCCGGTGCCCAGCGGCAGCACCATCCGGGCGGCGACCAGCGCGTCGGCGGGAGCCAGACCGCAGCGCCAGGGTGCCCCGGCCGCGAGGTGGGTGTCAGCGGGGTGTGCGGAGTCACGCAGGAGGAGGGCCTGGAGGTCCTCGATACTCGTCCGCAAGAGGGTGGGGACTCTCGGATCGTCGCCCTCCGCACATGCGGCGGACAGCGGGCTGGTCGCCGCTCGTCCCACGGCTCGGAGGGGTCCCGCGCCGTCCGGCCGCACCCGCAGTTCGACGGTTCTGCTGCCCCCTGGCGGCAGGTCGAGCTCCCACCGCAGCAGTCTGGCCGAGGCCAGGGCGTCCGAGGGGGGCGGTTCGGCCGTGACAGTGGCGTTGCCGGTGGCGCAGGACCAGCGCAGGCCGGAGCCATGGACGCTTGCGGGAAGTTCGGGACCCGCGCTGCCGGAGGCGATCGCGCCGAGGTCGGCCAGGTCGGTGCCCAGCACGATCTCGAGCGGCAGCCGCAGGGTGCGCGCAGCGGCGCTGTGCAGGGTGACCCGCTCCGTGCCGTCGGCGAAGCGGTTACGTTCCACGATCACGTCAGGATCCGGGCCCGTCTGCGGTGACGTCCGGAGCGTGCCCACGAAGCGGGCGCGGTCGGCCGAGGCCATGCGGGCCTGTACCGCGAGCGGCTCTCGTCCGGCGACGCGGATCTCGCACCGGGAGAGCATGCGGCGACCGGCACGGTAGAAGCCCTCCAGTCCCCGGCCGGTCAGCTGCCCTTCCTCTGTTGAGATGGCCAGGCCGGGAAGGGCGACACAGATCATCGCGGTGTGGGCGGGGGGCAGGTCGGCGGACCAGCGCAGTCCGGGGATCGTGGCGCCCCGGGGCGGGGGTGCGGACGAGTGCCCCAAGGGTGATGGTGTCCGCCCTTGAGCGAAGGACGATGAGGCTGGGCCACATCCCGGACCCGTGCCGGGGCGACGGCTCTGGCCCGCCCACCGTGAGGAGGGCGGGCCCGGGCCCGACGACGAGGGCGGACGCGGGTCTCCACCGGGAGGTGCAGAGGAGTAGGACGCGCTGCCGGGGAACCTCGGTCCGTAACCGTCGACATGTGCAGCCGGTCGGGAAGGACCGACCTGTTCCCCTGCTCGCGGCACCCGGGCCCCGGGCGGGCCGAGGCCCGACCCGAGGGGCAGCGGGGGGCCGCCCTGCGGGCGTCGGTCGTCGGCGGCGGGCGGAGTCGGCTGATGCATGGGACGGCTTCCTCTGCGCTCGGTGCGCCAGAATCGGGGGCGGCGCGGGGGCCGGCGGACTCCCACGGAGCAGGGACGGTGCGGCCTCACGGCCCGTCCGGCCGTTCCGCCACTCAGGTGAACGCTGCGAGCGTCCTCCGGGTCACGCCCCCGGCCAGTCCCGTGCGCCTTGAGGCCGTCCGCCGCAAGGTCACTCCTCACCGCTCACGCCGTCGCCGTCCCGCACACCTTCCTCACCTCCGTCCCGGCAGGGCGTGGCCGCCTTCTTCGGCGCAAGTGCACCCGCTCCGCCCGTTCGTCCACTGCCGGGCCGGGCGGTACCCGCCTTTGTCGCACGGCCCGTGCGAGCACCGGATTCGGTGGCGCCAACGGGGCGTGTGGTGGCCGCAGAACGTGTGGTGCCGGCGGGGTGTGTGGTGCCCGCCGGGGTACGTCGGCCGGGGGTGCGGGCTCGGCCCTCATGGTCGTCTGCGCGGGTACCGCCGGATGCTGCGCCGGTGGTACCGGACGGACGAGTGCGGCGGCGACGGCGGGACGGCGCCGCCGGTCGAGAGGGCTGCTCGTGCGGCCCGGACTCGGGCGACCCGGTTGGCTGTGAGAAGTTGCCGGATGCTCCGAGCCGGGACGCCGCTGCTTGTGAGCGATTGCCGTGGGGCTCCATCTCGGTCGTCGGCGTGGTGTCGCGTCCGGCGGACCCGGCAGTGTCCGCCCGCGTTTGCGCGTCGGCGGCCGCGCGTCCCCGGTCGTCGCGCTCCGCCCGCAGGCAACTGCGGATCGACTCCGGGTCGAGTCCTTCGTTGCAGGCCTGGTGCAGGAGGCGGGCGAACAGGTAGTCGGGGTCGGCGCCCAAGGCCATGGCGAGGGCTTCGCGGGCCTCCAGTTCGTCGCCGGTGGACCAGGCGACCCAACCGGCGAGGGTGAGCGGCGCCGCGGCGTGTTCACCGTAGGGCCCGACACAGCGGCGGGCCAGGGTCCGCCAGAGGCGAAGGGCGCGTGCGGCTTCGTCGCCCTCCATCCACGCGGCAGCGCGGTCGCGGGTCGCTCGGTCCTGGAGGCCGAGGATCAGCCGGGCGGCCTCGTCGTGGCCGAGCAGTTCGTCGTCGCGAAGATCCGCCAGGAGCGTGCCGGAAACCGGCTGTGCCTCGGCGAAGCGGTCCAGGATCCCGCCGGCCAGTTCCAGCGTCTCGTCGGCCACGGCGGCGCGACCCTCGTCGTCCAGAATCCTCGGGACCAGCGCCATGCTGGCGATGTCCAGTGCAGCCTCCTGTTCGAGGGCCGCGGCGCTTTCCCAGGGCAGCAGCCGCGCCCGGAGTTCCCTCAGGGTGCCGCGCACCTGGATGCCGGCGTAGGTGGCGGCTGCGGCCAGCACGGAGGTGCCGGGGAGTCCCATGGGGGCTCCCTCGGAGGAGCAGCAGGCCTCGTTGTCACAGCAGTACGACCAGTAGCGGCCCTCCGAGATGCACAGTGCCTCGACGACCACCACGTCCAGGGAACCGCACTCGACGCGCAACCTCTGGGCCAGGGGCCGCAGCCGCTCCATCACCTGGCGGCCGGTCTGTCCCTTCTCCGGTTCCTGGCACAGGAAGGCGACCATCGACTCGGGCCGGGCCCCTCGGCGCTCGCTGCCCGTCACGAGACCGTGGGACAGCTGCCGGACCGCTGACGGCCAGTCGTCAGCGTTCGCGGGGATGCCGAGCCGGGCCCGGCCTCCGAACCGCCCGCGTCCGTCGCTGTCGTGGAGCGCGACCAGGACGATGCTGTCCTCGGGTCGGTATCCGAGAAGGTACGGCAGGGCGTCGGCCAGCTCGGCCGGTGTACGCAGGGTGACCTGGTGCTCGCCTCCGTGACCGGAGTACGGCGGGCTGGTGGCGTGCAGCCCGGACGGGGCGTTCCCCTTCTTCTCCTTCTGCCTGCTGTTCTTGTGCCCGCCCTGCGCCTCGGGCCCGGTGATGTCACCGTTCTCAGGGGATCCGGTGGCTTCGCTGTGGTTCGTCATGCGAAGACGATCTCGCGGAATCTGAACCTCCGCTTGAGCCTGTGGATAAGTCTGATCAGGGACGCGTCACCACAGGCGTTGCGTCCACAGGTCTCGGTGCGGGGCTACGGATGTCAGTGCCGTCCTGTTGTATGGAACGCATGGAGCACACGAACAACGCGGAACTGCGGGCGGCCGCCGACGCCGTCCTCACCCGTCTCGTCGGGGACGTCTCGGGGCAGGCCCGGCTGCGTGAGGACCAGTGGCTGGCGATCGAGGCGCTGGTCGCCGACAGACGCCGTGCCCTCGTCGTCCAGCGCACGGGCTGGGGCAAGTCCGCGGTGTACTTCGTGGCGACCTCGCTGCTGCGGGCGCGGGGCAGCGGCCCCACCGTGATCGTGTCCCCTCTGCTGGCGCTCATGCGCAACCAGGTCGAGGCGGCGGCTCGGGCCGGCATCCACGCCCGGACCATCAACTCCTCCAATACCGAGGAATGGGATGCCGTTCAGGACGAGATCGCCGCGGGCCAAGTGGACGTCCTGCTGGTGAGTCCCGAGCGGCTCAACAACCCGGACTTCCGTGACCAGGTGCTCCCTCGGCTCGCGGCCGCCACCGGGCTGCTGGTGGTGGACGAGGCCCACTGCGTCTCCGACTGGGGTCACGACTTCCGCCCGGACTACCGCAGGCTGCGCACCATGCTGGCCGATCTCCCACCCGGTGTGCCGGTGCTCGCGACCACCGCCACGGCCAATGCGCGCGTGACCGCCGACGTGGCGGAACAACTCGGCACCGGCGGCAGCTCGGACGCCCTCGTCCTGAGGGGCCCGCTGGACCGGGACAGCCTGAGCCTGAACGTGCTGAGCCTGCCGGACTCCGCGCACCGGATGGCCTGGCTCGCCGAGCACCTGGACGAACTGCCGGGATCCGGAATCATCTACACCCTCACCGTGGCCGCCGCCGAAGAGGTCACCGCCTTTCTCCGGCAGCGCGGACACACGGTCTCGTCGTACACGGGCAAGACGGAGAACGCCGATCGTCAGCAGGCGGAGGAGGATCTCCTCGGCAACAAGGTGAAGGCGCTGGTCGCCACTTCGGCGCTCGGTATGGGCTTCGACAAGCCCGACTTGGGCTTCGTGGTGCACCTGGGCTCCCCGTCCTCCCCCATTGCCTACTACCAGCAGGTGGGCCGCGCGGGACGCGGCGTGGAGCATGCCGAGGTGCTCCTGCTCCCGGGCAAGGAGGACGAGGCGATCTGGAAGTATTTCGCGTCGCTCGCCTTTCCCCCGGAAGACTTGGTGCGCCGTACGCTCGGCCTCCTCGCGCAGGCGGAGAGGCCCCTGTCGTTGCCGGCCCTGGAGCCCTTGGTGGAGCTGCGCCGCTCCCGTCTCGAGACCATGCTCAAAGTCCTCGACGTGGACGGGGCGGTCAAGCGGGTCAAGGGCGGCTGGATCGCCACCGGGCAACCCTGGGCCTACGACACCGAGCGATACGCCTGGGTGGCGCGTCAGCGCGAGGCCGAGCAGCAGGCCATGCGCGCGTACACCTCGACAACGGATTGCCGCATGGAGTTCCTGCAGCGTCAGCTGGACGACGAGGCGGCCAAGCCGTGCGGTCGCTGCGACAACTGCGCCGGTCCGCGCTTCACCGCCGACACGTCCGAGGAGGCGCTCGACGCCGCGCGTGTGGACCTGGGCCGGGCAGGTGTAGAAGTGGAGCCCCGGCGGATGTGGCCCACCGGGCTGCCGGCGATCGGAGTGGAGCTCAAGGGACGCATCCCCGCCGGCGAACAGGCCGCGCCGGGACGCGCGCTGGGACGCCTCTCCGACATCGGCTGGGGCAACCGGCTGCGCCCCATGCTCGCGCCCCAGGCCCCCGACCTCCCCGTGCCCGACGACGTGGCCAGGGCAGTGGTGGACGTCCTGGCCGACTGGGCCAAGGGACCCGGCGGCTGGGCGCCGGGCGCACCGGAGGGCCGACCGCGGCCGGCCGGCGTCGTCACCGTCGCCTCGCGAACGCGACCGCAGCTGATCAGCTCCCTGGCGGCGCACATCGCGGAGATCGGTCGCCTGCCGCTGCTGGGCACCGTCGAGTACACCGGCGACGCCTACCCGGGCTCCCGGAGCAACAGCGCCCAGCGCCTCAAGGCGCTCGACGGAGCGCTGGCCGTGCCGCCCGCCCTCGCCACGGCCCTCGCCGGGGCCCAGGGACCGGTACTCCTGGTGGACGATTTCACGGAGACCGGCTGGACCCTCGCGGTCGCGACCCGCATGCTCCGACGCTCCGGCGCGCAGGGGGTGTTGCCGCTGGTGCTGGCCGTGCAAGGCTGACGACGGGCCCGGGTTCGGGGCGGTTGTCCCGGCGCACCCTCTGGACGCCGTCCATCCTCATGCCGTACGAACGTGTCGTGCTCGAACGCCCCCGGGGGTGGTCCGGCGACACACACCGCGGGGATATTAGCCGCGCATCATCTGATAACGGTCGGCTGCCTCAATTGCTCGTTGCCGCATTCAAGTTCGACAGGAAGAATTGAGGTCCGCTCCCCGCACGGCTCGCCCGCCGCTCCGGTAGGGCTTTGCCGCGGTGCGCGCTCCCAGAATCCGACCCCGCCCGCAGTGTGGGCGCGTAGCCGAAGGGAGGACCGTGACCTTCGGATTCGCTCCGGCCTCGGCAGCGGCGTCGACGTCCGTCGCTTCCGCCAACCGCCTGCTCGAACCCGCGGAGTGGGCCGCCGCCGGGATCCCACTCCTGGGCAACCCCCGCGAGATCGTCAGCGGACTGCACGCCCGGCACCACCCGCAGCCGGCGACCGCTGTCGTCGCCGTGCTCGACGCGGACGAGCGGCTGCGGGCGAGCGCCTCGTTCGTGCGCCGTTCGGCTCCGGCCGACGGCTGGATGTTCCGCAATGCGCTGCTCGCGCAACTGCGTCGGGTCATCCCGCACGACCTGCGCCGCCGGACACCGGTACGCACCGCGGTGCTGCTCTACTGCCGTGAGGGCGACGCGCGTTGGACGGAGGAGGACGGCGCTTGGATGTGGGGGCTGCGTGACGCGTGCACCCTGCACGGGCTGCGCTGCGGGGCGTACATCACGCTGACCCGTGACGGCTGGCAGGTCCTGGGCGAGGGCCGCGGTGGACGCCGCCCTCACTCGGCCTCGGCACCGGAGCCGTTCGCCACATCGGAGGCACCGCCGCCCATACCGCGCACCGGTGGCGCCTCCGAGGTACTGCGCCGCGCGGCGGCGGCACGCTGAGTCCCGGCGGCCGCTCGCCACGGCCCCGGCAACCAGCGGCGAGAAGTGCCTCACTCACGGTGTCACTGGCACCTCGCCGCCGGCACACCGCGATCGCGACGCCGGTCAGCAGGAACGAGCACTGTGGACCCTGCTCTGCCCGAGCCGCACGCACAGTCGTCCGCCGCAGCCGCAGAGGGGCTCCCCGAACCCGCCGAGGCCGGTACGCAGTTACGGTCTCCCAACCGCCGGGCAGGGTGAACCGCCTGCCGTGCGGCGCCGCAGGAGCGGCGCCCGGAGTCGCCCCAGCGCCCTACCGGGGCGCTGCCGGACCGGCTCAGACGCCCGCGCCCAGCACCGAGTTGATCCGCTGCGGGTCACCACAGACGATCAGCAGGGTGCCGGCCCGGGAGTGGGCCAAGGACAGGGCGCTCACGGCCACGGCCTCGGAACCGCCGTTGACGGCGACCACGACCACCGGACGCGACGCGGCGCGTTCCGCGATGGTGGCGTCCGTGTAGAAGACGTCATCGCCTGCGTCGTGCTGGGCCCAGTAGGAGGTTTCACCGAAGGACAGCTCGTGGGCGGCCCACGGGTGCTGCTCCCCTGTCGTGATCAGCAGGATGTCACCGGGGGTACGACCGGAGTCCAGGAGCAGGTCCACGGCCTCCTCGGCGGCGTCGAGCGCCCCCTCCACGGAAGCCGGGATCAGCTGGATCTGCGGGGCGACCGGAGCGGCGGCACCGGCGGCACCGGCGGCAGGGCCCGACGGAGCGGGCTTGGCGGCCACGTCGCGCGGCGTACGTTGCACCGGCGGCGCCGGCCGGAGAGGGCCGGGGCGACCGGGACGCGACGGGGCCGCGGGACGGGGGCCTGGGACGGGACGGGGGGTCGGCGCGATTCGGCCGCTGGCCGGAGTGGCGCGGGGACCCTGGGCACTCTCGTGAATCTGAGGCTCCTCGGGAATGAGAGGCATGAGTTGATATTTATCAAACGCTAGTACGGCCCGCTTCGGCGGGTGGCGCATGTGCGCGAACGAAACCGTCAGAAATCGAAGCCGAGCTGACCCTCGATCTCCGGAACGCTTCCGTCCGCCCAACTGCGGACCTTCTTGAGGTGCCGCCACTGGGGCAACGCATCAAGATACGCCCACGACAAGCGGTGGTAGGGGGTGGGGCCCCGCTCCGCCAGTGCGGCCTTGTGCACGGGTGAGGGATACCCGGCGTTGTCCGCAAAACCGAAGTCTGCATGGTCGATACCCAGTTCGGCCATCATTTTGTCGCGCTGGACCTTGGCGATCACCGAGGCCGCCGCGACCGCCACACAGGATTGGTCACCCTTGATCACCGTGCGGACCCGCCAGGGGGTACCGAGATAGTCGTGCTTGCCATCGAGGATGACCGCGTCGGGACGGACCGGCAGTGCGTCCAACGCACGCCCCGCCGCCAGCCGCAGTGCCGCTGTCATACCCAGGGCGTCTATCTCCTCCGGAGAGGCATGACCCAGTGCGTACGACGTCACCCAGGTCCGCAGCTCCTCGGCGAGGGCAGTGCGTCGCTTGATGGTGAGCAGCTTTGAGTCCGTGAGCCCCTCGGGTGGACGGCGCAGTCCGGTGATCGCCGCGCAGACGGTGACGGGACCGGCCCACGCGCCGCGCCCCACCTCGTCGACACCTGCAACGATCTTCGCTCCGGTCGTGGCTCGAAGGGAGCGCTCGACGGTGTGAGTAGGCGGTTCGTACGGCATGGCGCACCTAGATTACGCCGCCCTCGAGCGTCCGCGACACCCCGGTCCGCCGCAGCGGGCTCGCCACCGTCGCGAGCCCCCGTCGGGCGCCGTTCCACACGAGCGCGGCGCACTGTTCGACGCGAACATGGCGCACCCGTTCAACGCGGCTGTGCCGCACAGTCCCGCAACAGCAAGAGCTCCTCGAGCGGGGCGTCAGGAACCGTGCGGCCGCAACAGCGGAACCATCAACTGGTCGATCATCTCCTCGACTTCACGGTCCTGCCATTCACTTCCGCACATCTTGGAGCGATACATCATCATCGCCGGTATGGCGTCGTAGACGTAACCGTTCGCAGCTTCCGGGCGTACCTCACCTCGCTTGACACCTCGGTCGACAGCCTCGCGCAACATCTTCATGGTGGGTTCCACAACCCCCTCGAAGATCACGGCATGGAAGCGCTCGGCCTGCGCTGTGTCGCACTCGTGAATCACCCCGCATGCCTCCCGTACGAGGCGCGACAACGGGCGGCTGGTTACGGAGAGTTCCCGGGATGTACGGAGAGTTCCGATGGGTGAGAGTCCCGGCCCTCAGGTCGACAGGGGCACCCAGTCCGGAAGCGGCTCCGTCCGCTCGACCCACTCGGCGGGCGGCGTCCCCGCCTTCCCCGAGGCGACCACGCCGCCGACGATGGCGCACGTGGTGTCGACGTCCCCGCCCACCTGGGCAGTCGTCCAGAACGCCCGCTCGTAGTCGCCGAGGCTTCTCGCGGCCGACCAGAGGGCGAAGGGCACGGTGTCGTGGGCGGTCGTACGCCGCCCGCACCCCAGCACCGCCGCGACCGTACCCGGGTCGTCGTAGTCGAGCATGTCCCGGGCCCGGCGGAGTCCCGCACCCACGGCGCTCTTCGGCACCAGAGCGATGACCCCGTCGAGGAGTGCTTCGGCGCCGGGGGGTCCGTCGGGGGCGGCGGCGAACGCGGCCGCCGCGGCGACGGCCATGGCCCCGACGACCGCCTCGCGGTGCTGATGGGTGGTGTAGGCCGAGATCTCCGCCTGGTGCGTCGCCTGCTCGGGATCGCCGGCGTACCAGGCGCCCAGCGGGGCGATCCGCATGGCCGCGCCGTTGCCCCACGACCCCTGCCCGTTGAAGAGCGCGGCGGCGAGTTCCCGCCAGTCGCCACCCTCCCGGACGAGGCGCAAGAGGCGATTGACGGCGGGGCCGTAGCCACGGTCGAAGTCGTGGTGCTCGGCGAAGGAGAGGGCCAGGGCGTCCTGGTCGATGCGGTGGTGGGCGGCCAGGACGGCGACGACCGAGCCGGCCATCTCCGTGTCGTCCGTCCACTGCCAGGTCCCGGACGGCACCTCGCGGCGCTTCAGCAGCGGGTAGTTCACCGGGACGAAGTACTGGGAGCCCAGGGCGTCCCCGACGGACAGTCCGCGCAGGCAGGCCAGGGCGCGGTCCAGGCGCGCGTCGGGGGAGGAATCAGCGGTCATCGCCCTGCCACTCTATCCGGTGATCTCGTACGGCTCGGGATCTCGCCAGCGGTCGAAGGGCCGGTCGAGCGTGTACTTGCCGTCGTCCCCCAGAACGAGCATCCGCACCTCGCCGTTCCCCGGGTTCGACAGCGACTCGAACTCCGCGACGGTCCAGTGGAACCACCGCATGCAGAACAGCCGCATGGCCAGGCCGTGCGTGACGATGAGGACGTTCGGCGGGTGCTCCGGGTCCTCGAAGCTGCGGAAGAGGCTCTCCAGGAAGCCCCCGACCCGGTCGTAGACGTCGGCGCCGGACTCGCCCTGGGCGAAGCGGTAGAAGAAGTGGCCGTACGCGTCCCGGTAGGCCTTCTGGAGGCGGACCTCGTCGCGGTCCTGCCAGTTGCCCCAGTCCTGCTCGCGCAGCCTGGGTTCCTCGCGCACCCGTATGAGACCGGTGTCCAGGCGGAACGCGCGCAACGTCTCGTGCGTACGGCGGTACGGGGAGACGTAGACACTGACGCGCTCGTCGCCGAAGAGCTCGCGCAGCTGCCCGCCCGTCGCCTCCGCCTGCCGTCGGCCGCGCCCGGTCAGTGCCAGGGCGTGGTCGGGTTCACGCTCGTAGACGGAGTCATCAACATTGCCCGTTGACTCGCCGTGCCGGACAAGGACGATGCGCCGTGGTCGTGCCATGCCAAGACCCTAGATCGAGTGAGGGCCCGGGGAGCACCTACACCGCACCCATACCGCGTAGGTCACACGATTCGTGCACCACAGATCACTTCGGTCGCACGCTTGTCCGATCGGAACGGCTGTGTCCGGCTCTCGAAGTCACACCACCGGAGTCGTACCCCCGAAGCCGCACCCCTCGAAGCCGTACCCGCGGGAGCACACCACCGAAGCCTTACCCCTGGGGTCACACCACCGGAGTGGTACTCCCGGGGTCATACGACCGGAGTGGTGACCACGGGGTCACACCGTCCAGCTCGACTCCATGTCCACGACGGCCCCGGTGAGCGCCGCCACGTCCGCCTCCGTCTGGGCCCTCAGGGCGAGCCGCTCCACGCGTTCCGTGCGGTACTTGCCGTGCTCTGCGGCCGAGCGCCACATCGACAGCACCATGAACTCGTTCCCCGGTGCCTCGCCGAACAGCCCGCGCACCATGCCGGGCGAGCCGGCCATCGCCGGGTTCCAGACCTTCTCCTGCATCAGCACGAAGTGCTCCGCCCGCGCCTCGTGGATACGGCAGAGCGCGACCCGGAGCAGGTCGGCGTCCGTGAAGCGCGGTTCGAAGCCGGTCTTCACGTCGAAGCGGTAGTCGAAGAGTCTGACCTGGGCGTCCTTGAACGTGCCCGCCTGGGACGATGCGAGCCGGTCGTGGGACCGTGCCATGAACGAGTCGTAGAACGCGCGGCTCTCCCAGAACGCGAAGATGTGCGCCACATCCGGCCGCCCCCGGCTCCAGCCACCCCCCTGCCCGCGAAACCCCGGCTCCCCCAGAAGCCCCGCCCACTTCCGCTGCCCCCGCTCGAAACCGCGGCGGTCCACCACGGTGCAGCGAATCCACTTGACCAGCACCGCGCCATGGTAAGGCCACCGGGCGTGGCGTCGGTCACTCTCGGCTGGACCGCTCCTCCCCGCACGTACCCGCGTGCGTGGCAGGATGGACAAACAGTCATGCGCGCCCGGCAGTTGGGCCGGCGGACGGGTCGGTACGGGGAAGGGGACTCTGGTGGACGGGCTCAGCAAGGGGCTTCGCAAGGTCGAGATCGCGGTGCGGTGGGATCCCAGCCCGGCCGGGCAGCCGTCCACCGACCTGGACCTGGTCGCCGCGACCTACCTGGCGGACGCCCCGCACGGCGATCCCGCATACGTGGTGCACTTCGACAGTCGTTCCCCGGACGGCACCATCACCCTCAACCGGGACAGCAAGGACGGCCAGGGCTTCGGCTACGACGAAGTCATGACGTTGGAACTGGACCGGCTCGACGTCCGGTACGCGCGCGTGGTCGTCGGTGTCGTCATCCAGCAGCGCCCGGCGGAGCGCACTTTCGTCAGTGTGCGCAGTCCCGGACTGCGTATCCGTGAGGGTTACACCGTCCTCGCCGAGGATGACTTCGGCGGTGTCCTGGGTGCGACCGCCGCGACAGTCGCGGAGTTCGTCCGGGACGGCTCGGGGCCGTGGGAATTCCGCGCCGGCCTCCGAGGCTTCGAGGGCGACCCCGTGGACTTCACCGGGACGATGGGTTCGGCACACCGTCCCTGACGAAGCCACCGACGAGCCGCCTACGACGGGAGGGGCACCGCCCACAGGCGGTGCCCCTCCGTCATCGGCTCAGGCGCTCGGCGTCAGCTGCAGCCGCTGGTCGAGCCGCAGCCCTCGCAGATGTAGCACGAACCGGCGCGCTGCATCTTCGTACCGCAGGAGAAGCACAGCGGGGCATCGGCCTGGATGCCCAGCTGCATCTCCACCAGTTCCGCACTCGTGTGGGCCTGCTGCGGGGCGGGCTTGACCGCCTCCTCTGCCTTGGGCGCGGAAACGGCCTTCAGCTCCTGGGCGCGCGGCGCCGACTGGGCCAGACCCTCGACGTCGACCTCGTCCTCGCTCGGCTCGTACGAACCGGTCTCGAGGTGACGCTGACGCTCCTCGGCCGAGTGGATGCCGAGCGCGGAACGCGTCTCGAAGGGCAGGAAGTCCAGCGCCAGGCGGCGGAAGATGTAGTCGACGATCGACTGCGCCATCCGCACGTCCGGGTCGTCCGTCATACCGGCCGGCTCGAAGCGCATGTTGGTGAACTTCGAGACGTACGTCTCCAGCGGCACGCCGTACTGGAGGCCGACGGAGACAGCGATGGAGAAGGCGTCCATCATGCCCGCGAGGGTCGAGCCCTGCTTGGACATCTTGAGGAAGACCTCACCGAGACCGTCGTCCGGGTAGGAGTTGGCGGTCATGTAGCCCTCGGCACCGCCGACGGTGAAGGACGTGGTGATGCCGGGACGTCCCTTCGGCAGGCGCTTGCGGACCGGGCGGTACTCGACGACCTTCTCGACCGCGGTGCGGATCGTCTCCTCGGCCTTCTCGGTGATCTCCGCCTTCTCCTTCTCCTTGGTCTTGGCGGAGAGCGGCTGGCCGACCTTGCAGTTGTCGCGGTAGATCGCGAGCGCCTTGACGCCGAGCTTCCAGGCCTCGAAGTAGATCTCCTCGACCTCTTCGACGGTCGCCGACTCCGGCATGTTGACCGTCTTGGAGATGGCGCCGGAGATCCACGGCTGGATCGCGGCCATCATGCGGACGTGGCCCATCGGGGAGATGGCCCGCTCGCCCATGGCGCAGTCGAACACCTCGTAGTGCTCGGGCTTGAGACCGGGGGCGTCGATCACGTTGCCGTTGTCGGCGATGTGGGCGACGATCGCCTCGATCTGCTCTTCCAGGTAGCCCAGGCGGCGCAGGGCCTGCGGGACGGTGCCGTTGACGATCTGCATCGAGCCGCCGCCGACCAGCTTCTTGAACTTGACCAGCGCGAGGTCGGGCTCGACACCGGTGGTGTCGCAGGACATCGCCAGGCCGATGGTGCCGGTCGGGGCGAGCACGGACGCCTGGGAGTTACGGAAACCGTTCTTCTCACCGATGCGCAGGACGTCGACCCAGGCCTCGCTGGCGGCGGCCCACACCGGGGTGTCCAGGTCGTCCATGCGAACGGCCTTGTCGTTGGCGTCCGAGTGCTGCTTCATGACGCGCTGGTGGGCGTCGGCGTTACGGGCGTACCCGTCGTACGGGCCGACGACCGAGGCGAGTTCGGCGGAGCGCCGGTACGCCGTACCCGTCATCAGGGAGGTGATGGCTCCGGCGAGGGCACGGCCGCCGTCGGAGTCGTACGCGTGACCGGTGGCCATCAGCAGGGCGCCGAGGTTGGCGTACCCGATGCCGAGCTGGCGGAACGCGCGCGTGTTCTCCCCGATCTTCTGCGTCGGGAAGTCCGCGAAGCAGATCGAGATGTCCATCGCGGTGATGACCAGCTCGACGACCTTCTGGAAGCGCTCGGCCTCGAAGGACTGGTTGCCCTTGCCGTCGTCCTTCAGGAACTTCATCAGGTTCAGCGAGGCCAGGTTGCAGGACGTGTTGTCCAGGTGCATGTACTCGCTGCACGGGTTCGACGCGGTGATCCGGCCGGACTCGGGGCAGGTGTGCCAGGCGTTGATCGTGTCGTCGTACTGGATGCCGGGGTCGGCGCAGGCCCAGGCCGCCTCGGCGATCTTGCGGAAGAGTGCCTTGGCGTCGACCTCTTCGATGACCTCGCCGCTCATCCGGCCGCGCAGCCCGAACTGGCCGCCCTGGTCGACCGCCTTCATGAACTCGTCGTTGACACGGACCGAGTTGTTGGCGTTCTGGTACTGGACGGACGTGATGTCGTCGCCGCCCAGGTCCATGTCGTAGCCCGCGTCACGCAGAACGCGGATCTTCTCTTCTTCCTTGACCTTGGTCTCGATGAAGTCCTCGATGTCCGGGTGGTCCACATCGAGGACGACCATCTTGGCGGCGCGGCGGGTGGCGCCACCGGACTTGATCGTTCCTGCGGAGGCGTCGGCGCCCCGCATGAAGGAGACCGGACCGGAGGCGTTGCCGCCGGAGGAGAGCAGTTCCTTGGAGGAGCGGATCCGGGAGAGGTTCAGGCCGGCGCCGGAGCCGCCCTTGAAGATCATGCCCTCTTCCTTGTACCAGTCGAGGATCGACTCCATGGAGTCGTCGACGGACAGGATGAAGCAGGCGGACACCTGCTGGGGCTGCTTGGTGCCGACGTTGAACCAGACAGGGCTGTTGAAGCTGAAGATCTGGTGCAGGAGGGCATACGCCAGCTCATGCTCGAAGATCTCGGCGTCGGCGGGCGAGGCGAAGTACTTGTGGTCCTCTCCGGCCTTCCGGTACGTCTGCACGATGCGGTCGATCAGCTGCTTCAGGCTGGTCTCGCGCTGCGGGGTCCCCACGGCACCCCGGAAGTACTTGCTGGTGACGATGTTGACCGCGTTCACCGACCAGAAGTCGGGGAACTCCACGCCGCGCTGCTCGAAGTTGACCGAGCCGTCGCGCCAGTTGGTCATGACGACGTCACGGCTCTCCCAGGCCACCTCGTCATAGGGGTGGACCCCAGGGGTGGTGTGGACGCGCTCGACACGCAGGCCCTTGCTCGCCTTGGCGCTCTTGGCGCGGGAACTCCGTGCCGGACCGCTCGCCGTCTCTGTCATGCCGCCTCCCTGTACGGGCGCAAACGCCCTGAAGTGCCCCGTTGTTCCCGGTGCACGATGTTCTGTCTGGTGTTGCGGGCACCCACTCACACGCCCGCAACAGGTCTTCTCACGCCGCCGCCCGGCCGGGTCCCGGAGCTGCCTCCCGGATCCGGCCCGCCGGTCAGTCGGCGGCGCCTGCGGGCTCGGGGACCTGCTTGGTCCCTCCGGGCCCGCGGTCGTCTTCCTGGCTCCCCGCAGCCGCCTCCTCGCGGTCCGGGCCGTCCGTGCCGGTGCGTCCCGTCTGCGCCCTGAGTTCCTCGATGGCCGCCTCGAAGTCGTCGAGCGAGTCGAACGCCCGGTAGACGGAGGCGAACCGCAGGTAGGCGACGAGATCGAGTTCCTGCAGCGGGCCGAGTATGGCCAGCCCCACGTCATGGGTGGTCAGCTCGGCACTTCCGGTGGCCCGCACCGCTTCCTCGACCCGCTGGCCGAGCTGGGCGAGCGCGTCCTCGGTGACGGGCCGCCCCTGGCACGCCTTGCGCACACCATTGATGATCTTCGTGCGACTGAAGGGCTCGGTGACTCCGGACCGCTTCACCACCATGAGCGAGCACGTCTCCACGGTCGTGAAACGACGGGAGCAGTCAGGGCACTGACGGCGCCTGCGGATCGATGTGCCGTCGTCGGTCGTACGACTGTCGACGACACGGCTGTCGGGGTGCCTGCAGAAGGGGCAGTGCATGAACTCCCAACCCTCCTCACAGCAGACTCAATAGCCTCGCCGGGCATCTTGCGCCCCACGAAGCAGCCCCAAGCATAGGCGATGACCATGAGCCTCGAGACCCGGGGGACCACAACTTCTGGGCTGCTGATGCAATCCAACCACTAGATGTGGGGATTGGCTCATACATCCAGCCCCATCTCGCGTGTCGCGCGCGAAGGCGCAGGTGACATGCGACGACCCCTGCCGCACGAGCCCGTTCCACCCCGGAGGCGCCACCTCCGGCGGCTGGCCCGGAGCCGCGGCCGCATCCGTTCCTGCACGGCCGTATCGCCTCGGCACATGCGGAGATACCGTGGGCGCCGCGAGGAGGGGGCGTGGGACTCCCGCGCAGATGAGGGATGGCCCCCGGGCGATGGAATGCCGGATGGCAGACTGGGGCACAGTCCACGAGGCGATCACCCCGGCGGTGAAGAGTACAGCAATGGGCCCTTTTGCCTGCCAGGTGGCGCGGCCGCCAATACACCCGGACACATGATCGCGTCCGGTGATTCGCGTTTTTTCACTCGAACGTGTGTTTGGCGCAACCTTTCGAAAGCAACTACCGTTGTCCAGCAGGGAGACCATCGAGAGGGGCCGACGTGACCACCACCGCAGACAGTGCCGCCATCGCTGCCCAGGACCGCTCCCAGGGCCGACTGGAGCCGGTGCATGCGATGAACGAAGCCACGAACCCTGAGGGGCACAAGCGCTCCCTGCCGGGCCGACCTCCCGGCATCCGGGCGGACAGCTCGGGACTCACCGATCGCCAGCGCCGGGTGATCGAGGTCATCAGGGACTCCGTCCAGCGTCGGGGTTACCCGCCGTCGATGCGGGAGATCGGTCAGGCCGTCGGCCTGTCCAGTACCTCCTCCGTCGCGCACCAGCTGATGGCGCTGGAGCGCAAGGGCTTCCTGCGCCGCGACCCGCACCGCCCGCGCGCCTACGAGGTGCGCGGCTCCGACCAGGCCGCCTCGGTGCAGCCCACGGACACCGCGGGCAAGCCCGCCGCGTCGTACGTGCCCCTGGTCGGCCGGATCGCCGCCGGTGGCCCGATCCTCGCCGAGGAGTCCGTCGAGGACGTCTTCCCTCTCCCCCGCCAGCTTGTCGGCGACGGTGAGCTGTTCGTCCTCAAGGTCGTCGGTGACTCGATGATCGAGGCCGCGATCTGCGACGGCGACTGGGTCACAGTGCGCCGTCAGCCGGTCGCCGAGAACGGCGACATCGTGGCCGCGATGCTCGACGGCGAAGCCACCGTCAAGCGCTTCAAGCGCGAGGACGGCCATGTCTGGCTCCTGCCGCACAACGCGTCCTACGAGCCGATCCCCGGCGATGATGCGACCATTCTCGGCAAGGTGGTGGCCGTGCTCCGCCGCGTCTGACAGCGCGCACCGCGTCGGGTGGGCCCAGCGGGCCCACCCCCTTGACCGGGCCCCGGGACCCCTGCGCCGGTTCCGGGGCCCTGCGCTGTCCGGGGCAGTTGCCGCACTCGGGGCCCGGCAGCTCGTGCACGTGGGGGCGGGGGGGGGGCGGGGCCCCCCGGCCCCCCCCCCCCACCCGAATGATACACCCGGACGGCGGGCAGCCCCGCGGCGGGGGCGGCCAGAACAAACAAGGGGACCG
>NZ_JBEORR010000026.1:0-124730 GCF_040302345.1 Streptomyces sp. NPDC126510 | reverse complement strand
AAACGCCCGGTTACATTCCGAACCCGGAAGCTAAGCCTTTCAGCGCCGATGGTACTGCAGGGGGGACCCTGTGGGAGAGTAGGACGCCGCCGAACTCCTTTTAGAGCTCTGGCTCTTGGGCACACAGCCCAAGAGCCAGAGCTTTTTTGCGTTGAGGTAGGGTCAGGGGGCATCGTTGGCACGTTTCCCACAGGAGGCCCCCGGGTGGAGGTTCAGGAGACTCGCGTCCAGACGGACCGTGTGCTCACCATCCCGAACATCCTCAGCATGGCCCGTCTCGTCGGCGTACCCGTCTTCCTGTGGCTGATCCTGCTCCCTGAGTTCGGTGGACCCCAGAGTGACGGCTGGGCCCTTCTGGTACTCGCTCTGAGCGGAGTCAGCGACTATCTGGACGGCAAGCTCGCGCGGCGCTGGAACCAGATCAGCAGCCTCGGCCGGCTCCTCGATCCCGCGGCCGATCGGCTCTACATTCTCTCGACCCTGGTCGGCCTCACCTGGCGTGAGATTCTGCCCCTCTGGTTGACCGCCGCACTTCTGGCGCGCGAGCTGGTTCTGCTGGTGATGGTGGGCATCCTCCGCCGGCACGGCTATCCGCCGCCCCAGGTGAACTTCCTGGGTAAGGCCGCCACCTTCAACCTGATGTATGCCTTCCCCCTGCTTCTGCTGAGTGACGGAAGCAGCTGGATCTCGTCACTCGCTGCAATTTTCGGATGGGCGTTCGCCGGGTGGGGTACAACGCTCTACTGGTGGGCAGGAGTCCTCTACGTGGTACAAGTCCGCCGCCTGGTCCGTGCGGACGCCATAGCCGATTGAACTCTCGGATGGTCCTGCTGCCGTAGCGGAGCGATGGCCCGTGCCGGATAAGTGAGGGACAATCCTGGCGGGGGAAGTCGGCTAGACCGTCTCTTCGAGGAGGACGCTTCCGACATGAAGGCCGTCGTGATGGCCGGAGGCGAAGGCACGCGCCTTCGCCCTATGACCTCAAGCATGCCCAAGCCGCTCCTGCCGGTGGCGAACCGGCCGATCATGGAGCATGTTCTTCGGCTGCTCAAAAGGCATGGGCTCAATGAAACAGTCGTGACCGTCCAGTTCCTGGCCTCGCTCGTCAAGAACTACTTCGGTGACGGCGAAGAGCTGGGTATGGAGCTCACCTATGCCAATGAGGAGAAGCCCCTCGGTACCGCCGGGAGCGTCAAGAACGCCGAGGAAGCGCTGAAGGACGATGCCTTCCTCGTCATCTCCGGTGACGCTCTCACGGATTTCGACCTCACCGAGCTCATCAATTTCCACAAGGAGAAGGGCGCGCTGGTCACCGTCTGTCTGACGCGTGTGCCCAATCCGCTGGAATTCGGTATCACCATCGTCGACGAGGAAGGCAAGGTGGAGCGCTTCCTCGAGAAGCCCACCTGGGGCCAGGTCTTCTCCGACACGGTGAACACCGGCATCTACGTGATGGAGCCCGAGGTCTTCGACTACGTCGAGCCCGATGTGCCCGTCGACTGGTCCGGTGACGTCTTCCCGCAGCTGATGAAGGAAGGCAAGCCCGTCTACGGCTACATCGCCGAGGGCTACTGGGAGGACGTCGGCACGCACGAGAGCTATGTGAAGGCGCAGGCCGACGTCCTCGAGGGCAAGGTCGACGTCGACATCGACGGGTTCGAGATCTCCCCGGGTGTATGGGTCGCCGAGGGAGCGGAAGTCCATTCCGACGCCGTACTCCGCGGACCTGTCTACATCGGTGACTACGCCAAGGTCGAGGCCGGGGCCGAAATCCGTGAGCACACCGTCGTGGGCTCCAATGTCGTCGTCAAGAGCGGCGCGTTTATGCACAAGGCCGTCGTTCACGACAACGTCTACGTGGGGCCGCACAGCAATCTGCGTGGCTGCGTGGTCGGCAAGAACACCGACATCATGCGTGCGGCGCGGATCGAGGACGGGGCGGTCATCGGTGATGAGTGCCTGATCGGTGAGGAATCGATCGTCCAGGGCAATGTGCGGGTCTATCCGTTCAAGACCATCGAGGCCGGCGCCTTCGTCAACACCTCGGTTATCTGGGAGTCCAGGGGCCAGGCGCATCTCTTCGGTGCCCGCGGTGTGTCCGGCATCCTGAACGTCGAGATCACGCCGGAACTCGCGGTGCGGCTCGCCGGCGCGTATGCGACGACGCTGAAGAAGGGCTCGACCGTCACCACGGCCCGTGACCACTCGCGGGGTGCACGTGCGCTGAAGCGGGCGGTGATCTCAGCGCTGCAGGCCAGTGCGATCGACGTGCGGGACCTGGAGAACGTGCCGCTGCCCGTGGCCCGTCAGCAGACCGCACGGGGCAGCGCGGGCGGCATCATGATCCGTACCACCCCCGGTGTGCCGGACTCCGTCGACATCATGTTCTTCGACGGGAACGGTGCGGACCTGTCGCAGGGCAGCCAGCGCAAGCTGGACCGGGTGTTCGCGAGGCAGGAGTACCGTCGCGCGTTCCCCGGTGAGATCGGGGATCTGCACTTCCCGGCCAGTGTCTTCGACTCGTACACCGGATCGCTGCTGCGGAACGTCGACACGACCGGGATCGGTGAATCCGGGCTGAAGGTCGTCGTGGACGCGTCCAACGGCAGTGCGGGACTCGTCCTGCCCAGCCTGCTCGGCAAGCTCGGGGTCGATTCGCTGACGATCAACCCCGGTCTCGACGAGTCCAGGCCGACGGAGACGGCCGACATGCGGCGGTCGGGGATGGTGCGCCTCGGGGAGATCGTGGCGTCCTCGGGAGCCGCGTTCGGCGTGCGGTTCGACCCCGTCGGTGAGCGGCTGTCGCTCGTCGACGAGAAGGGCCGGATCATCGAGGACGACCGGGCGCTGCTCGTGATGCTCGACCTCGTCGCCGCCGAACGGCGCAGCGGCCGCGTCGCGCTGCCGGTGACCACCACCCGGATCGCCGAGCAGGTGGCGGCGTACCACGGGACGCAGGTCGAGTGGACGACCACCTCTCCCGACGACCTCACACGCGTGGGCGGTGAGGAAGGGACGATCTTCGGCGGTGACGGCAAGGGCGGGTTCATCGTCCCCGAGTTCAGCAGTGTGTACGACGCCACCGCGGCCTTCGTACGGCTCATCGGGCTCGTGGCGCGGACGCAGCTCACGCTCAGCCAGATCGACGCGAGGATCCCGCGGGCGCACGTCCTGAAGCGGGATCTGGCGACCCCGTGGGCCGTCAAGGGGCTCGTGATGCGCCGGGTCGTCGAAGCAGCCGGAGATCGCTTCGTGGACACCACGGACGGTGTGCGTGTGGTGGAGACCGACGGCCGCTGGGTGATGGTGCTGCCCGACCCGGCCGAGGCCGTCACCCACCTGTGGGCCGAGGGGCCGGACGACGCCTCCGCGCAGGCCCTGCTGGACGAATGGGCGGCGGTCGTGGACAGCGCCGGCCGGTAGAACGGGCTGCGCGCCTGCGTGCCGGACAAGTGTCCCCCAACGGGGCCTGTCCGGCACGCCGGTGGGCCCGTTCGGAGGTAGTGCCCGCGACGTGCGACGATGTGCGGCATGCCGCAGCAACCCCCCATTCGGAGCACACCCACGCGGCCCCGGCGTCCGGACGCGTCCATGTCGTTGCTCACCAACGTCATGGACCACAGCCTCGACGACGGATATGCCGAGGCGGCCGCGCGGAAGAAGGCCGCGGGTGACAGCGGCATGCCGAAAACGCTCAGGGCGAAGCTGGGGCTTGCCGCCGGGCTGGTGCTCGCGGCCCTCGTCGTGACCGTCGGGGCGGCGCAGGCGCGGGTCGCGGCCCCGGTCGTCGCCAAGGAGCGGGAAGAGCTGGTCGACCGCATCGACCGGGAGACCGAGGCTGCGGACAAGCTGGAGGACTCCGTCGACGAGTTGCGCGCGGACGTGGGCGCACGGCAGCGCGAGGCGCTCAAGCACAGCGGCGGCGGGGAATCCGGCCTGGCGGGCATCCTGTCGGGCGCCGTCGCGGTGCACGGCCCCGGGGTGAAGCTCGTGGTGAACGACGCCAAGGAAGCCGCCTCCGGTGGCGATGGCAACCCGCGGGAGACCTCCGGCTTCTCCGACACCGGCCGCGTGCGTGACCGGGACATGCAGCGCGTGGTCAACGGGCTGTGGGAGTCGGGTGCCGAGGCCGTCTCCATCAATGGGCAGCGGCTGACGGCGCTGTCCGCGATCAGGGCGGCCGGGGACGCCATACTGGTCGACAACAAACCGCTGGTGCCGCCGTACACGGTGCTCGCGGTGGGGGATGGGCAGCGGCTGAGCACACGGTTCCAGGACAGCGCGGACGGGTTGTATCTGCACGCGCTGCAGGAGAGCTACGGCATCAGGACAGGCATCTCCGTCGAGGACGACCTCCGGCTGCCTGCCGCACCGAGTGTGATCGTACGTACAGCACAGCCGAGCATTGAGAAGAGCGAGAAGGGCACATCGTGATCGCCGTACTGGGCCTCGTCGTGGGAGTCGTGGCCGGCCTGTTGGTCCGGCCTGAGGTTCCGGCGGTGGTCGAGCCTTATCTGCCGATCGCCGTCGTGGCGGCGCTCGACGCTGTCTTCGGGGGTCTGCGGGCCATGCTCGACGGGATCTTCGACGACAAGGTCTTCGTGGTGTCGTTCCTGTCGAACGTGGTCGTGGCCGCCTTGATCGTGTTCCTGGGCGACAAGCTGGGCGTGGGTGCGCAGCTGTCCACCGGTGTGGTGGTCGTCCTCGGTATCCGGATCTTCTCCAACGCCGCGGCGATCCGCCGGCACGTGTTCCGGGCGTGAGGCCGATGAGCGAGCACGGCGAGAAGCCCACCGAGGCCGCCGACCCCGCCGAGGGGCAGGGCGACACGCGCGACGGCCACGGCGAGTCCGGGAACAGGTTGCGCAAGGAGCTGCCCCAGGAGGTCCCCGGGGCCGGGCCCGCGGCGGCGCCCGCGGACGGGGATGCCCCGGCGGAGCCGGAGCCCGAGCAGGCACCGGAACCGCAGCCGGACCCGGAGCCGCGGCTGACCGGGCGGCAGCGGCTGGCACAGGGGGTGTGGCCGCCCCGCATCACGCGGGCCCAACTCATCGTCGCGGTGCTGCTGTTCGGTCTCGGGTTCGGGCTGGCGGTGCAGGTGGCGTCGAACAGCGACAGTGACAATGCGCTGCGTGGTGCGCGACAGGAAGATCTTGTCCGCATCCTCGATGAACTGGATGACCGTACTCAACGTCTTGAGGACGAGAAGCAGGGTCTCGAGAAGCAGCGCGACGAGCTGGAGAACAGCTCCGACCAGGCCGAGGAGGCCCGGAAGCAGACGGTCGAGAAGGAGAGGCAACTCGGCATCCTGGCGGGCACGGTGGCCGCGCGGGGGCCCGGCATCACCATGACGATCCAGGACACGAAGGGGACGGTCGAGGCGGACATGCTGCTCGACGCGATCCAGGAGCTGCGTGCGGCTGGTGCCGAGGCGATCCAGGTCAACGGTGTCCGGGTGGTCGCGGGCACGTACCTCACGGACTCGGGCAAGGGTGTGGGTGTCGACGGGAACAAGATCAACGCGCCCTATCGTTTCAAGGTCATCGGCAAGCCGCAGGACCTCGAGCCGGCGCTCAACATCCCCGGAGGCGTGGTGCAGACTCTCGAGAAGGAACAGGCCACCGTCACGATCGAGCGGTCGACCGACATCGTCGTGGACGCCTTGCGAGCAGCGAAGCGGCCTGACTACGCTCGGTCGTCCTCGCAGTGAGGCGGGGGTGCATGGGCGACGTCAGGCGAGGGCATGAGGTTGCGGGGGGTCGGCGCACCGAATGGGCGGTGCGTGGTGGAAACTGTCTGGTGCAGACGGACGTTGTAAGGATGTCCGGGTCGGCCAGAGTGTTCAGTCAGGGTTCGTCCTGCCCCACGGGCGGGTCTGTTTCGGTCAAGGGGAATCGCCCGTGAAGTTGTTTGCGAAGTTGTTCGGCAAGAGCGCGCGAGAGGGCAGTGACAACGCCACCGCTCGTCATCGCGCACAGCCTGACGCGGAGGGCCAGCGGCCGCTGTTCCGGGACCAGGTGGGCGGCCCGGGCGGCGATGTTTCCGGTGGTCAGGGCGCGCCGTCGGTTGACCCTGCACAGTCCGGCGGCATAGGTTTCGGGCAACCGTCAGCCTCAAGTGCGGGTGGAGGGTTTTCCGACCCGTACGCGTCCAACGCCCCCGGTGGGCAGCCGCGGCAGGAGGATCCGATGTCGGCCCTGGTGTGTACGAGGTGCGGTAACCGTAACGCGGAGAACAGCCGTTTCTGCTCCAACTGCGGCGCGCCGCTGCGGGCGGGAGCGACACCGGAGCGCCCGTCCGAGACGACCTCCACGATCTCCATCTCCGGTCTCGAGGCCTACGACAGCGAGACCACCGGTCAGACGCCGATGCCGACCCTGTCCCCCGAGGCGCAGGCGGCCGTCGACGCGTTGCCGCTGGGTTCCGCGCTCCTCGTCGTGCGCCGTGGGCCGAACTCGGGCAGCCGCTTCCTGCTGGACGGCGACCTGACCACGGCCGGCCGGCACCCGCAGAGCGACATCTTCCTGGACGACGTGACGGTCTCCCGGCGGCACGTGGAGTTCCGCCGAGCCCAGGACGGCTCGTTCACGGTGGCCGACGTGGGCAGCCTGAACGGCACGTACGTGAACCGAGAGCGCATCGACCAGGTCGCCCTGAACAACGGCGACGAGGTGCAGATCGGCAAGTACCGGCTGGTCTTCTACGCCAGCCAGCGGGGCTACTGACCGGCTGCGGCCGGGCAGACCCAGCGAAGGTCCATCCGTCAGGGAAGGTCCATGCTTCATACACCGAGCGGCGGTGCCGGACACGGCACCGCCGCCACGGACAGTGGGCTGATGAGCATCGGCGCGGTGCTGAACGCGCTGCGCGGTGAGTTTCCCGAAGTGACCATCTCCAAGATCCGCTTCCTGGAGTCGGAAGGGCTCATCGAGCCACAGCGGACCCCCTCGGGGTACCGCAAGTTCAGCGCCCAGGACCTCGAGCGGCTCGGACACGTCCTGCGGATGCAGCGGGACCACTACCTGCCCCTGAAGGTGATCCGGGAGCATCTGGAGGCCATGGAGCGTGGTGAAGCCGTGCAGCTGCCGGTCGTGGGCCGTCAGCGGGACGGTGAATCCGCGTCCGAGTCGTCCGAGCCGCCCACCGCAGCCCGGATCGGACGGGACGAGCTGCTCATGGCCGTCGGCGTGGACGAGCAGGAGCTCAAGGAGTGGGAGTCCTACGGGCTCCTCACCCCTCTGGAGGACGGGGCCTACGACGCCGAGGCGGTCACCGTCGCCCTGCTCGTCGTGGAGCTCGGGCGGTTCGGGATCGAGCCGCGGCACCTGCGGGCCATGAAGGCCGCCGCCGACCGGGAGGCCGGGCTCGTGGACCAGGTGGTGGCGCCGCTGAAGCGGCACCGGAACCCGCAGACCAGGGCTCACGCCGAGGCTCGCGTCAAGGAGCTGGCGGGGCTCACGGTGAAGCTGCACACCGCGCTGGTGCAGACGGCGCTCGGGGTGCGGCTGCCCTGAGACGGGCGGGGTCTCGAGGGCTGGATCAGGCGCCCGATCCGGGCCCGACTACCCAAACATCCCGGGCACGGCCTAGGGTTGCTGTGTGAACGAGCTCGATGTCGTAGGTGTCCGGGTCGAAATGCCCTCCAACCAACCGATCGTGCTGCTGCGTGAAGTGGGAGGCGACCGTTACCTCCCCATCTGGATCGGTCCGGGGGAGGCGACGGCGATCGCCTTCGCCCAGCAGGGCATGGCTCCCGCGCGGCCGCTGACACACGACCTGTTCAAGGACGTGTTGGAAGCCGTCGGCCAGGAGCTCACGGAGGTGCGCATCACGGACCTGCGTGAGGGCGTCTTCTACGCGGAGCTGGTCTTCGCCAGCGGCGTCGAGGTGAGCGCCCGCCCGTCCGACGCCATAGCGCTCGCGCTGCGCACCGGGACGCCTATCTACGGCAGCGACACGGTGCTCGACGACGCGGGTATCGCGATCCCGGACGAGCAGGAGGACGAGGTGGAGAAGTTCCGCGAGTTCCTCGACCAGATTTCCCCGGAGGACTTCGGCAGCAGCAGCCAGTGAGTTCCTCGGATGCGGCAGTGGCCTGAGCAGTGTGTGGGCGGCCCGGCGGACGATGTGGTCCGCGGCGGGGCCGCCCGTCGTGTGTGACGGGTGAATTGCCCGCGTATGCCGCTGGCGTGTGAGAGCGTCACGCGGTCCGTTCCGGACACATTCGGCTAGCCTTTCCCCGCGACGGGGCACGGGAAACCACTCTCAGGGTGATTATCACTCGGCGTGGCGAGTGTGGCGATCGTTGACGCACCCCTGGTGACTGCCTACCGTCGAGAAGGCAGGTCAAGGACGGAGGTCGGCGTGAGAAATAGCGGCGACGGTACGGCTGGGGGCGGCCCCGAGCGCAGTCTCAGGGCGAGCGGTCCGTACCCTCCCCCCGGCTCACGGCCCCTTACGGGCGGGACGTACCCCCAGCCCGGTGGCGCGGCCGATCACACTCCGCAGCGACCGACAGCGGTGCCGAGCAGCGGAGGGACGACGTCCATGGCGTCCGAGCAGATCGGCTATCGCGGCCCCACGGCCTGTGCGGCCGCCGGTATCACCTACCGGCAGTTGGACTACTGGGCCCGCACCGGGCTCGTCGAGCCCAGCGTGCGCCCAGCCTACGGATCCGGGACGCAGCGGCTGTACAGCTTCCGGGACGTGGTCGTCCTGAAGATCGTCAAGCGGTTCCTCGACACCGGGGTGTCGCTGCAGAACATCCGCACCGCCGTTCAGCACCTGAGGGAACGCGGTTTCAGCGACCTCGAGCGCATGACGCTCATGAGTGACGGCGCGACGGTCTACGAGTGCACCTCGCCCGACGAGGTCCATGCCCTGCTCCAAGGCGGCCAGGGGGTCTTCGGGATCGCCGTCGGGGTGGTGTGGCGGGATGTCGAGAGCGCGCTGTCCCAGCTGCACGGCGAGCGGATCGACACCGGCGAGACTCTGGTCGGGCCCAACCCGGCGGACGAGCTGGCGCGTCGACGGAACCGGGCCGTCTGAGCCGTCCGGCAGCGGGGTACGCAGACGGTCGCACGCCACGGGACGTTGCGCACCCGGATGTAAGCGGTTGCCGCCGGGCTTGTCATGGCCTCTCCCGGGCCGTCGAGAGCGCCCGGGCGGGGCGTTGTCAGTGGTGTAGGGCAGCATCGGGGGTGTGAGAACCTCGCCCACGATCCTGCATCTCGACATGGATGCCTTCTACGCCTCGGTGGAGCAGGCGTCCAAGCCGAGTCTGCGCGGGAAGGCCGTGGTCGTGGGCGGGCTCGGGCCGCGGGGCGTGGTGGCGACCGCGTCGTACGAGGCGCGGGTATTCGGGGTGCATTCGGCGATGCCCATGGGCCAGGCCCGGCGGCTCGCGCCGAACGCCGCCTATCTCGTGCCGCGCTTCCACGTCTACCGGTCGATCAGCGAGCGGGTGATGGAGTTGCTGCGTGCGCTGTCGCCGCTGGTGGAGCCGCTGAGCCTGGACGAGGCGTTCGTGGATCTCGAGGCCGGTGGAGTGGCGTGGGACGAGCGGTCGGCGCGGCTGGCCGGGGTGAAGCTGCGCGCGGACATACGCGCCGCCACGGGCCTCACGGGATCGGTGGGGCTCGCCGCGTCCAAGATGCTCGCCAAGATCGCCTCGGAGGAGGCCAAGCCGGACGGGCTGGTGGTGATCGAGCCGGGGACGGAGCGGGCGATGCTCGGGCCGATGTCCGTGCGGACACTGCCGGGAGTGGGGCCGGCGACGGGTGACCACCTGAGGCGGGCCGGGATCACCACGGTCGAGGAGATCGTCGAGGCGGGCGAGGACGAGCTGGTCCGGCTGCTGGGCAAGGCACACGGACACGGCCTCTACGCCATGGCCCTGGCACGGGACGACCGGCCCGTGGTGGCGGAGCGCGAAGCGAAGTCGGTGTCGGTCGAGGACACCTATGACGTGGACATCCACGACCGGATGCGCGTCGGGCTGGAGGTGCAGCGGCTCGCCGAGCGGTGTGTGCGGCGGCTGCGCGGGGCCGGTCTCTCCGGGCGGACGATCGTGCTGAAGGTGCGGCGGTACGACTTCTCGACGCTGACCCGCTCCGAGACGCTGCGCGGCCCCACGGACGACCCCGCGGTGGTCCGTGAGGCGGCGGCCAGACTGCTGGACTCGGTCGACACGACCGGCGGGGTGCGGCTGCTCGGCGTGGGGGTCAGCGGGCTCGCCGACTACACGCAGGAGGACCTGTTCGCCCAGGCGGCGGGGGAGCGGGCGGTCGCGGAGAGCCCGGTCGAGGAGCATGCCGTGGCGCCGGCGGAGGAACAGCCGCCGCTCGCCGAGCGGCGCTGGCCCGCCGGGCACGACGTGCGGCACGCCGAGTTCGGGCACGGCTGGGTGCAGGGCAGCGGCCTGGGGCGGGTCACCGTACGGTTCGAGACGCCCGCCTCGGAGCCCGGGCGGGTGAGGACCTTCCGGGTCGACGATCCGGATCTGGAGGCGGCGGATCCGTTGCCCCTGGTGTTACGGGAGCCGGAGGGGGGAGACCGGATGCCCGGGGTGGGGTCTCAGGCCGTTTCGTCGGTGCCCGCGAGCTTGCCGAAGTCGTGGTCCGGGAGCGGGGGCGGGGCGGCGACGTCGAGACCGTAGTGGTGGTAGAGCTGCAGTTCCTGCTCGGGGGAGAGGTGGCGGCCCACGCCGAAGTCGGGGGCGTCCTTGATCAGGGAGCGTTCGAACGGGACGTGGAGGGCACCCTCGATCAGTTCGCTCGGCTCCAGGGGGACGAAGGCGTCCCTGCTGAACAGGCCGGTCCGTATGGCCGCCCACTCCGGCTCACCGGTGGCGTCGTCGAGGTAGACCTCGTCGATGGTGCCGATCCTGGTCCCGTTGCGGTCGAACGCCTTGCGGCCGATCAGGTTGCGCGGATCGATATCGGTTCGCACGGGCCCTCCACATGGTCGCACCTCATCCGTAGACACAACAAAACGGTACAAGCGGGGATGCGGCCACTCGAAGGTTCGTGCGTTGACCTCGCTGGTACGCTGGCAGCGGCTGCTGACCCCGCGCGGGAGAGTCCTCCAGACACCATCGGAGGCGCCGAAGGAGCAAATCCTCCCCGGAATCTCTCAGGCACACGTACCGCACGGACGAGGTCACTCTGGAAAGCAGAGCGGGTGTCGACGGCTTCCGCTCTCACCGACGGTGAAAGCCGGAGGCCTTCGGGCGATCCGGTGAAGCTCTCAGGTTGAGATGACAGAGGGGGAGGCCGTCCGGGTACCCGTGCAGTGGTGCCCCTCGCAGGTCGTGTCGACCAGGAGGCCTCCGCAATGACCGCCCACCGCATTCCGCTCTCCGAGCTCGAAGAGGCAGTTCCATTCGAGCAGCGCCACATCGGCCCCGACCACGAGGCCTGCGCCAAGATGCTCGCGCACGTCGGTTACGGCTCGCTGGACGAGCTGACCGCCGCCGCGGTCCCGGCCGTGATCAAGAGCGCCGAGGCGCTGGACCTGCCCGGTGCCCGCAGCGAGGCCGAGGTGATCGCCGAGCTGCGCTCCCTCGCCGACCGCAACCAGGTCCTCGGCTCCATGATCGGCCTCGGCTACTACGGCACGTTCACGCCGCCGGTCATCATGCGCAACGTCATGGAGAACCCGTCCTGGTACACGGCCTACACGCCGTACCAGCCGGAGATCTCCCAGGGCCGGCTCGAGGCGCTGCTCAACTTCCAGACCATGGTCGCCGACCTGACCGGACTGCCGACCTCGGGAGCCTCCCTGCTCGACGAGGGCACCGCGGCCGCCGAGGCCATGGCGCTGTCGCGGCGCCTGGGCAAGAACAAGAAGGGCCTGTTCCTGGTCGACGCGGACACCCTGCCGCAGACCATCGCGGTGATCCAGACCCGCGCCGAACCAACCGGTGTCGAGATCGTCGTCGCCGACCTCAGCGAGGGCATCCCCGCCGAGATCGCCGAGCGCGAGATCAACGGCGTGCTGCTCCAGTACCCGGGCGCCTCCGGTGCCGTGCGGGACATCAAGCCGGTCATCGACCGGGCGCACGAGCTGGGCGCGCTCGTCACCGTCGCCGCCGATCTGCTGGCGCTGGCGCTGCTGAAGTCGCCCGGTGAGCTCGGGGCGGACATCGCCGTGGGGACGACGCAGCGCTTCGGTGTGCCCATGGGCTTCGGCGGGCCGCACGCCGGCTACATGGCGGTCCAGGACAAGATGGCGCGCAGCCTTCCCGGGCGGCTCGTCGGCGTGTCCGTGGACGCCGACGGCAACAAGGCCTACCGGCTGGCGCTGCAGACGCGTGAGCAGCACATCCGCCGGGAGAAGGCGACCAGCAACATCTGCACCGCGCAGGTGCTGCTCGCCGTCATGGCCGGCATGTACGCCGTCTACCACGGCCCGGAAGGCCTGAAGGGCATCGCGCGGCGCACCCACCGGTACGCCACGGTCCTCGCCGCCGGGCTCGCGGGCGGCGGTGTCGAGGTCGTGCACGGGGCCTACTTCGACACCCTGACCGTTCGCGCCGGTGGCCGGGCCGCCGAGATCGTGGCCGCCGCGCGGGACAACGGGGTCAACCTGCGTCTCGTCGACGCCGACCACGTCTCCATCGCCTGCGACGAGACCACGACCCGCGCCCAGCTGCGTGCCGTGTGGGCGGCCTTCGGGGTCGAGGGCGTCGTCGAGGCGCTGGACGCGGCCACGGAGGACGGGCTTCCCGGCGCGCTGCTGCGCACCGACGACTACCTGACCCACCCCGTCTTCCACCAGCACCGCTCCGAGACCGCCATGCTGCGCTACCTGCGCAAGCTGGCCGACCGCGACTACGCGCTCGACCGGGGCATGATCCCGCTGGGCTCCTGCACCATGAAGCTCAACGCGACCACCGAGATGGAGCCGGTCACCTGGCCCGAGTTCGGGCAGCTGCACCCCTTCGCGCCCGCCGAGCAGGCCGGCGGCTACCTCACCCTGATCCACGAGCTGGAGGACCGGCTCGCCGAGGTAACCGGCTACGACAAGGTGTCCCTCCAGCCGAACGCCGGGTCGCAGGGTGAGCTGGCCGGACTGCTCGCCGTCCGCGGGTACCACCGGGCCAACGGCGACGAGCAGCGCACCGTCTGCCTGATCCCGTCGTCCGCACACGGCACCAACGCCGCCAGTGCGGTGATGGCGGGCATGAAGGTCGTCGTCGTGAAGACCGCCGAGGACGGCGAGATCGACGTCGAGGACCTGCGGGCGAAGATCGAGCAGCACCGCGACGAGCTGGCTGTGCTGATGATCACGTACCCGTCCACGCACGGTGTGTTCGAGGAGCACGTCTCCGAGATCTGCGCGCAGGTGCACGAGGCGGGCGGGCAGGTCTACGTCGACGGGGCGAACCTCAACGCGCTCGTCGGGCTCGCCAAGCCGGGGCACTTCGGCGGGGACGTCTCGCACCTGAACCTGCACAAGACCTTCTGCATCCCGCACGGCGGCGGCGGTCCGGGTGTCGGTCCGGTGGCGGTGCGCGAGCACCTCGCGCCCTACCTGCCGAACCACCCGCTGCAGCCCGAGGCGGGCCCGCAGACGGGCGTCGGGCCCATCTCCGCAGCGCCCTGGGGCTCCGCCGGCATCCTGCCCATCTCGTGGGCGTACGTCCGGCTCATGGGCGGCGAGGGGCTGAAGCGGGCCACGCAGGTTGCCGTGCTCAGCGCCAACTACATCGCCAAGCGCCTCGAGCCGCACTACCCGGTGCTCTACACCGGCCCCGGCGGGCTCGTGGCGCACGAGTGCATCATCGACCTGCGGCCCCTGACCAAGGCGACCGGCGTGAGTGTCGACGACGTCGCCAAGCGGCTGATCGACTACGGCTTCCACGCGCCGACCATGTCGTTCCCGGTGGCCGGGACGCTGATGATCGAGCCGACCGAGTCGGAGGACCTGGCCGAGCTGGACCGGTTCTGCGAGGCGATGATCGCCATCCGCGCGGAGATCGAGAAGGTCGGCTCCGGAGAATGGCCCACGGAGGACAACCCGTTGCGCGGCGCCCCGCACACCGCCGGTGCGCTCGCCGGGGAGTGGGAGCACGCCTACAGCCGCGAGGAGGCCGTCTTCCCCGCCGGGGTGTCGGTCGCCGACAAGTACTGGCCGCCGGTGCGTCGCGTCGACCAGGCCTTCGGCGACCGGAACCTGGTGTGCTCCTGCCCGCCGCTGGACGCGTACGAGGACTGATCGGCCGACCGGTCACAGGGAGGGGCTCCGCGGTGCGGGGCCCCTCTCGCCGTTCACCGTCGGGTCATGCGGTGGCGACGACAGGGCTCCCCGGGCGACAGGGCCAGGTCCTTCTCGGCGTCCCCGGTGGTCGCGGCAGTCAGTTCGCCGCCCTCGACCGTGCGGCGGACCGACCCCATCACCCCGTATGCGTCGCCCTGGCCCGCCGCGTGGGCTCAGACGCGGTCGATATGGACGTTTGTCGACTTCACGCGGGCCGTCGCCTCCATTCCGACCTCCAGGCCCAGTTCCTCCACCGCCTCACGGGTGAGCAGCGAGACGAGCCGGTGCGGGCCGGCCTGGATCTCGACCTGGGCGGCGACGTCGCCGAGTTTGATCGCGGTGACGATGCCGGGAAAGGCGTTGCGGGCCGAGGTGTACGGGGTGTCTTCCTCGGCGGTGCCGGACCGGGCGAGCTCGACCGAGAAGGAGGCCAGGTCGCGCCCGTCGATGAGCCGTCGCCCGGCCTCGTCGCGATGGGTCGTGATGCGGCCCGCGTCGGCCCAGCGACGGGCGGTGTCCGGGCTGACGCCGAGCAGCCGTGCTGCCTGGCCGATCGTGTAGGACTGCATGCCGGTCACGATAGGGGCGGGGGAGGGCAAGGGGGGATGCGGGGTTGGCCGTCGGGAGTAACGCGACCGGGCGCTCGGCCGCGGACGACAGGCCGGAGCTCGGCTCACCCCACGTGCACCCTCGGCCGCCGCTCGCGGTCCGGTTCCGCCTCGCGCAGGACCTCGCGGGTCACCGGGGCGACCTCGCCCTGGCCGAACAGGAAGAACCGCAGGAAGTTGGCGAAGGGCCCGCCCTCGGTCCACTCGAAGTAGATGTGCGGGGTCCGGCCGGTCGCGTCGCGGACGTGCAGCAGCAGCGCGGCCAGGGCGTTGGGGATGGAGGACGACTCCAGGGTCAGGACGCGGTAGCGGCCGTGCAGCACCTCGCCGCGTACGCTCAGGCCCGCCTCGAACTCGGACGGGTCGGTCACCGTCACCTCGACGAAGACGAAGTCCTCCTGGCCGGACACGTCGTTGTCCTGCCGGATCTGCTCGATCTTGTCGCGGTACTCGGCGATGTCGCGCCGGTCGGGCTCGTTGGCGATGAACCGCATCCGGCGGCTGGCCACGTCCCGGACGAAGCGCTCCGCCATGTCGTCCAGCGTCACGCTGGTCACGCGCAACTCGAACGCCCGGGCCAACCGTGACAGCAGGGAGACCAGGATGATGCCGGCGATGAAGCAGGCGCCGATCTTCACGCCGTCCGGGCGCTCGATGACGTTGAGCACGGTCGTGTAGAGGAACACCGCGGAGATCACCGCGAAGGCGATCGTCCAGTTCCGTTGCCGGGCCTTGCGGGCGGCGATGGTCACCGCGATCGCCGCGGAGCTGATGAGGACCAGCACACCGGTGGCGTAGGCGCCGCCCTGGGCGTTGACGTCGGCGTCGAAGATCCAGGTGACCAGGAAGGCGATCAGGGTGAACACGATGACCATGGGGCGTACCGCGCGGGCCCAGTGCGGGGCCATGCCGTAGCGGGGCAGGTAGCGCGGCATCAGGTTGAGCAGACCGGCCATCGCGGACGCACCGGCGAACCACAGGATGGCGATGGTCGAGACGTCGTAGACGGTGCCGAAGGTGTTGCCGAGGTAGTGGTGGGCCAGGTAGGCGAGCGCCCGGCCGTTGGCCTGGCCGCCCGCCTCGAACTCCTTCTCCGGGATGAGGAGGGTGGTGATGAAGCTGGTGGTGATCAGGAAGACGCTCATGATCAGGGCAGCCGTGGTGAGCAGCTTCTTCGTGTCGCGGATGCGTCCGGCCGGCCGCTCCTCCGTGTCGTCCGCATCGCCCTCGACGTGCGGCATCACGGCGACACCCGTCTCGAACCCGGAGAGGCCGAGGGCCAGTTTCGGGAAGACGAGCAGAGCGACGCCGACCATGGCGAAGACGTTGCCGTGCTGGGCGGTGAGGGCGCTCGACCAGTCGCTGATCACATGACCGGCCGTGATGACGTGGTAAAGGCCGACGACCACCACGACCGCGTTCAGCGCGAGATAGGCGCCGACCAGGGCGACGGCGACGCCGACCGCCTCCAGGAAGCCCTTGAGGAACACCGCGCCCAGCAGGGCGACCAGAACCAGGGTGATCAGCATCCGTTGGTCGTGCAACGCACCCGTCAGATGCGGGTTCTCCACGAGGTGGGTGGAGGCGTCGGCGGCCGACAGGGTGATGGTGATGAGGAAGTCGGTGGCGGCGAAGCCCAGCAGGGTCAGGACGAACAGCTTGCCCTGCCAGAAGGAGAGCAGCCGCTCCAGCATGGCGATCGAGCCTTCGCCGCGGGGGCTCTCCTCGGCCACGCGGCGGTAGACGGGCAGGGCGCCGGCCAGCGTGACGACGACCAGGACGATGGTCGCGACCGGTGACAGCAGTCCGGCGGCGAGGGCCGCGATGCCCGGTTGGTATCCGAGGGTCGAGAAGTAGTCGACGCCGGTCAGGCACATCACCCGCCACCAGCGCTGACCCCGGTGCGCAGGCTCCGGTTCGGCATGCGGCCCGGTGTGACCACCGCCCTTGCCCATGTCCGACAGGCCCTCCAGCATCCAGCCGCGCAGACGGCTGGGTGGGGAAGGCTCCGGACGGCTCGGCGCCGGGTGCTCGGTGGTGGCCATCGACGTGCTCCCGATCGTGTGGATCAGCGTGGTTCCTGCCATCACTGGACGGCTCGGTCAGCGTAAGCGGAGCGTGACGCCATGGCCCATGAACGAAGGGGCCGAGCGCGTCAAGCTTCCGTTAAGACTGACGGCCGGGGCGGCCGCGGCTCCGAAAACACGAGATGAGCGCCCGTCGGGCGGCATTGACCTCGACGGGGGCGGTGCTCCCTGGCCGGCTCACGGACGGACACCCTGCGTGATCGCGACGGAGTCGGCATCGTAACGTTCGTCTGAGAATCCGAATGTTTCGCACTCACGTCAGGTTCCAGGATCGCGAGAGATTCACCTCGCACAAGGGGTTGCCACCCTTTATCCGCTGTCTCTAGGGTGCGGCAGCAGCGAAGCTTTCTGGGTTTGATCCGAAACTTTCGAGACTCTCGAGGAGCGCATGATGGGCGACCCCGCACTGTCCCGCCGCGGCTTCCTGGCGGCCTCCGCCGCGGCCGGTCTGGGGATGACGGCACTGACCGCATGCGGCGGGGACTCGGACGGGGGGTCGTCGGGGACGACCACGATCGAGTGGTGGAACATCTCCACCACCGAGCCGTCCAAGACCGTCTGGGCCGCTCTGGCGCGGAAGTTCGAGGCACAGAACCCCAAGGTCAAGATAAAGATCGTCCAGCTGGAGAACGACGCCTACAAGTCGAAGATGACGGCCCTGACCGCCTCCGGGAAGCTGCCCGACATCTTTCACACCTGGGGCGGCGGTGTGCTGAAGCAGCAGGTCGACGCGGGACTGGTGGAGAACCTCACGGACCGGACCAAGCCGTGGGCCGACGCCCTCCTGCCGGTAGCCCGGGAGCCGTACCTGTTCGACGACCAGGCCTACGGCGTCCCGTTCGACATCGGCATGATCGGCTTCTGGTACAACAAGGCGCTCTTCCAGAAGGCCGGCATCGCCGAGCCGCCGACCACGTGGGACGGCTTCCTCGACGCCGTACGCAAGCTGAAGGCCGCCAAGATCACGCCGCTGGCCCTGGCCGGCAAGGAGAAGTGGCCCGGCATGTACTACTGGGCCTACCTCGCCATGCGCTCCGCCGGGGCCGAGGCGCTGCAGAAGGCCTACGACGACAAGGACTTCACCGGTGCCCCCTTCCTCGAGGCGGGCGAGCACCTGAAGGAACTCGTCGCCCTGCAGCCGTTCCAGAAGGGCTTCCTCGGCGCCGCCTACTCGTCGCCCACCGGACAGGCCGCCGCCGTCGGCAACGGCAAGGCGGCCATGGAGCTGATGGGCCAGTGGGCGCCCACGGTGCAGGCCGACGCGGGCAAGGGCCTCGGCAAGGACCTCGGCTTCTTCCCGTTCCCCGCGGTCGAGGGCGGCGAGGGCGCCATCACCGAGGTGTTCGGCGGAGGCGGCGGGCACGCGCTGCGCAGGGGCGCCCCGCAGGAGGCCGTCGACTTCCTCAAGTTCTTCGCGTCCGAGGCCACCGACCTGGAACTGGTCAAGAAGACCGGTGTCCTGCCCGTGGTCCCGGCGGCCGAGAGCGCCATCGCCGACCCCAACATCAAGGCCGTCCAAGCCCAGTTGAAGGCCGCCACCGGCTTCCAGCTCTACCTCGACCAGGCCTACGCGCCCGCCGTCGGCCAGGAGGTCAACGACAGCGTGGCCGCGCTCATCGCGGGCTCCAAGTCGCCCGGGCAGGTCGCACAGTCGATCACGAAGACCGCGAAGGAAGAGCAGTAACCGGCGATGACCTCCACGTTCCTGCCGGACAAACGGACCGGCCCCGGCGCCGGTTCCCCGCCCCCGGCCGCGGCCCGGCCCACGGGGCGGACCCGGCGACGCGCTCTGCACTGGCTCACCGCAGCCGGCTTCCAGCTCCCCGCCCTGGTGCTGTTCATGGGGCTGGTGCTGCTGCCGATGCTGTTCGCCCTGTACGCCGCGTTCTTCCGCTGGGGCGGCTTCGGCATGCCCTCCGACTACATCGGCGGCGAGAACTTCACCCGGCTCTTCCAGGACGACGTCTTCCTCGGCGACCTGTGGCGCTGTCTGGTCCTGGTGGTGCTGTCGCTCGCCCTCCAGCTGCCGTTCGCGCTCGCCATGGCCGTCCTGCTCAACCAGCGGATGCGCGGCCGGGCGGTCTACCGGATGCTGTTCTTCGCCCCGTACGTCCTGTCGGAGGCCATCACCGGCATCCTCTTCGGCATGATCTTCGCCCCGGACGACGGCTTCGCCGACCAGGTCCTCGGCAGGATCGGTCTCGAGGGGCTGGGCGGGGAGTGGTTCGCGGATCCCTCCACCGTCATGGCGACCGTCTTCCTGGTCATGACCTGGAAGTACTTCGGCTTCCACATGATGCTGTACCTGGCCGGGCTCCAGGCCGTCCCGAGGGAACTGACCGAGGCGGCGCTCATCGACGGGGCCAGTGCCTGGCAGCGCTTCCGCAACGTCACACTGCCGCTGCTCGCGCCCACCCTGCGCATCAGCGTGTTCCTCGCGGTCATCGGGTCGATCCAGCTCTTCGACCTGGTGTGGGTGACCACCGCGGGCGGGCCTGACCACCACTCCGAGACCATGGCCGTGACCATGTTCCAGTACGGCTTCAAGCGCTACCAGGTCGGCTATGCCAGCGCGATCAGCGTGGTCATGTTCGGCATCAGCCTCGTCTTCGCCCTCGCCTACCAGCGGTTCGTCCTCCGGCGCGACCTGCAAGGGGCCACCACGACCATGCGGGGTGACGGTAAGTGACAGCGAGTCAGAAAATCCGTGCGCGCGGGAAGACCTGGAGCCTGCACCTCGTCCTGGTCGTCGTCGGGGCCGTCATGGCCGTCCCCCTGCTCTACGCGGCGCTCTCCGGCTTCAAGTCCACCGACGAGCTCTCCCGCAACCCGGTCGGACTGCCCGAGTCGTGGGTCACCTCCAACTACACCCAGATCCTCGGCTCGGGGGACTTCTGGCGGCTGATCGGCAACAGCACGCTGATCGCGATCGGCACGACGGTCCTGGTCGTCGCCGTCTCGGCCCTGTCGGCCTTCTCCTTCGCGCGGTTCGCCTTCCGGGGCCGGGAGGTGCTGTTCACGCTCTTCACGATGGGGCTGATGTTCCCGTTCGCGGTGGCGGCCCTGCCCTTGTTCCTGCTGCTGCGCTCGCTGGATTTGCTGGACAATCCGCTCGGCGTGATCCTCCCGCAGGCCGCCTTCGCACTGCCGATGACGATCATCATCCTGCGGGGCTTCTTCCGGCAGATCCCCGGCGAGCTGGAGGAGGCGGCCACGCTCGACGGGTGCAGCTCGTTCGGCTTCTTCTGGCGGGTGCTGCTGCCCATGGCCCGGCCCGCGCTCGGCACCGTCTCCGTACTGGCCGTCGTCACCAGCTGGAACAACTTCTTCCTGCCGCTCCTGGTGTTCACCGACGCGCAGTGGTGGACGCTGCCGATCGGCGTCCAGCAGTTCCAGGGGCAGTACTCCGCGGAATACGCCAAGGTCTTCGCCTATCTGGTGCTGGCCATGGTCCCCGCCCTCGCCTTCTACTCGGTCGCCGAGCGCCAGCTCGTGGGCGGCCTCACCGCCGGCGCCACCAAGGGCTGACGCGCGCCGCGAACGTACGGCTCTACCCAGCCACCTGTCGTGAGGAGTCGCACCATGCGCACCACCCGTCTCAGACTCGCCGGCGCCTTCGCCGCGCTCCTGGTCGCCGCCGGCATCGGCGTCGGCACGCCCGCCCAGGCGGATCACCAGCAGCCCACCCTCGCCGACCTCGCGCAGCGGCACGGCCGCTACTTCGGCAGCGCCACCGACAACCCCGAGCTCGTGGACGGTCCCTACACGGCCCTGCTCGGCAGCGAGTTCGACCAGATCACGCCCGGCAACGGCATGAAGTGGTACGCGACCGAGCCCCAGCAGGGCGTGTTCGACTTCTCCCAGGGCGACGAGATCGTCGATCTCGCCCGGGCCAACCGCCAGAAGGTGCGCGGCCACACCCTGGTCTGGCACAGCCAGCTGCCCGGATGGCTCACGGCCAAGGAGTGGACGGCCCCTGAGCTGCGGGCCGTACTGAAGAAGCACATCCAGACGGAGGTACGGCACTACCGGGGCAAGGTGTTCGCCTGGGACGTCGTCAACGAGGCGTTCAACGAGGACGGTACGTACCGGGAGTCGGTCTTCTACAAGACGCTCGGGCCCGGCTACATCGCCGACGCGCTGCGCTGGGCGCACCAGGCCGATCCGCGCGTGAAGCTGTACCTCAACGACTACAACATCGAGGGCATCGGCCCGAAGAGCGACGCCTATTATCGGCTGGCCAAGGAGCTCAAGGCGGCGGGCGTCCCCCTGCACGGCATCGGCCTCCAGGCCCACCTGGCCCTGCAGTACGGCTATCCGACCACCCTGGAGGACAACCTCCGCCGCTTCTCCCGGCTCGGCCTCGACACCGCGCTGACCGAGGTCGACATACGGATGCAACTGCCCGCCACCGACGAGAAGCTGACGCAGCAGGCGGAGTGGTACGCCGACCTGACCGAGGCGTGCCTGGCGGTCCGCCGCTGCGTGGGCATCACCCTGTGGGACTACACCGACAAGTACTCGTGGATCCCCGCGTTCTTCCCGGGCGAGGGAGCGGCCCTGCCGTGGGACGAGGAACTGCGGCGGAAGCCCGCGTACTTCGCGCTGCGTGAGGCGCTCGGGGGGAGGTAGCGGGGGGCGGGCGGCGCCCCCGGCGTCGGCCCCACCAGCCCGACCTCCGTCGACGGATGACCGCGGAACTTCGAGGAGCCTTCCGGGAGGGACGCATCCGTGGGAAGGCGTACGGGCCGGGGACGCCGCGTCGCGAGAGATGACGTTCAGTGACGGCCGAAAGACATGCGTCGGGGCCGGTGCGCAGGGTGCCCTGCGGCCGGCCCCTCATGTCGTGCGACGGGGCATCACCCCGCCGACGGCCTCATGCGGCCGTCATCACCTGGCCGGCCAGCGGACGGTGCGGGGCGATCGCCCGGCCGTCCGGCAGGAGTTCGCCGGTGTCCTCGAAGAGCACCACGCCGTTGCACAGCAGGCTCCATCCCTGCTCCGGGTGATGCGCCACGAGGCGGGCGGATTCCCGGTCGGCGGATTCTGCTGAGGGGCACTGGGTCTGGTGCTGGCACATGGGTGGGATCTTTCGCTGTGTCGAGACGGACGATGGTATTGACGTGTCCGAGTGGGCTGTCGTGTCTGTTCCGCGGCTAGAAGTGTCGTTCATGGCCGCCCCCCGTTGCGATAAGTCGTCGGAACCCAGTGTTGCCCCACGGGCGTCAATCCGCAGGGATTTCGCGGCACCGCTTCTCACAGGTTCAGGACGCGTCACCCGCGCGGACGGTTCATCCCAACTGGGCTGTCCCTTTGGGTGGTTCGCAGTGGCCGGATAGGGCTAGTCCGCCCGGGGCGACGACCATTCCGGCTCGTACGAGCCATTCATCGCTCGTACGAGCGATCGTGTGAGCGATAAGGCGATCGTGCGAGCGACCGGTGGCCGACCGGCGGTAAAGGAGCGACCCCGCCGCCGGAATTCGGCGACGGGGTGCGAGGAACCCTGTGGTGTTTCAGGCGGGTGATCCGAGAAGTCTGGTGGGAGCCGCTCGATGGGTCAGCACCGGAAGGAGTTCGGAGACGCGGTGCGGGCGGTGGGCCGCGATGCCGGGGGGCGCCGGCGCCAGCGGGACGAGCAGGTCGGTGGCGGCGGGGTGGCCTGCGGCACCGTCCGCGGAGCAGTCCTCGTGCAGCCAGAGCGTCAGCATGTACAGGCCGGGCACCGACAGCAGACGGGGCTGGTACGGCTGCGGCATCGCCTCGGCCTGACGCAGGGCGCGCTCGGTGGAGGTGATGTACGGGCCCTCGAAGAAGTGGGAGAAGGCCCAGCCGTCGGCAGTCAGCATGGTCTCCGCCGCGGCCACGGCGTGGTCGCCGCAGCGGATCAGGAAGCGCCACCCGGCCAGCCGGGTGGCGGAGACGCCCTCGGCCGTGACGTGGTCGAGGACGTGCACGGGCAGGGGCAGCTCGGGTGTGGCGGGTCCCTGGGTGCCGAGCAGGGAGGGAGTTCGGGCTTCGCGGACCGCGGTGGGAGAGGAGAGGGCGGTGAGGACGGAGCGGAGTGCGGGCGCGGGAGCCGGAGGGACATGCAGCGGCATGGTGGGTCGCCTCTCATTCAAAGGCACGGTGGCACGAGGGCGGGGGCGGACGGCGCTGTCTGCTCACGGGGTCAGAGCGGCAGGGGCCGGGGTCATCAGAACGAGAGGGGGGTGGGGTCCGCGTCGCCTCGACGGCAGGACCCATCGACCGTGGGCGCCAACCTTCTGCCTTGTTCGCGGAGTTTATACGACACGGGTTCAGACTGTGTTTCGTCTAGCCGTTTCCGGTGAGTAGAACAAGGGTGCATTCGGTCGGCGATACGCGAGAATTATCCCGATTCCGTGCGGGGGTGCACTACGGTGACCTCGGTGAATGTCCGCGAACCGGTCGGCCCATTCTCGTCGGCGTTTTTCACGAGTTCCCGAGGCCCGAAACCTGTCCTGTGCGTCATGCCGAGTGAATGTGCCACCGGTCACACTCGCCCAGCGTAGCGGTCGCCGGGTCCGCCCGGGACGTTATCGATCGCTTTCGCTGGGCATCCTCCACCTGACCGGGGCCCCGTCGGCCGGATCCCGGCCCGCATCATCCAAGGAGGGACGCTTCGATGGGGGAGAAGGTCGTGGCAGGGCGGTTCGACCTGTCCGATCGGCAGCGCTACCGCGACAAGCTGCGTCAGTGTCTGACGGGCTTGGAGCGACTCCTGGCGGAGAAGCGGTTCGATCGGCCCAAGAACCTCATGGGTCTGGAGATCGAATTGAATCTCGCGGGCGCCGACGGCATGCCGAAAATGTTGAACGGACAAGTCCTCGAACGCATCGCGAGTCGCGATTTCCAAACAGAACTCGCCATGTTCAATCTGGAAGTGAACATTCCTCCACACCGTCTCGGGGGTCGGGTATTCGACCGCCTCGCGGAGGAACTCCGTACGTCGCTGGCATATGCCGACCGGAAAGCGGGCGAGGTCGACGCGGGCATCGTGATGATCGGTATTCTGCCGACTCTCGACCGTGACGACCTGGTGTCGTCGAACCTCTCCGACGTCGACCGGTACACCCTCCTCAACGACCAGATCGTGGCCGCCCGCGGCGAGGAGTTCACCCTCGACATCGACGGCGTGGAGCACCTGAGCTGCACCTCGAAGTCCATCGCGCCGGAGGCCGCCTGCACCTCTGTGCAGCTGCATCTCCAGGTCACCCCGGCCCGCTTCGCCGACGTGTGGAACGCGGCCCAGGCGGTCGCCGCCGCGCAGATCGCCGTCGGTGCCAATTCGCCCTTCCTCTTCGGGCGCGAACTGTGGCGCGAGTCGCGGCCCCCGCTGTTCCAGCAGTCCACCGACACCCGCCCGCCCGAGCTCCAGGCTCAGGGCGTCCGGCCGCGCACCTGGTTCGGGGAGCGCTGGATCACCTCGGCGTACGACCTCTTCGAGGAGAACCTGCGCTACTACCCGGCCCTTCTGCCGATCTGCGACGACGAGGACCCGCTCGAGGTGCTCGACCAGGGCGGCACGCCCTCGCTCGCCGAACTCGTCCTGCACAACGGCACGATCTACCGCTGGAACCGCCCGGTGTACGGCATCGCCGACGGCGTCCCGCATCTGCGCGTGGAGAACCGCGTCCTGCCGGCCGGGCCCACCGTCCTCGACGTCGTCGCCAACGCGGCCTTCTTCTACGGCGTCGTCCGGGCGCTCGCGGAGGAGTCCCGGCCGGTCTGGTCCCGGATGCCCTTCGAGGCGGCCGCCGCCAACTTCGACGCCGCGTGCAAGGACGGCATCGACGCCCGCTTCACCTGGCCCCGGCGCGGTCGCTACAGCGGCACCGCCCAGGTGGACGCGGTGAGCCTGATCCGCGACGAACTGCTGCCGCTCGCCGAAGCCGGGCTGGACGCCTGGGGCGTCGAGCCGGCCGACCGCGATCTGTACCTGGGCGTGATCGAGGAGCGGTGCCGGCGCCGGGTGAACGGGGCGAGCTGGCAGGCCGCCACCTTCCACAAGGCGCTGGACGCGGGCCTGTCCCGGGAGGACGCGCTGGCCGCCACGACCCGGCGCTACCGCGAGCTGATGCACAAGGGCGAGCCGGTGCACAGCTGGCCGGTGGGGCTGCCGGAACCCGTGTCGCTGGGCTGACGCCGTGAGGCGGGTGGCCGCTGCGAGGCGGTGGCGCCGGGGTGATCCCCTGAGACGGGGTGGCCGCTGCGAGGCGGTGGCGCCGGGTGGCGGCACATGCCGGGCCTATCGCTGCGGGGCGGGGCGGCTGGGGTGACGTCGCGATCCTGACGCCGCGAACCGGGCTGACGCCGCGAGGCGCTGTCTCCGGGCTGAGGCCGTGAGGCCGTGTCGCCGGACCGACGCCGCCTCAGGGGTGACATCGCGCTGCCGCCATACTGATCCGACAGGTCGGTGAAGTGGAGGCGGGTGTGCAGGCGGAGGCGAGCCCGGTGGGCGATTCCATTCCCCAGCAGGGGCTCTCACGGCGGATGCTCCGCAACGAGACCCTGCTGGTCCTCGCGCTGTCGCTGGGCGCGAGCGGACTGTCGGCGCTGATCAGCTTCATCGGGTCGGTCACCAAGCCGGGCGGCCTCAAGGACCAGGCGGCCACGATGAACGCCTCGGCCGCGCCCGGCCGGCCCTGGCTCGACCTCGCCTGGCAGCTCTTCGGGATCACCACGGCGCTCGTGCCCGTCGCACTCGTCGCCCACTTCCTGCTCCGCGAGGCCGCGAGCCTGCGCACGATCGGTTTCGACCGCACCCGCCCCTGGCCGGACCTCGGCCGCGGCGCCGCGATCGCCGCGGTCATCGGCAGCACCGGCATCGCCTTCTACCTGGCGGCCCGCGGCCTCGGCTTCAACCTCACCGTGGTGCCCGAGGCGCTGCCGGCGGTGTGGTGGAAGTACCCGGTGCTGATCCTCTCGGCGATCCAGAACGCCGTGCTGGAGGAAGTGATCGTCGTCGGCTACCTGCTGCGCCGCATGGGCCAGCTGGGGTGGACCCCGACGGCGGCCCTGGTCGGCAGCTCCGTTCTGCGCGGCTCGTACCACCTCTACCAGGGCATCGGCGGCTTCGTCGGCAACATGGTCATGGGCGTCGTCTTCGTCTACCTCTACCGCCGCTGGGGGCGGGTCGGCCCGCTCGTGGTGGCCCACTCGCTGCTCGACATCGGGGCGTTCGTCGGGTACGCGCTGCTGGCGGGCAAGGTGGGCTGGCTGCCGACGGCGTGAATCAGTGGGCGAAGGGGCGTACGACGGTGTCGTACGCCCCTTTACTTGTCTCAGGCCAGCAACTCGCCCTCGATGACGGTGACCGCCGTGCCCGTCAGCAGGGTGCGGTCGCCGCGCAGCTCGGTACGGACCCGGCCGGAGCGGGGTGAGGCCTGGAGACCGGTGAGCCGGGAGCGGCCCAGGCGCCCGGACCAGAACGGGGCGAGTGCCGTGTGGGCGCTGCCGGTCACCGGGTCCTCGTCGATGCCCACGTTCGGGAAGAAGCAGCGAGAGACGAAGTCGTGCCCGGCGGCCGTGTCCTCGGCGAGGGCCGTCGCGATCACACCGCGCTCGGAGTGGACGGCGAGGGCCGCCAGGTCCGGGGTGAGGGCGTGCACCGTCTTCTCGTCGGCGACCTCGACGAGCAGGTCGCCGACGTTCGGGCCGGTGTCGAGGACCGTGAGCACCTCCGCGCCCAGCGCCTCGGCGAGGCCGCCGGGCGGGTCGATACGGGTGAGCGGGGCCGTCGGGAAGTCCAGGGTGACGGAGCCGTCCGCTGCGGGCGTGGCGATGAGGACGCCGCTGTGTGTGGCGAACCGCACCGGCCCCGTGTGGGCGCCGGTGGTGTGCAGGACGTGGGCGGTGGCGAGGGTGGCGTGGCCGCACATCGCGACCTCGGTGGCCGGAGTGAACCAGCGCAGCGCCCAGTCCGCTTCGGAGCCCTCCGGGAGTGGGTGGGCGAAGGCCGTCTCGGCGTGGTTGACCTCCAGGGCGACGTTCTGCAGCCAGGTGTCGTCCGGGAAGGCGTCCGCGCCGGGCAGGAGCAGGACCCCGGCCGGATTGCCGGAGAAGGGGCGATCGGTGAAGGCGTCGACGATTCGGATCCGCATACACCGAAAGCTAGGGCGCCCACGAAGCAGCAGGCCAAGGCCAATTCGCACCCACTGGCCCGATTCCGTGGGCGGACAGCATCGGAAAGAGCCTTGTCGTTCGAGCGTTACCGATATATCGTTGAAGCATCGCGACAGATCAACGATGGAATGGAGAGTGGTTGCGATGCGTACCCACGGATTCGAGCGTGGACATGGACATCACGGCGGCCCGCATCGCGGGCGGGGCGGTTTCGAAGGGCTGCGCGCGGCCTTCGGCCCCTTCGGGCCGGGTGGCCCGGGCGGCCCCGGCTGGGGCGGACCCGGTGGACCGGGCTTCGGGCCGGGCCCCTGGGGCGGTCGAGGGCGCGGAGGACCCAGGGGGAGGGCGCGGCGCGGTGACGTACGCGCCTCGATCCTGGCCCTGCTGAAGGACCGGCCGATGCACGGCTACGAGATGATCCAGGAGATCGCCGAGCGCAGCGGCGGGGCGTGGAAGCCCAGCCCCGGCTCGGTCTACCCCACCCTCCAGCTGCTGGAGGACGAGGGGCTGATCGCCAGTGCCTCCGAGGGCGGCAAGAAGCTGTTCTCGCTCACAAAGGCGGGCGGCGAGGCCGCCGGGGAGGGGCCCGAGGCTCCCTGGGAGGAAGCCTCGCGCGGTGTCGACTGGGAGGCTCTCGGTGAGATCCGCCAGGCCGGCTTCGGTCTGATGGAGGCCTTCGGCCAGGTCTGGAAGACCGGCAGCAAGGAGCAGCGGGAGAAGGCCCTGGGGGTCATCAACGAGGCTCGTAAGAAGCTGTATCTCATCCTCGCCGACGAGGACTGAGTCGCCCGGCTGAAGAGAGCCGCGTCGTAGAAGGAGCGCCCCCGGAGTGGTCCGGGGGCGCTTCGGCGTGCCGGGGTGTCAGGTCACCAGCCCGTCCAGCTTGTGCAGCGACTCGTGCAGGGCGGCCGTCGCCGAGTCCTTGAGCTTGCCCGCCATCAGGGACACCGTCGCGCCCGTGAACTCACCGTCGATGCGGACCGTCGTGGCGTCGCCGTCGGGTGTGAGGGTGTAGCGCGTGGCGACGGTCACCGCCATCGGGCCCTTGCCGCGGATGGCGAGCACCCGCGCGGGCTTCAGTTCCTCCACGGTCCACGCCACCTCGGCCGGGAAGTTCATCAGCCGCATGTTCTCCTGGAACGTCGCGCCCACTTCGAGGGGTTCCGGGCCGCCCGCCGGGAAGCTCGTGTGGGTGGCGTTCCATTCGCCGTACGCGGACCAGTCGGTGAGTTTCGCCCACACCGTGCCGGCCGGTGCCCCGATGCGGGCCTCCGCGCTGACTTCGGTCATGCGACCACCTCTTCGTATCGGGCCGGGTGTCGCGGACCGTAGCCGCGGCGGCCGCAATGTTCAATACTGACGAGCTGTCAGGTCGATCGGGATCTCCACCCGAATCCGCCTGATCTCCTCCGCAAGGAGGAGATGCGGGCCGGCGGAGTCCACTTCCCGTGGGACGCGAAGATGCTTCGTACCGTGGATGACGCGGGCCCCGGGAGGCTGGTGGGCTAGGGGATGTGCAATCCCGTATCCCCTGCCGGTCGGCCCATGAGCACGGCATTCAGCGCGTGGACGACGATGCCGGGCTCAGTGACGAGCTGGCGTCGGTGGTCGGTGGTGCCCGCCGCCGGGCCGTCCGGGACGGGGACCGGCAGATCGACACCGCTCATCTGCTCCACTCGCTGCTCGAGTCCGATCCGCAGGCGCGTGCCGCGTTCGTCGAGGGGGCGCAGACAGCGCGTCTGCTGGGTTATCTCGTCCAGCGCAGCATCGGGTACGGCCTGCGCTGGCAGAGCGGAGTCGAGGACTCCGGCGCCGTCCCCGCGGCGACGGGGACGGCGGGTTTCTCGCCGCTCGCCGCCGCGTGCATGGAGTACGCCTGCGAGCGTGCCGCCGAGCGCGGCGGACCGGCTCGAGGCACGGACCTGCTCGCGGCGATCGTCACCGACCCGCAGGCGCGTGCGGTCGAGGTGCTCGGACGGGCAGGAATCGACCCGTACGAGGTGCTGGCCCGGCTGGACGGCCGGTCCGGCAGCACCGAGGAGTGCGGCGAAGCCGCCCACTGAGCGGTACGGCGTGGGGCCGGGTCGTCCCGTCCAGGCTGTGAGACAGGTGTCATAGGGGATGACGCTCCTGTCGGGGCCTGTCATCATGTGCCGGTGCGTACGACTGACAGCAGCGTGAGCGGGCGCGGCAGGGGTGTGGGGCTCGGACTCGCCCTCCTGTCCGCGGTGGCCTTCGGCGGATCCGGCGTCGCGGCCAAGCCGCTGATCGAGGCGGGTCTGGACCCGCTGCACGTGGTGTGGCTGCGGGTGGCCGGGGCGGCCCTGGTCATGCTGCCGCTGGCCGTGCGGCACCGGGCGCTGCTGCGCAGGCGCCCCGGGCTGCTCGCCGGGTTCGGGCTGCTGGCCGTCGCCGGTGTCCAGGCCTGCTACTTCGCGGCGCTCTCCCGGATCCCCGTCGGGGTGGCGCTGCTCATCGAGTACCTGGCGCCCGCGCTGGTGCTGGGCTGGGTGCGGTTCGTGCAGAAGCGGCCCGTGACGCGCGCCGCGGCCGTCGGTGTCGTGCTCGCGGTCGGCGGGCTCGCCTGTGTCGTAGAGGTGTGGTCGGGCCTCGGGTTCGACGCGCTGGGGCTGCTGCTCGCCCTCGGCGCGGCCTGCTGCCAGGTGGGCTACTTCGTCCTGTCCGACCAGGGCAGCGACGCCGGGGACGAGGCGCCCGACCCGCTCGGCGTCATCGCCTACGGACTGCTGGTCGGCGCGGCCGTGCTGACCGTCGTCGCCCGGCCCTGGACCATGGACTGGTCGGTGCTCGGGGGCACGGCGAGCATGGACGGCAGGCCCGTCGCCGCCGTCGTGCTGCTGGCGTGGATCGTCCTGGTCGCCACGGTCGTCGCCTACGTCACCGGTGTGATCTCCGTGCGCCGGCTCTCCCCGCAGGTCGCCGGGGTCGTGGCCTGTCTCGAGGCGGTCATCGCCACCGTCCTGGCCTGGGTCCTGCTCGGCGAGCACCTCTCGGCGCCGCAGATCGCCGGTGGGGCGATCGTGCTGGTGGGCGCGTTCATCGCGCAGTCCTCGACGCCCTCGAAGGGATCCGGGCAACCGGTGGCGAGCGGCGGCCCGGAAAGGGAATTGTCCAGGCGCGGTACCAGCGCCTAAGGTGTCGATCATGCCTTCGAACGCACTCGTTCTTCCGCCTCCGGCCGCCTGAGGCGGGCCCTCCGGAAACCGCGCCCGGCGATGCGCCGCCGCGCAGAACGGTGCTGCCCGCAGACGAGGTCCGCGGACCCCGCTGATCACGATTGATCCGGGGCCCTTCCCGAACTTCCGCGCACCCGGCCGCCGCCCGACGCGGGCGCGGCATGCCGTGCGCGTCTGCGGAGAGAACACGTGTCGAACACCGCCTCCGGCCTGCCCGTCGGGCGAGGCCTCCTCTATCTGATCGTCGCCGGTGTCGCCTGGGGCACCGCGGGCGCTGCCGCCTCCCTGGTCTACCGGGCCAGTGACCTGGGGCCCGTCGCCCTGTCCTTCTGGCGCTGCGCCGCCGGCCTCGTGCTGCTGCTCATCGTGCGCCTGCTGCGGCCGAGCGCCCAGGACCCCGTGCGGCAGCCGCTCGGCCGCCGGGCGGTGCGGGCCGGGGTCACCGGGCTCGGGCTCGCCGTCTTCCAGACGGCGTACTTCGCGGCCGTCTCCGCCACCGGCCTCGCCGTGGCCACCGTCGTCACGCTGGGCGCGGGGCCCGTCCTCATCGCGCTCGGCGCCCGGCTGACTCTGGCCGAGCGACTGGGCCGGGGCGGCACCGCAGCCGTCCTGGGCGCCCTCGCCGGCCTCGCGGTCCTCGTCCTCGGGGGCAACGGCACGACCGTGCGCCCGGCGGGTGTGCTGCTCGCCCTGCTCTCCGCAGCCGGGTACAGCGCGATGACCCTGCTCACCCGCCGGTGGGGCCGCGACGGCGAAGGTGACGCCACCCGGACGACCGCCGGGGCCTTCGCCGTCACCAGCCTGTGCCTGCTGCCGTTCGCCCTCGCCGAGGGACTCCTGCCGCACACCGGGCAACCCGGCCGGCTCCTGCTCCTGCTGCTCTACGTCGCCGCCGTCCCCACGGCACTCGCCTACGGCCTCTACTTCGCGGGCGCGGCCGTCGTACGGTCCGCCACCGTCTCGGTGATCATGCTGCTCGAACCGGTGAGCGCGGCGGTGCTCGCCGTCGTCCTGCTCGGCGAGCACCTCACGGCGGCGACGCTGGCCGGGACCCTGCTGATGCTGTGCTCGGTGGCGGGCCTGGCGGTGGGGGAGGCCCGGGGCGGGCGGAGCGGAGAGGAACCGGTGATGGCAGCGTGAGGCGGGGCCCGCGGCCTACGGCTCCTGTCGGCGCAGGAGATGGTCGCGGGCCCTGGAGTCGCCCGGACCGCCACGGGCCGCGAGACCCGCTGCGATCCGTTCCCGGACCTCGGCCGGCTTGTGGTTGGCGTATTTGAACTTGGCCCGTGCGGCCGTGACTTCCAGACGCAGGCCGCGGATGCCGGCGAGCATCCTGCCGTACGGGGCCTCGCCCGCCGCCGCCCGTGCGGATCCGCCCCGCGGCTGGAAGTGGTCGATCTGCCGGTTGAGCAGCGCGGCCTTCTGTGCCGGGTCGTCCACGACATGGGCGCGGCAGCGGAGCTGGACGGCCGCGTAGAAGCTCGTCGGAGTGCCGTGCTCGGGCGGGACGTCCGGGGCGGCCTGCCAGGGGCCGGGTACGAACACGTAGTCGTCGACCACGCTCAGCAGGACGTCAGGGGCGGCCTCCAGCGCGGGCCAGAGCGGGTTGGGGCGGGCGAGGTGGGTGACGACCTCGCGGCGCCCCGCGTCGTAGGCGAAGTGCAGGGGCTGGACGTGGGGCGGTTCGCCCGGCAGGCCGTTGACGGCGAGCTGGCCGAAGTCGTGGTCGGCCAGCCACCGTTGCCATTCGGTGTCGCCGCGGGGCGCGTCCCAGGGGTGGATCAGCATCACAGAGTCGCGAGGTAGCCGGGCAGCTCGGTGCCGGGGGCCAGGCCCGGGTCGGAGAGCGGGGTGCCGTAGGTGCGCCGTACCGGGACGACGCCGGCCCAGTGCGGCAGGGCGAGGTCCTCCGGTTCGTCGTTCACGCCGCCGGTGCGCAGCTTCGCGGAGACCTCGTCCAGGTCCAGGCGGAGCACGGCCGTGGCGGCCAGTTCCTTCTTGTTCGCGGGGCGCGAGTCCGCCGAGCGGCCGGGCACGACGTGGTCGACCAGCGCGTCCAGGGCCCGCAGCTTCTCCTCGGGGTCCGTCACGTCATGGGCGACGCCGTGCACCACCACGGAGCGGTAGTTGATCGAGTGGTGGAAGGCCGAACGGGCCAGAACCAGACCGTCGACGTGGGTGACCGTCAGGCAGACCGGGAGGCCGGGGTCGGCCTGACCCGCTGCCCGCAGCGGACGCGAACCCGTCGAGCCGTGCACGTACAGCCGCTCGCCGACCCGGGCGTACAGGGTGGGCAGCACGACGGGCGCCCCGTCGCGGACGAACCCGAGGTGGCAGACGTAGGCCTCGTCGAGTATCGAGTGCACCAGGTCCTTGTCGTACGAGGCCCGGTCCGGGGAGCGGGTGGGGACGGTGCGGTCGGTCGGGGTGTAGGCGGTGTCGGGCTGCGACGGCGTCTGCGCGGTCCCCTGCATGGCGCTCTCCATTGCACTAGTGCATAATTGGCTTTGTGCTAGGAGAGTATCGGATCAGTGGGCGTCGCGCAGCGGACATTTCCGCGAGCATCGAGCGCGCGGTGGGAGCAGGTGAGTTGCAGCCGGGTCAACTGCTGCCTCCGATGCGGGAGCTGGCCGAGCGGTTGGGGGTGAATCCCAACACGGTCGCGGCCGCTTACCGGACCCTGCGCGAGCGCGGGGTCATCGAGACGGCGGGGCGGCGCGGCAGCCGGGTGCGGCCCGCACCGGCGACGACCGGGCGGGAGCACTTCCGGGTGGACGTTCCCGAGGGGGTGCGGGACGTCGCGCAGGGCAATCCGGACCCGGCGCTGCTGCCGCCGCTCGCGGGCGCGTTCGCTGCTGCCGCCGCCGAGGGTGACCGGGCGCCCGTGCTCTACGGTGACACCCCCGTGGAACCGGAACTGGCCCGGATCGCACGGGCCGGACTCGACGCCGACGGCGTGCCGGACGGGCCGCTCGCCGTTGTCTCCGGGGCCCTCGACGGCGTCGAGCGGGTGCTGGCGGCCCATCTCAAGCCCGGTGACACCGTCGCCGTCGAGGACCCCGGCTGGGGCCGCACCCTCGACCTCGTGCCCGCGCTCGGGCTGCGGACCGTGCCCGTCCGCGTCGACGACGAGGGGCCGTGTGCGCAGGACGTGCGGCGGGCGCTGGAGGCCGGGGCGCGGGCCCTGATCGTCACGGACCGGGCGCAGAACCCGACCGGCGCGGCGGTGAGTTCGGCACGCGCGCGTGCACTGAGAACCGTACTCCGGGCGTACCCGGAGACCCTGCTGATCGAGGACGACCACGGTCACGGCATCGTCGACGTGCCCCTCCATCCGCTGGCCGGAGTCACCCGGCACTGGGCGTTCGTGCGCTCGGCCGCCAAGGCCTACGGCCCGGATCTTCGGCTCGCCCTGCTCACCGGGGACGCCGTCACCGTCGACCGGGTCCGCGGGCGGCACCGGCTCGGACCGGGCTGGGTGAGCCGGCTGATGCAGCGGGCCCTGGTGCGGCTGTGGGCCGACGGGGCGGTGGACACGGCCGAGGTGGCGGCGTCGTACGGGCGGCGGCGGGACGCGCTGATCAAGGCGCTCGAACGGCGCGGGGTCGCGGCCTTCGGGCGCAGCGGCATGAACGTCTGGGTGCCGGTGCCGGACGAGACCGGCGCCGTCGCCCGGCTGCTGCACGCCGGCTGGGCCGTGGCTCCCGGTGCCCGCTTCCGGCTGAGTGCGCCGCCCGGCATCCGGGTCACCGTCTCGACCCTCGTCGACGGCGAGATCGAGAGGCTGGCCGACGCGATCGCCTCGGCCCTGGGCCCCGCCCCCGCGCGGAGCTACGACTGAGACTTCGGCTGGGCGGCCGGGCCCTGCGTGGAGCGTCTGCCGCGACGCAGGACTGAGGGGCCGGGTCCCGTGCGGGGCTCATGCCGCGACGCAGGTCTGAGGGGCCGGGTCCCGTGCGGGGCTCATGCCGCGACGCAGGTCTGAGGGGCCGGGTCCCGTGCGGGGCTCATGCCGCGATGCAGGTCTGAGGGGCCGGGTCCCGTGGGGAGCTCCTGCTGAGGCGTGGGCCCGAGCGGCCGGGCCCGCGCGGCTACTGCCGAGCTCCCGGCCCGGGCTTCGGCCGGATCTGCGTGAGTGCCGCCCCGGCCAGCACGATCACCGCCCCGACCGGCGTCGACCAGGTGAGCCCCTCACCGAGAAGTGCGACGCCCGCGGCCGTGGCGATGACCGGGATGAAGTACGTGACCATCTGGGCGGTCGTGGGGCCGACCTCGGCGACCAGGCCGTACTGGAGGAGCACCGCGAGGCCCGTGCCCAGCGCGCCCAGGGCCGCGACCGCCAGCAGCGGCACGACGGACAGGCGGGTCGGCAGGGTCGTGAACAGCGGGGTGACGACGGCCAACTGGGCCGTCGCGAGCAGCAGTTGCGCGCCGGTCATCGACAGGTGCGAGTGACCGGTGCCGGCGAGGGTGCGGCGCACGTAGATCCAGCCGATCGGGTAGCTGAGGGACCCCAGCAGGGCCAGTGCCGTGCCGGTGGCGTCCAGGCCGTGGAAGCCCTGCCAGGCGCCCAGGACCGTGAGCACCCCGAGGAAACCCAGCCCGAGCCCCGCGACCCGCACCCGGGTCGGGCGGTCCTCCGACAGGGCGACCAGCGACAGAGCCATGCCCCACAGTGGCGAAGTGGCGTTGCAGATGCCCGCGAGGGCGGACGGGATGGTCAGCTCGGCGTACGCGAAGAGCGAGAACGGCAGGGCGTTGAGCAGGAAGGCGGCGACCGTCAGATGCCCCCAGACGCGCGCCCCGCGCGGCAGCCGCTCACGTCGAGCGGCCATCGCCGCGGCCAGCACCGCGGTACCGAAGACCAGCCGCCCGAGCGTCACCTGGAACGGCGCGTAGGTCTGGGTGCCCACCTTGATGAGGAGGAAGCTGAAGCCCCAGATCAGAGACAGGGCGGCGAACCGGAGGCGCCAGTCGAGGAGGCGGCGGGGCGGTGCGGGAGGGGCGGCGGCGGTCCGGTCGGCCGGAGTGGTCACGGTGCTCATGGCAGCCACGATGCGCCAACGGAACCTCGTAGCACAACCGAGATTTCGCACCCGGTACCGCGTAGCATTGCTTACATGTTGAACCTGGAGCGCCTGCGGACCCTCGACGCCCTCGCTCGGCACGGCTCGGTGAGCGGTGCGGCCGAGGGCCTGCACATCACCACGTCCGCCGTCTCGCAGCAGCTGTCCAAGCTGGAGCGGGAGGTCGGTCAACAGCTCCTCGCCAAGAACGGCCGGGGAGTGCGGCTCACCGACGCGGGCCGGCTGCTCGCCGAGCACGCCGCGCGCATCCTGTCCCAGGTGGAACTCGCCCAGTCCGACCTGGAGGCGCAGCGCGGGCAGGTCGTCGGCGAGCTGCGGCTGTCGGCGTTCCCGACGGCCGCGCGGGGGCTGTTCCCGCACGCGCTGGCCGCACTGCGCGAGCAGCACCCCGCGCTCCGGCTGCGCTCCTGCGAGCTGGAGCCGGAGCACGGCATCGCCGGTGTCGTGCGCGGCGACCTCGACCTCGCCGTCGTGCTCGACTGGTACAACAAGCCGATGGCACTGCCCGAGGGCCTGGTCAAGGCATCGATCCTGGACGACCCGGCCGAGGTCGCCCTGCGGGCGGACCACCGGCTCGCGGGGCGCGGCGAGGTCGACCTCGGCGAGTTCGCCGACGACGAGTGGATCACCTGGGGCGACGGCGAGTTCTGCCACGAGTGGCTGATGTTCACCCTCCGCTCCAAGGGTGTCGAGCCGATCGTCGGCCATCGCGCCGCCGAGACCCACACGCAGCTCGCCCTGGTCGCCGCGGGCCTCGGGGTGTGCATCGCCCCGCTGCTGGGCCGCCACCCCGTCCCCGCCGGTGTCGTGACCGTCCCTCTCCGGCAGCGGGTCCGACGGCATGTGTACGTCGTCTGGCGTGCGGACGCGGACCGCCGCCCGTCGATCCGTGCGGCGGTGAAGGCCCTGAGGGCGGCGGGGGAGAGGGTCGGCTGACGTTTCCGGGGAGGGGCTACTGCCCGGACAGTTTGCGGAAGTCCCAGGAGACGATCTTCTCGGGAGTCAGACGGATCCAGGCGTGCCGGCCGTCGTGCGGCATCTCCTCCAAGCGGAAGTTCTTCCTCGCGAACAGCATCTCGGGGACGTCGAGTTCGGCGCGCAGCTCGCCCGTGCGGGGTATCTCGCCCACGAACTCGACGGTGCCCGACAGCTCGACGCCGCGCAGCTCGTCGTACTCCTCGCCGGTGTCGACCACGATCGCCACCCGCGGATCGCGCCGCAGGTCGGTCCAGCGCTTGCTGCGCACGACCGAGTACAGCCACATCGAGGTGCCGTCCCAGACGAACCACAGCGTGCTCACGTGCGGCGCCCCGCCGGCCGAGATCGTGGCGACCCTGCAGGTGCGCTGGGTGGTCAGGAACTCGTCCAGCTCGCCCGGCGTCATCATGATCTTCCGGCCCCTGCGCTGCTGGGTGACGGTCATGCTCCCCCTCTTTCTCCCACGTCGTGCCAGAGGAGATCCTCTGACATCACGTCAGAAAAGGATGAGTGCTCTTCCGTCCGTGCGCAATGGTGGCTACGCTCGCCCGCCCGGCCGCCGGTGACAGGGGGAAAACCGTGCCCTCGTACGCAGCGCTCAGCGAACTCCTCGAACCGCGCACCACCGTGCTGCTCACCGTCGAGTGCCAGGAGGGCGTCGTCGGGACGGACAGCGCCCTGCCCGAACTCGCCGAACAGGCACGCGCCGGCGGAGCCCTCGCCAACGTCGCCCGACTCGTGGACGCCGCCCACGACGGCGGCGTCCAGGTCGTCCACGCCGTCGCCGAACGCCGCCCCGACGGCCGCGGCGCCAGCCGCAACGCCCGCCTCTTCCGCGCCGCCGCACGGCTGCCGGTCCAGCAGCTGACCGGCACGCCGGCGGTACGGGTGGCCGCTCCGATCGAGGTCGCCGACGAGGACCTCGTCGTCCGGCGCCTGCATGGGCTGTCGCCCCTGCAGGGCACCGACGTCGATCCGCTGCTGCGCAACCTGGGCTGCCGCACGCTGATCGTCACCGGCGTATCGGCCAACGTGGCCGTGCCCAATGCCGTGTTCGACGCGGTGAACCGCGGCTACACCGTCGTCGTCCCGGCGGACGCCATCGCGGGAGTGCCCGCCGACTACACCCCCGCGATGATCCGCCACACCCTCGCGTTGGTCGCCACGGTCGCGACCACGGACGAGGTGCTGGCGTGCCTGGAGCGTGCGCGGGACGTCAGGCCAGCGTGATGGAGTCGCCCTTCACGCTGATCTGCTTCGCCTCCAGTGGCTCGACCGCCGGTCCCTTCTTCACGCTGCCGTCCAGGACGGAGAACTGACTGCCGTGACAGGCGCAGGAGATGATGTCGTCCTTGAGGTCCACCATCGGACACTTCTGGTGGGTGCAGATCGTCGAGAAGGCCTTGTAGTCACCGGCGGCCGGCTGCGAGACCACGACCTTCTCGTCCTTGAAGATCTTGCCGCTGCCCTCGGGGATGTCGGCGGTCTTCGCGAGTGCCGCACCGCCGGCTCCCGCCCCGGCGGACGAACCGCCCCCTTCGTTCGTCGCGCCGCCACCGGCGGCACCCTGTTCGGTGGACGGGTCGGACGCCTTGTCCTCCGAGCCGCACGCCGTCAGCGCCACGGTGAGTCCCGCCGCGCCGACCGCCGCGACGACGGTGCGGCGGCTCGGTCCCGACATCGGCTGAACGGATTCGCTGGTCATGCTGACGTTCCTTCCGGGGGGATTCGTGATCTGCCGAGAGGTACGGCCCCTGGGGACCGGCTGTTCAGACGCTGCCGAAATCCTGACCCGTCCGGGGAAGGACACGGGTAAAGCGGAGCTGTCGGCTTGCTGTCGGGTTCCGGCCCGCAACCGCCGGGCCGTCGCCACCGTCGCCGGGCGCGTCAGTAACCTGGGGCGATGCTCAAGGAAGTGATCGCGACCCGTTTCATCGCGCCCCTGCGCGAGGGCGGTTCGCTGCCGGGTCTGGTCGAGGCGGACGACTTCGGCACCTACGTCCTGAAGTTCACCGGCGCGGGGCAGGGCCGCAAGACACTCGTCGCCGAAGTGGTCTGCGGGGAACTGGCCCGGCGGCTGGGGCTGCGGATGCCGCGTCTGGTCACCATCGCGCTCGACCCGGATCTGGGGCTGGGCGAACCGGAGGAGCAGGTGCAGAGCCTGCTCCGGTCCAGCGGCGGCACCAACCTCGGCATGGACTTCCTCTCCGGCGCGCTCGGCTTCGACCCGCTCGCGTTCCCCGTGAGCCCCGAGGAGGCCGGCCGTGTGGTCTGGTTCGACGCGCTGATCAACAACGTCGACCGCTCCTGGCGCAACCCCAACCTGCTGAGGTGGCGCGGCGAACTGTGGCTCGTCGACCACGGCGCGACGATGATCTGGCATCACAACTGGCCGGGCGTGGAGGCCTCGGCCGCCCGCCCGTACGACGCCTCCGACCACGCGCTGGCGTCCTTCGGGCCCGATGTCGCCTCCGCCGCCGCCGAGTTGGCGCCCCTGGTCACCGAGGAACTGCTCGCCGGCGTCACCGCGCAGATCCCGGACACCTGGCTGACGGACGAACCCGGCTTCGCCACGCCAAACGATCTGCGGCAGGCCTACGCGCGCCCTCTGCTGGCACGGGCCGCCGTCATCCACGACCGCATCCAGGGGCTGAAGTGAACGACCGGCACATCATCAAGGGCGGGCCCCGGGACCGCCACGTCTACGAGTACGCCGTCCTGCGCGTCGTCCCGCGCGTGGAACGCGGCGAATGCATCAACGCGGGGGTCCTGGTCTACTGCCGTGCCGAGGCCTACGTCGGTGCCCGCACCCACCTCGACGAGACCCGCCTGCTGGCCCTCGACCCCCTGGCCGACGTGGCCGGGGTCCGGGACGCCCTGGGCGCCGTGGAGAACCTGTGCGCGGGTGGGAGCGCGGCCGGCCAGGCGGCCTCCGACGACCCGGGCCGCCGCTTCCGCTGGCTCGTCGCCCCCCGCTCCACGATCGTCCAGCCCGGCCCGGTGCACACCGGCCTGACCACGGACCCGGCGGCGGAGACCGAGCGGTTGCTGGACCTGCTGGTCAGGTGACGACGCCCGGCCCGTCAGCGACGGCGTCGCCTCACCACGTGACCGGCGGCGAGAACGGCACCCACCGCGAACGTCAGCCCGATCGCGATGTCCCAGTCGCTCGGCCCCGAGGCCACCGCGCCCCCGAGGCCGCCCCGCACACCCCGGCTCGGAGTGCTGGTGGGCGAGGTGGTGACGGGAGCGGAGGGACTGGTCGAGGGACTCACGGACGGACTGGCGGAGGGGCTGGGCGAGGTGGGCGACGTCGTGGGGTTGATGATCCCGCGGCGGGCCAGCGCCTCGCACGCGACGCCGTCGTCGGGGCCCTGGTCCTCGTCCAGCCTGTTGGGATCGCTCTGGTCCGCGTCGAAGACGGCTTGGGCGTCCTCCTGGAAGGCGAAGTCGCGGCAGTCCAGGTCCTGCCGGGCGTGAGCGGGGTCGGCCAGGGGCACGATCGCGACGATCGCGAACAGCGCGCCCATGACACCGGTGCGACGGCGCATGGAGCGCCTCCCTTCCGGCCATGAGTGGCTCGCACTCCCGACGCTAGGCGCCGAGGAGTGCGGCGGCGCGCCGCCATGGGCCGATCGGGTGTCGCCGGGGAGGCCACCGGGCCAGGTGGGGCCGGGTGATGGATCACATGCCGCCCTCGGCCGTTGACACCGCGTGCCAGGGCTTCTAGCGTCACACCCACTGAAGGTACTAAGCGGTCGCTCACCTGAGGAGTAGCAGTCATGTCCACCACTGAGCAGCGGGTTGCCGTCGTGACCGGTGCCGCGCGCGGCATCGGTGCCGCCACCGCCGTACGACTGGCCGCCGAGGGCCGCGCGGTCGCCGTGCTCGACCTCGACGAGGCGGCCTGCAAGGACACCGTCGAGAAGATCACCGCCGCCGGTGGCAAGGCCATCGCCGTCGGCTGCGACGTCTCCGACGAGGCGCAGGTCGAGGCGGCCGTCGCGCGGATCGCCGAGGAGCTCGGCGCCCCGACGATCCTGGTCAACAACGCGGGCGTGCTGCGCGACAACCTGCTGTTCAAGATGAGCGTCTCCGACTGGGACACCGTCATGAACGTGCACCTGCGCGGCGCCTTCCTGATGTCCAAGGCCTGCCAGAAGCACATGGTGGACGCGGGCTTCGGCCGGATCGTCAACCTGTCCTCGTCGTCCGCGCTCGGCAACCGCGGTCAGGTGAACTACTCCGCGGCCAAGGCCGGCCTGCAGGGCTTCACCAAGACCCTCGCCAAGGAGCTCGGCAAGTTCGGCGTCACCGCCAACTCCGTCGCCCCCGGCTTCATCGCCACCGAGATGACCAAGGCCACCGCCGACCGTGTCGGCATGGGCTTCGAGGACTTCAAGGCCGCCGCCGCCACCCAGATCCCGGTGGCCCGGGTCGGTGAGCCGGAGGACATCGCCAACGCCATCGCCTTCTTCACCGGCGAGGCGGCCGGGTTCGTGTCCGGCCAGGTGCTGTACGTGGCCGGCGGACCGCTCGACTAGAGGACGAAGAACATGACTTCCGTGGAACTCTCCGGCAAGGTCGCCCTCGTCACGGGCGCCAGCCGCGGCATCGGCTACGGCGTGGCCGAGGCCCTCGTCGCGCGCGGCGACCGCGTGTGCATCACCGGCCGCAACGAGGACGCCCTCAAGGAGGCCGTCGAGCAGCTCGGCGCCGACCGCGCCGTGTACGTGGCGGGCAAGGCGCACGACGAGGCCCACCAGGCCCTCGCCGTCGAGCGCACGATGGAGGCCTTCGGCCGCGTCGACTACCTGGTCAACAACGCCGGTACCAACCCGGTGTTCGGGCCGATCGCCGACCTCGACCTGAACGTCGCCCGCAAGGTGTTCGAGACCAACGTCGTCTCGGCGCTCGGCTTCGCCCAGCGGACCTGGCACGCCTGGCAGAAGGACAACGGCGGCGCGATCGTCAACATCGCCTCCGTCGCGGGCCTCTCGCCCTCACCGTTCATCGGCGCCTACGGCATCAGCAAGGCCGCGATGATCAACCTGACCGTGCAGCTCGCGCACGAGTTCGCGCCCAAGGTGCGGGTCAACGCGATCGCCCCGGCCGTCGTGAAGACCAAGTTCGCCCAGGCCCTGTACGAGGGCCGGGAGGAGGAGGCCGCGGCGGCCTACCCGCTCGGCCGGCTCGGTGTGCCCTCCGACATCGGGGGCGCGGCCGCGTTCCTCACCTCCGGGCAGTCCGACTGGGTCACCGGCCAGACGCTCGTCGTCGACGGTGGCATCTTCCTCAACGCCGGAACCGGCTGACCGGGACCGCGCGCGCGGCTCGGCACGGGCGCTCGTCCCACACGGACGGCGCCCGTGTCCGCGTAAAGAAACCGCAAAGTGCGATGACAACGTCGTCAAAGGTTTATCGATCAAGAGGTCATGGACGGGGAGGGTCAGGGGGCGCGGCACTGCGGTATGGTCTGCCGACCCTTGGTATGGCAGATCGAGGAGCGTGCGCGTGTTCAAGCGGAACCGATGCCTGCGGCGGGTGGCGGCCATCGCGTCCATATCGGCCCTGCTCGCCGGATGTGGCGTGCTGTCGTCCGACACCCCGGAGGACGAAGGACCGATCGTCGTGGGCACCACCAGCGCGCCCAGCACGCTCGACCCTGCCGCGTCGTGGGACAGCTCCTGGGAGCTGTTCCGGAACATCTACCAGACGCTCCTGAGCTATCCGACGGGCGCGAGCACGCCTCAGCCGGACGCCGCCGAGAGCTGCGGCTTCAGCGACTCCTCGAACCAGGTCTACCGCTGCGAGCTGCGCGAGGGCCTGACGTTCTCCAACGGTGACGCGCTCGACGCCCAGGCGGTGAAGTACTCGTTCGACCGGATCCGGAAGATCAACGTCAACGGCGGCCCCGCGGGACTCCTGGGCAGTCTCGAGCGGGTCCAGGCGCCGAACGCGCGTGAGGTGATCTTCCACCTCAACAAGCCCGACTCGACCTTCCCGTTCGTGCTCGCCACCCCCGCCATGTCGATCGTGTCCCCGGACGCCTACCCGGACGACAGCCTGCGCAAGGGCGACGACGTGGTCGGGTCCGGGCCCTACACCCTCGATACGTACTCCGACGGCAAAGAGGCCGTCCTGGTCCGCAACGACTCCTACAAGGGCTACGCGGAGCGCCGGAACGACGCGGTGACCGTCCGCTACTTCCAGGACTCCGACGCCATGGTGACGGCGCTGCGTGACAAGGAGATCGACGTGACCTACCGCGGCCTGGCGGCCGGTGACGTGGTCGAGCTGCAGAGCAAGTCCTCCAAGGACGAGGAGATCCAGCTCGTCGAGGGCACCGGCACCGACATCAACTACCTGGTGTTCAACCCGAAGGACTCCTGGGCGAACAAGAAGGCCGTGCGCCAGGCCATCGCGCAGGTCGTCGACCGGGCGGCGATCGCCCACAAGGTCTACAAGGACACCGTCGACCCGCTGTACTCCATGGTCCCCAAGGGCCTCACCGGCCACACCACAGGCTTCTTCGACGACTACGGCGACCCCGACGTCGCCAAGGCCCGCAAGATCCTCACCGAGGCCGGCATCAACCAGCGCGTCCCGCTCACCTTCTGGTACACCAGCGACCGCTACGGCTCCGAGACCGCCGGGGAGTTCGAGGAGCTGAAGCGCCAGCTCGAGGCATCCGGCCTGTTCACGATCCGCCTGAAGAGCCGGCCGTGGAAGACGTACGTCGAGGGCTACCGGAAGGGCGAGTACCCGGTCTTCGGGCGCGGCTGGTTCCCCGACTTCCCGGACGCCGAGAACTTCATCGCGCCGTTCGTCGGCGACCAGAACGCCCTCGGCACCCCCTACCCGGCACCCGAGATCACCGGCGACCTGCTGCCCCGCTCGCGCCGCGAGAGCGACCGCGCGAACGTGGAGAAGGAGTTCGAGGAGGCCCAGCAGATCCTCGTGGACGACGCGCGGCTGCTGCCGCTGTGGCAGGGACGGCAGTACGTGGCGGCCAGCCGGGACGTCTCGGGCGCGGAGCGGGCCCTGGACCCGTCGACGATCATGATGATGTGGGAGCTGCACCGCAAGACCGCCTGGTAGGCGGTCCGGCACCGGGCTCTCCCGGGTGCGTTGTCAGTGGTCGCCTGTAGGTTCTGAGGCCTGGAAGTGACCGCACATCGTGAGGACGTTGACGTGACCGACACCGCCATGCTGCCCGAGTCCTGGCGCGGGGTTCTGGGCGACGAGCTGCAGCAGCCCTGGTTCAAGGAGCTGACGGAGTTCGTCGAGGAGGAGCGGGCGAAGGGTCCCGTCCACCCGCCGCGCGAAGAGGTCTTCGCGGCACTGGACGCCACGCCGTACGAGGGGGTCAAGGTCCTGATTTTGGGTCAGGACCCCTACCACGGCGAAGGCCAGGGGCACGGTCTGTGCTTCTCGGTCCGGCCGGGCGTGCGGATCCCGCCGTCCCTGCGCAACATCTACAAGGAGATGCACCAGGAGCTGGGCACCCCGATCCCGGACAACGGCTATCTGATGCCGTGGGCCGAGCAGGGCGTGCTGCTGCTCAACGCGGTCCTCACGGTCCGTGGCGGCGAGGCCAACTCGCACAAGGGCCGGGGCTGGGAGAAGTTCACCGACGCCGTGATCCGGGCCGTGGCCGAGCGCCCCGACCCGGCGGTCTTCGTGCTGTGGGGCAACTACGCGCAGAAGAAGCTCCCGCTGATCGACGAGTCCCGGCACATCGTGGTCAAGGGCGCGCATCCCTCGCCCCTGTCGGCGAAGAAGTTCTTCGGCTCGCGACCCTTCACGCAGATCAACGAGGCGGTGGCGGCGCACGGGCACACGCCGATCGACTGGACCATCCCGAACCTGGGCTGAGAGCAGCCGCTCGCAGGGCCGTGCCGAGACGGGCCCGATGATGTCCGGAGCCGCCTGCGCCGGATCGCCCCCGCCCGCGGTTAGCGTCGGTGCAACAGTCGGCGAGTGCGCGGAGGGCGTCGTGGCGGAGCGGCAGGAGCAGACGGCGCCGGATGCCGTGCTGACCCGGATCGGGCAGGTGGTCATGCTGCACCACGCGGGGGACCGGGAGGAGGCCCGGCACCGGTTCCTCGGCCTGTGGGCGGAGATCGGCGAGCACGGCGATCCGCTGCACCGCTGCACCCTCGCCCACTACCTCGCCGACACCCAGGACGACCCTGCGGACGAACTGGCCTGGGACCTGCGCGCGTTGACTGCCGCCGAGGAGGCCAGGGGGGAGGCCCTCGCAGTGACAGCGGTGACCGCCCTCTACCCCTCCCTGCACCTGAACCTGGCCGACGACTACGCCGGACTGGGGCACACCGACGCCGCCCGCACGCATCTGCGGTGGGCCCGGGAAGCCGCCACCGCCCTCACCGACGACGGCTACGCCGAGGGCGTGCGGGCGGCCATCGGACGGCTGGAGTCCCGGCTGGGGGAGGGCGGCCCGGGGACGTGGACGCCGCCTCGTCAGCGGCCCTGACGCGGCAGGTCAACGCCCGTACGCGTCGCGGCAGATCGTCGCCTCCGGGCTGTCCGCCCGCCACCCCCCGTAGCGCCTGCCCAGCACGCACACGTCGGCGTTGCCGCCCGGGACGCCCTTCTCGACGTTCTGGCGTACCGCCTCCGGCACGTCCGGGATGTCGGTGTGCGATCGCTGGGGGCGCCGCGGTGCGGGCTCGGGGCGTTCCGGACGGGCGGGGCGCGGACGGACGTCGCGGTGCCCGGGCTGCGGCGCCCCGCCTTGCCGCGAGGCCGCCGGAGGAGCGGCAGGGCGGGGCGCCGACGCGGCCGGCTCAGGGCGGCGGGACGCCTCTTCGATGAGCACCAGGGCCTCGCGGGCCGGTGCCTGCACGATCGGGGTCTCCGCCGCGGCATCCGGCTCCGGCGCCGACGGCCGGGACGGTGTCGCCAAGGGTCCCGGCGCGGCGGGATGCGGAACCGTCGTACAGCCGGAGAGGGCCGAGACCGCCACGGTCACCAGGAGCGTCGCTGTGGTCGTCGTTCGATGCACCCGCGCAACTCTGGTGCGTCCGGCCCGCGGTGGGGTGGCGGAACAGGCGCGGGTTGCCCCGCACGGGTGATCTCGCGCCCCGTACGGAGGGCGCCGGCGTGACGGGGGTGACGTGGGGTGAGGTGTGACGGCGGTGACGTCAGTCGCCCGTCGCGCCGTCGATGCGCTCGCGGAGCAGGTCGGCGTGGCCGTTGTGCCGTGCGTACTCCTCGATCATGTGGGTGTAGAGCCACCGCAGATTGAACCGCTCGCCGGTGCGCCGGTGCTTGCCCTCGGTGATGTCGTCGAGGCCGAAGCGGGCCGCGTTGCGCCGGGCCGTCTCGATCTCGGCCTGCCAGGTGGCATGGGCCTCCTGCCAGGTGTCCGCCTCGGTGAGGTGGAACTCGCCGTCCCGGTCCTCGTCGCTCCAGTAGATCGGCTGCACGTCCTCGCCCGTCAGCACCCGGCGGAACCAGCTGCGTTCCACGTCCGCCATGTGCCGGACCAGTCCCATCAGGGACAGATCGGACGGCTCGACGGCCGCGGCCCTGAGCTGTTCGTCGCTCAGGCCCTCGCACTTCCAGGCGAGGGTCCGGCGGTGGAAGTCCAGCCAGCCCTCGAGCATGGTGCGTTCGTCGGACGTGGGGGCGGGCATGGTGCGTTCGGTCGTCATGGAGGCATCCTTTCCGGGCAGTCTCCGGCGAACCAACAAGATTTTCAGCCCTTGAGCATCCCTTCCAGCAGCTCCCGCAGCCCGGCCCGCACTTCCTCCAGGCTGGGCACGTCGGCACCGAACGATCCCGCCACGCAGCTGAACATCAGCCCGTCCGCCCAGGCGATCAGCGAGAGGGTGTGCCGGGCGGGATCCGTCGAGCCCATTCCGGCGACCAGAGGGGTGAGTTGGTCCCGGAAGCGGGCGCCCGTGGCGTCGAAGAAGGCCCGCAGCTCGGGGCGGCGCGTCGCCTCCAGGGCCAGTTCGTAGCGGGCGAGGGTGAGCGCGCGCTGCCGCGTCAGAGTGCGGTGGGTCGCCAGGGCCAGCGCGTCCGCCAGGGCGCCGGCACCGGCCTCGGGGCCCGGCATCTCGTGCAGGGCCAGCACCCGGGCCTCACGGTCGGCCAGGCGCCGCACCGCCAGCTCCAGCAGGGCCTGCCGGGTCCGCGCGAGGTTCGACGTGGAGCCCTGGGGGAGCCCGGCCAGCTCGTCGACCGCCCGGTGCGTGAGGCCGCGCATCCCGCGCTCGGCGAGCAGGGCGAGGGCGGTGTCGGCGACGAGGTCGGATCGGGCGGGGCCGGCGGTGTGTATGGACATGAGGCTCACGCTACCCGTTCGACTACATCTGTAGTAACGTCGAAGTCGGCACTACAGGTGTAGTAACTCAGGAGGAGCCATGGGACAGCCCGGGCATGCCGTCGTGATCGGCGGGGGCATCGGAGGCCTGACGGCGGCGGTCGCCCTGCACCAGCGCGGCCTGCGGGTCACCGTGCTGGAGCGGGCCCGCGCGCTGGAACCGGTCGGCGCGGCGATCTCCCTCGCGCCCAACTCCCTGCGCGCGCTGGACGTCATCGGACTCGGCGACGAGATCCGCGAACTCGCCGCCTGGTCGGGGGACGGAGGCCTGCGCAGTCCGAAAGGGCGGTGGCTGTCCCGTTCCTCCGCCGAGGCTGCCGCCCGGCGCTTCGGCGGGCCGCTCGTACTGCTGCACCGCGCCACCCTGATCGAGCGCCTGGCCGCGCTGCTCCCCGCGGGGGCCATCCGGACGGACGCCGCCGCGACCCTCGTCCACAGCGGCGGTCCTGACCGGGCGGCCCGCGTCGCGACGGCGGACGGCGAACTCGAGGCCGACCTGGTGGTCGGTGCGGACGGGATCCGGTCCGCCGTGCGCGGGACGCTCTTCCCGCACCACCCGGGCGCCGTCTACTCCGGCTGGACGACCTGGCGGGTCGTGATCCCCCTCCCCGGCGCACGGTTCGCCTCGCACGAGACCTGGGGCAGGGGCCGGATCTGGGGCACCCACCCGCTGAAGGACGGCCGCGTCTACGCCTACGCCGGCGCCACGACCCCGGCCGGCGGACGGGCGCCCGACGACGAGAAGTCGGAGCTGCTGCGCCTCTTCGGCGACTGGCACGACCCCATCCCCGCCGTGCTCGCCGCCGTCCGCCCCGAGGACGTGCTGCGCCACGACGTCCACCACATCGCCGACCCCCTGCCCGCCTATCACCACGGCCGGGTCGCGCTGCTCGGCGACGCCGCGCACGCCATGCCGCCGAGTCTCGGCCAGGGCGGCAACCAGGCCATCGAGGACGCCGTCGTCCTCGCCCACCACTGCGACGACCTCGCCGCCTACACCGCCGCCCGGCGCCCCCGTACGACCGCCATCGCCCGACAGGCCGTGAAGGCCTCCCGCCTCAGCCTGATGAGCAGCCGGACCGGTCTCGCCCTGCGCGACACGTCCCTGAGCCTGCTGTCGCTGGCCGGCCCCGCCTTGTTCCTGCGCGGCTTCGACGGCATCGCCGACTGGCGGCCCCCGCAGAGCGACGCCGTATGCTCCGAGCAGAACCCGGCAGGCAACGGCTAGAGGAGATCACCCCGTGAAGGTCGGCTGCATCGGACTCGGCGACATCGCGCAGAAGGCCTACCTCCCGGTCCTCGCCCTCCAGCCCGGCGTCGAACTGCACCTGCAGACCCGTACGCCCGCCACGCTCGACCGGGTCGCCGAGAGCCTCCACATCCCGCGGGAGCGACGGCACGCCACCCTCGACTCCCTGCTCGCGGCGGAGCTCGACGCGGCCTTCGTGCACGCGCCCACGCTCGTGCACCCGGAGATCGTGACGCGGCTTCTCCAGGCGGGCGTACCGACCTACGTCGACAAGCCGCTCGCCTACGAACTGGAGGACTCCGCACGGCTGGTGGCGCTCGCCGAGGAGCGGGACGTGAGCCTGGCCGTCGGCTTCAACCGGCGCCACGCGCCCGGCTACAGCCAGTGCGCGGACCATCCGCGCGAGCTCATCCTCATGCAGAAGAACCGCATCGGGCTGCCGGAGGAGCCACGCGCGATGATCCTCGACGACTTCATCCACGTCGTCGACACCCTGCGCTTCCTCGTGCCCGGCGAGATCGACGACGTGACCGTGCGCGCCCGCGTCCGGGACGGACTGCTGCACCACCTGGTGCTCCAGCTCGCCGGGGACGGCTTCACCGCGCTCGGAGTGATGAACCGGCTCAGCGGTTCCGCCGAGGAGATCCTGGAGGTGTCCGGGCAGGACACCAAACGGCAGGTGGTCAACCTCGCCGAGGTCGTCGACCACAAGGGGCAGCCGACCGTGCGGCGACGCGGTGACTGGGTGCCGGTGGCCCGGCAGCGCGGGATCGAGCAGGCGGTGCTCGCGTTCCTCGACGCGGTCAGGGCGGGCAAGGTGCTCAGCGCCCGGGACGCGCTGGAGACCCATGAACTGTGCGAGCGGGTGGTACGCGCGGTTCAGGAGCGGACCGCCTGATCCGCAGCGCCCGTGTGCCCTCGCCGGCGGCCCACAGGGCGAGGATCAGCATCGCCGCGTGCACCGTCCAGTCGCCGTGGCGGATGTAGGGCGTGGTGCCGTGGGCGAGGGGGATGTCGTAGACCCGCGCGGCGGAGGCGTCCGTGCCGAGCCATGCTCCGACGCGCTGTCCGTCCGGCCCGTAGACGGCGGAGACGCCCGTCAGGGTCGCGTGCACCATGGGGCGGCCGGTCTCGGCGGCCCGCAGCGCGGCCAGCGACGCGTGCTGCTCGGGCGCCCAGCTGTGCTGGAACGTGGACGTCGACGACTGGCCGATCAGCACGTCGACGCCCTCCCGGGTGAGATGGCGGGTCATGTCCGGGAAGGCGGTCTCGAAGCACACCAGCGGGCCGGCGCGCAGATCGTCCCCGACGTTCATCACGATGGGCTGCGAGCCGCGCCTGCGGTCCTCGCCCGCGGCCTTGCCGACCGAGGTCGCCCAGCCGAGCAGCGAGCGGGCCGGGATGTACTCGCCGAACGGCACGAGCCGCATTTTGTCGTAGCGCTCGCCGGTCAGGCCCTCGGGCCCGACCAGGACCGAACTCTTGTAGATGCCCGGCTTGTCGGAGCGCCGGGCGTCCACGTTGACCAGGATGTCGGCGCCCGTCGCGCGGGAGAGGGACGCGAGCCGCCGGGCGAGGTCCGGCCGGTCCCCGAGGTCGAAACCTACGCTGCTCTCGCCCCAGACGATCAGGTCGACGTCCTGCCCGGCGAGGCGGCGGGTGAGCTGCTCCTCGCGGTCGAACCGGCTGTCGGGGCCGGCGATGACACCCGGCTGCACGACCGCGATCCTCACGTGGCCGTCGACGGCGGGGCGGGGCGAGAACGCCCAGGCGGCGGAGGTGGCCGCGGCCGTGGCGACCAGACCGGCCATGGCGGGCACCCGGGCCCGGCGAACCGCGACGAGAACGGCGACCGCGACATTGACCGCCACGAGCAGATAGCTGAGCAGCCACACCCCGCCGACCGAGGCGAGCCGCAGCGCGGGCTGGGCCTGCCACTGACTGCTGCCGAGCATGCCCCAGGGGCCGCCGAGGCCCTGCCAGGAGCGGATCAGCTCGATGGCCAGCCAGCCCGAGGGCAGCACCAGCAGTGCCACCGCGACCTGGCCTGCGGAGGGGAAGCCGCCCAGCAGCCTGCGCACCAGCCGGCCCCAGGGGGCCCACAGGGCGCCGAGCAGGGCGGCGATGAGGAACGTGAACACGTTCAGGCTCGGCAGCAGCCAGTGGTGCATGGCCAGCATGAAACCGAAACCGCCGCACCAGCCGTCGTACGCGGCCCGCTTCCCGGTCGGCGCGGTGCGCAGCAGTAGGAGCCAGGGCACCAGGGCGACGTAGGCGCACCACCACAGGGACGGCCCGGGGAAGGCGAGGACGGGGAGGGCGCCCGCGACCGCGGCAGCGGCCGAGCGGCGCCAGGGGGAGGCGAGCCAGTGGCCGAGCGTCTTCATAGGCGCCTCCTACCCGCGGGTGCCTCCAGTGTGCGCCCTGCGGACGATCTAGGACACCGGGGTCGGGTCAGTTGACCACAGGTGCCGTCCGCGGCTCGGGAAGGCGCCGCCACTTCTCCCGCACGACCACCACGCTCAGCCGCCAGCCGTCGGCCGTGCGCAGTACCCCGAAGGCGTACCGGCCGCCGCACACGAAGTCGGGAGCGGGTCCGGAGGTGGCCATGGGATTGACGTAGTCGGCCTGGACCTCGGCCGTGTCACCGGTGTCCTGCTCCCAGATCCCGAAGCGCACCCGCCGGTTGACGATCAGATGCTGCCGCATCGGGAACAGCTCCAGGCTCTCCGCGAGCCAGGCGGCGACCGCCCCGGCTTCTCCCTCGATGCCGCCGGCCGAGCGGTAGTCCGCCCGCCCGCGAGGGGCGAACAAGCCTCGGTACGCTTCCCAGTCGCCGTCGTCGACCGCCACCGCGTAGTCGGTGATCAGTCCGTCGACGGCCAGTCGGTCTCTCACGGTGGCGAGTTCCACGCGCTGCGTCATCGGCTCAGTGTTGGGCATGGCGGGGACCGGGCCAAGAGCCGTGCGCGCGTGATATTCGGTGGCCGCCGAGGGGTGCCGGGGCCCAGCCTGTCCTTCGTGAACGATCGACACGAACCGAAGTACCGGGTGCGGGCCCGCCACACCGAGTCCACGATCACGGTCTACCAGGCCTACCGCCCGGAGATCGGCGGCCCCGCCGCCCGCCACGGCCGCTTCCCGGCTTCCTGGAAGCGCGAGCGCATGACCTGGATCAAGCCCTCGTTCCTGTGGATGATGTACCGCTGCGGCTGGGGCACCAAGGAGGGCCAGGAGACGGTCCTGGCGATCGAGGTCGACCGCGAGGGCTTCCTCTGGGCCCTGCGCAACGCGTGCCTGTCCCACCACGTCCCCGCTCTGCACGGTGACCAGGCCTCCTGGAAGCGGCAGTTGAGGCAGGCACCCGCGCGGGTGCAGTGGGATCCGGAACGGGATCTGCACCACAACCCGCTGCCGCACCGGTCACTTCAGCTGGGGCTCGCGGGGGAGGCGGCCGCGCGCTACGCGGACGAGTGGATCAGGGGGATCGAGGACGTCACGCCGCTCGCCGCTGAGATCCACGGGCTGGTACGGGCGGGGCAACTGGAGTCGGCCGCGGGGCTGTTGCCCGAGGAGCGGCCCTTCGCAGTCGACGACGAGGTGCTGGCGCGGCTGCGCGCCTAGAGGTGGGGTACGGGTCGGACAGACGGGTGGTGGGAAGCGCTCAGGCCGCCTTGACGACGCCGCCTCGGAGCGCGGCGGCCCATTCGACGACGAGAAGCTCGTACTCCGCGCGCTCCTCGGCCGACAGGGTGCCGCCCGTGCGCTGCCACAGCGCACGGATCTCCTCGTTGACCTCGGCAGCGGACCGCACGGAACCAGGGGTCACGAAATCGGGGGACATGCGGACAAGCCTAGGGGCAGCCACTGACAGCCCGCTACCGGACGGCTACCCCACGGCTATGTGGTTGGTCACGAGACCGGGGTCACAGGCCCGGGGTCAGCCCGCCGACTCGGCGGCGTGGGGGCTCAGGGCACCCATGCCGACCAGGGCGATGATGACGATGCCGAGCGCGATGCGGTAGTAGACGAACGGCATGAAGCTCTTGGTCGAGATGAACTTCATGAACCAGGCGATCACCGCGTACCCGACGACGAAGGCGATGATCGTCGCGAAGATCGTCGGGCCCCAGGAGACGTGGCCGCCCTCCGTCGCGTCCTTCAGCTCGAACAGACCCGAGGCGAGCACCGCGGGGATGGCGAGCAGGAAGGAGTAGCGGGCCGCGGCCTCGCGCTTGTAGCCCATGAACAGACCGCCGCTGATGGTGGCGCCGGAGCGGGAGACGCCCGGGACGAGCGCCATGGCCTGGCAGACGCCGTAGATCAGGCCGTCCCGTACGCCCAGGTCCTCGAGGGCCTTGCGCTGCTTGGGTGCGCGGTGCTTGCCGCCGCTCTCGTCGCGGGCCGCGAGCCGGTCGGCGACGCCCAGGACGATGCCCATGACGATCAGCATCGTCGCGGTGATCCGCAGATCGCGGAACGGTCCCTCGATCTGGTCCTTCAGCGTCACGCCGAGCACGCCGATGGGGATCGAGCCGACGATCACCAGCCAGCCCATCCGCGCGTCGGGGTCGCTGCGCATCGCCTTGTTCGTGAGCGAGCGCGTCCATGCCGAGATGATCCGCCCGATGTCCTTGCGGAAGTAGATCAGCACGGCCGCCTCGGTGCCGATCTGCGTGATCGCCGTGAAGGCGGCGCCCGGGTCCTTCCAGTCCGCGAAGGCCGCCGTCAGCCGCAGGTGGGCACTGGAGGAGACGGGAAGGAACTCGGTCAGCCCCTGGACGAGTCCGAGGATGAGTGATTCGAACCAAGACATGAGGTAGCGGAGTCCAAGTGCCGATCGTGGGACGGACGACGGGCGCACCGGGCCGCCGTTGCGGTGAACGGGGGATCATGTGTGCCGAGGGGGAAGCGTAGCGCCCCCGGACGGCCCACTCGACACAGGGGTTTGGAAGCGCTCCCGACCAGCGGCGATCAGGCCGCGGTGGGTCCGGTCACCGTCCAGCCCGGGGTCTGCGGGCGGGCGGTGAGGTCCTCGTGGCGCACCTCGTCGCCACAGGCGCGGCAGGTGACGGCCGGGGCGAGGGGCCGCCCGCAGGAGTGCTCCAGGACCATCGGGCGGTCGCCGTCGGGCCGGAGGTGGCGGTCGCCCCACGCCATGAGGGTCATCAGCACCGGCTCCAGTTCCAGTCCCGCCCGTGTCGGCCGGTACTCGAAGCGCTGCGGGCGCTCGCTGTAGGGGTGCTTGGCGAGGATCCCGGCGTCGACGAGCCGGCGCAGCCGGGTGGCCAGGATGTCGCGCGGGGTGCCGATGTTGCGCACCAGTCGGTCGAACCGGCCATTGCCCAGGCATACCTCCCGCAGCACGAGCAGCGAGTACTTCTCGCCGACGATCGCGAGCGTGTCGGCGATGGAGCAGGGGCGCGGGTCTTTGCGGTCGGCCATGAGGATCAGTCTAGGAGAGGGTTGGATTTTCCAACCCTGCGGGCTACGGTGAGTCCGGATTTCCTACTCACTGGTAGCCGTGGAGGCCCGCACATGCGTGACGCAGTGATCGTCGAAGCCGTACGCACCCCGATCGGCAAGGGCAAACCGAACGGCGCCCTGGCACACGTCCACCCCGTGGAGCTCCTCGCCCACACCCTGCGCACCCTCGTCGAGCGGTCGGGGATCGACCCGGGGCTGATCGACGACGTCATCGGCGGCACCGTCGACCAGGTCGGCGAGCAGGCCATGAACACCACCCGCTACGCCGTGCTCTCCGCCGGGTTCCCGGAGTCGGTGCCCGCGACCACCGTGGACCGCCAGTGCGGCTCCTCGCAGCAGGCCGTGCACTTCGCGGCGCAGGGTGTGCTCTCCGGTGCGTACGACATGGTCGTGGCCTGCGGGGTGGAGTCGATGAGCCGGGTGCCCATGTGGTCGAACGTGCCCGAGGGCAAGGACCCCTTCGGCCCCGGAGTCGCCGGGCGCTACCCGGAGGGGCTCGTCCCGCAGGGGATCAGTGCCGAACTGATCGCCGCGAAGTGGTCGATCGGCCGCGAGCGGATGGACGCCTTCGCCGTCTCCTCGCACCACAAGGCCGCCGAGGCGTGGGAGAACGGGCTGTTCGACGCCGAGGTCGCGCCCCTGGAGGGGGTCACGCGCGACGAGTGCGTACGCCCCGGCAGCACGACGGAGATCCTCTCCGGCCTCAAGCCCGCCTACCGCGACCCCGGCTTCGCCGAGCGCTTCCCGCAGATCGAGTGGAACGTCACGGCGGGCAACGCCAGCCCGGTCAACGACGGGGCCTCGGCGGTGCTCATCACCTCGAGCGAGACGGCCGCCCGGCTCGGCCTGCGTCCGCTGGCCCGCCTGCACAGCTTCGCCGTCACCGGATCCGACCCGCTGCTGATGCTCACGGGCGTGATCCCGGCGACCGAGAAGGTACTGCGCAGGGCCTCACTGAGCCTGGACGACATCGACCTGTTCGAGGTCAACGAGGCGTTCTCCAGTGTCGTACTGGCCTGGCAGCAGGAGACCGGCGCCGACCTCGCCCGGGTCAACGTGCACGGCGGGGCCATCGCGCTCGGGCATCCCCTCGGCGCGAGCGGCACCCGGCTGACGACGACACTGGTGCACGCGATGCGGCAACGAGGCGCCCGGTACGCGCTCCAGACCATGTGCGAGGCGGGCGGACTCGCCAACGCCATGGTGCTGGAACGGATCTGAGCCGGGGGAGACGGCGCGTCAGAGCCGGCGCAGCTGGTGGCGCTTGCGCCAGGCCACCACCATGCCCGCCAGCCCGGGCAGGGCGATGCACGCCATGGCGATGAGGAACGCGGGGGAGGTCGGAGCGGAGGCGCGGGCGCCCGCGACGGCGTAGGCGGCGGTGTTCGGGATCGAGCCGAGGCCCGTGGCCAGCAGGAACGGCAGCAGGCCCATGCGCGAGACGGAGGCGCAGTAGTTCGCGGCCCAGAACGGCACACCGGGGAACAGCCGCACCATCAGCATCGAACGGAAGCCGTGCCGGCTGAGCTGGCCGTCCGCCGCCTTCAGCCAGCGCCCCCGCAGCAACGGCCGCAGGGCGTCCTGGCCCAGCGCCCGGCCCAGGCAGAAGGCGATCCCGGCACCGAGCACCGTCCCCGTCAGGGCCACGCCGAGGCCGAGCTGCGAACCGAACAGGGCGCCCGCCGCGAGGTTCAGCAGCGGCCTCGGCACGAACGCCACGGTGCACACGCCGTACGCCACCGTGAACACGGCCGCCGCCGCGGCACCCGAGAGCTGGGGCGGCCAGCCCTCCGTCAGCAGGCGCTGCGGCTCGAACAGGAGCACCCCGCACGCGCCGGCGGCGAGCAGCACGACGAGCAGGGACAGTCGCGAATACGGGGAGAGCAGAACTCTCGTGCAGCGGGCGGCGAAACGGGTCGGTTCGGCGGGCGAGACGGTCGTTGCCGGGGGAACGGCGACGGCGAGCTCCGCGGCGGTGGCCCGGGGAGAGGCCGTGGCGGTGCCCCCAGAGCGGGTGGTGGCATCGAGCATCCGGTGACACTAACCGACAAATGTGTGTGATCGCCGTATGGTTCGTCTCACGAGCGTCACAGTCCCCGGCCCGCGCGCCCGTGCGCAGGGCGGACGAAAACCATTCGACGTGCGGTAAGGCGTCGGCAATCATCGACGCATGTTCCGGCACGCCTTCGCCCTCGCAGCATCCGTGGTCACGGATGCCCCGAAGGCTGCCGTCCTCGATCTCACGGCCGTCATGGACGGCGCCCGAAGCTGACCCTCTCCGGTTCGTCCGGCGGACCCCGCAAGGGGAGGGTCGGGCAGGTCCTCGGGGTCCCACTTCTTCTTCGCTGATCACACGCTTCGAGGTACAGCCATGTCCAAAACGGCTTATGTCCGCACGAAACCGCATCTCAACATCGGCACGATGGGTCATGTCGACCACGGCAAGACCACGTTGACGGCCGCCATCACCAAGGTCCTCGCCGACCGCGGCAGTGGCGCGTTCGTGCCGTTCGACCGGATCGACCGGGCGCCCGAGGAGGCGGCGCGCGGCATCACCATCAACATCGCGCACGTGGAGTACGAGACCGGCACCCGGCACTACGCGCACGTCGACATGCCGGGCCACGCCGACTACGTCAAGAACATGGTCACCGGCGCCGCCCAGCTCGACGGGGCGATCCTCGTCGTCTCCGCGCTCGACGGGATCATGCCGCAGACCGCCGAACACGTCCTGCTCGCCCGGCAGGTGGGCGTCGACCACATCGTGGTCGCCCTGAACAAGGCCGACGCGGGGGACGAGGAGCTGACCGACCTGGTCGAGCTCGAGGTCCGCGACCTGCTCACCGCGCACGGCTACGGCGGCGACTCCGTGCCCGTCGTACGCGTCTCGGGGCTGAAGGCGCTGGAGGGGGACCCGCGCTGGACGGCGTCGATCGAGGCACTGCTCGACGCGGTGGACACGTATGTGCCGATGCCGGAGCGGTATCTGGACGCGCCGTTCCTGCTGCCGGTGGAGAACGTGCTGACCATCACCGGCCGGGGGACGGTGGTGACCGGGGCGGTCGAGCGAGGTCTCGTGCGCGTCGGTGACCGGGTCGAGGTGCTCGGGGCCTCCGCCGAGACGGTGGTCACGGGGCTGGAGACCTTCGGCAAGCCGATGGAGGAGGCGCAGGCCGGGGACAACGTGGCGTTGCTGTTGCGGGGGGTTCCGCGGGATGCCGTCCGGCGGGGGAATGTCGTCGCCGCGCCGGGAAGTGTGAAGCCGCGGCGGCGCTTCTCGGCGCAGGTGTACGTCCTGTCGGCTCGGGAGGGTGGACGGACGACGCCCGTCTCCTCCGGGTACCGGCCGCAGTTCTACATCCGGACCGCGGATGTGGTGGGCGTCGTCGACCTCGGAGAGGTTGCGGTGGCCCGGCCCGGTGACACGGTCGCGATGACGGTGGAGCTGGGGAGGGACATGCCGTTGGAGCCGGGGCTCGGGTTCGCCATCCGTGAGGGTGGCAGGACTGTGGGGGCGGGGACCGTGACCGTGGTGGGTTGAGGTCGTGCGGGGGACTGCGGGCCGTTGTGGCTGGTCGCGCGGTTCTCCGCGCCCCTGAAGTGGCGTGGTCGCACAGGCACAATGAGAGGGTGAATGAGCCTGTACCAGTCGCCCGGGCCGTCGACCACGGGTTTGCCAAGCTGATGCCCGACGTCGATCGGGAGCGGGCCTGGCTGCTGACCGTGGACGGGGCGCCGCAGTCCTACGTCGATCTCGACGAACCCGCGCATCTGGAGTTCGAGTACACCAGGCGGCTCGGGCACGTGCTGGACGTCGTGGCCGAGCCGGGGCGGGCGCTGGACGTGGTGCATCTCGGGGGCGGTGCGCTCACGTTGCCGCGGTACGTGGCCGCGACCCGCCCGGGCTCGCGGCAGGACGTCGTCGAGGCCGACCGGGGGCTGCTGGAACTGGTGACGGAGCATCTGCCGTTGCCGGAGGGCGCGGCCGTCGCCCTCCACCCGGCGGACGCCAGGGCCTGGCTGGAGAACGCCCCCGCGGACTCGGCGGACGTTCTCCTCGCGGACGTCTTCAGCGGGTCACGGGTGCCTGCGCACCTCACCACCGTCTCCTACGTCCGCGAGGCCGCGCGGGTGCTGCGGGGGAGCGGGGTCTACCTCGCCAACCTCCCCGACGCCGCGCCCTTCGGCTTCCTGCGGTCGCAACTCGCCACGCTGGCCGACTTCTTCGGGGAACTCGTGCTGATCGCCGAGCCGGGTGTGCTGCGGGGCCGGCGGTTCGGGAACGCCGTGCTCGTCGCCGGGCACCGGGCGATCGACGTCGCAGCCCTGGTCAGGCTCACCGCCGCGGACGCCTTCCCCGCCCGGGTCGAACACGGCTCGGCCCTGCGCAAGTTCATCGGCGGCGCGCGGCCCGTCGGGGACGCGGACGCCGTGCCGTCACCCGAGCCCCCCGACGGGGCGTTCGGCATCGGCTGACGCGGGCTCGGTGCCGCCCTGGGCGACCGGTGCGGTCCGGCGGCGCAGATCGCGGACGTCCGGTACGCACAGCACGGCCGCCGTGACCAGGACGACCAGGCCGGAGCAGCCCCATAGCGCAGCGGTGCGGCCGAAGGCGTCCTCCGCCGGGCCGGCCGCGGCCGTGGCGAGGGGGACCAGGGCGACGGAGCCGAACCAGTCGTACGCCGCGACGCGGGAGAGTTTGTGCTCGGGGATCTCCTGGTGCAGTGCCGTCATCCAGGAGACGCCGAACACCTCCACCGTCGCGCCGGCGAGGAACATCACCCCGTACAGGACGCCGATCGGCACCGGGACGGCGAGGGCGGCGGAGGGCAGGGCCAGCGGGAACACGCAGAGGGTGCCGGCGAAGAGCAGGCGGCGGGGTTTCCAGCGGGTCATCAGCAGGGCACCGGCCACCGTGCCCGCACCGAACGCGCCCAGGGCGAGCCCCCAGGGGCCCGCGCCGCCCAGGTGGTCACGGGCGACGAGCGGGCCGTAGACGGCGTCCGCGGCGGCGACGACCGCGTTGGCGATGGAGAACTGGACGACGATGCCCCACAGCCAGGGACGGCCGGCGAACTCGCGCCAGCCGTCCCGCAGATCGGTGAGCAGGCCGCCGCCCGGAGCGCGGGGCGGGATGTGGCCGACGTCGAGGGAGGCCCGCAGCGCTCCGGCGACTGCGAAGGCGGCCGCGTCCACCGCGAGCACCCAGCCGGGCCCGATCGCCGCGACCATGGCGCCCCCGAGCGCGGCACCGCCGAGGGCCGCGCCCTGCATCGCCATCCTGAACACGGCGAACGCGCGGCCGGCGTTCTCGCCGTCGACCGAGGACATCAGCATGCCCTCGGCGGCCGGGCCGAAGAAGGCCTGGCCGGTGCCGCCGAGCGCGGCCAGCAGCATCATGTGCCACAGCCGGGGCTCCCCGGTCAGCACGAGGAAGGCGAAGGCGGCCTGGGAGAGGCAGTTCAGGACGTTGGCCGCGACCATCACGTGGTGCCGGGGCAGCCGGTCCGACACGGCGCCGCCGATCAGCAGGAACAGCACCAGCGGCAGGGTCCGCGCCGCCGCCACCAGGCCGACGTCACCGCCGTCGCCGCCCGTTTCGAGGACGGCGAACGCCGACGCCACCAGGGCGCCGTGGCTGCCCAGGCCGGTGACGACCGCGGCCGTGGTCAGCAGGGAGTAGTTGCGGCCCGCCCAGGCGGGTCTGCGGGGGCTCCGGGAGGAGGCGGTGGGGGACGTCACCGGCCGACTATCGCCGCCCGGGGCCCCTCCTGCCAAACGGTTTGCGCGGCGTGACCGCGCATCGCTAAGTTGATCTTGATTTGACCGTGAAACGGGGAAGGAAACGCATGTACAAGCGTTCTGCGACGCTGCTGGCCGCGGCGGCATTCATCGGTGCCGCACTGCCGGTCATGGGCGCGGGGTCCGCCTCGGCGGCCGGTGCTTTCAAGTGCCAGCCGACGTCTCACAGCTACGTGGTCGTCAAGGAGAAGGCCGCGGTGCACTCCCGCTTCTCGGCCGACTCCAAGGTGGTCGACTACGTCTACAAGAACAACAAGGTGCACGCCTACTGGGACTGCACCAACTCCTCGGGCAACCCCTGGGTCTGCATCGGCAGCTGTCACGTGGACGACGACGCCATCAGCGGGCGCTGGGTCTACCGCGGGTACCTGAGGGGCTGACCCTCACGACGCTCCGGTGAGCCGGGCCCGCCCCCGTCGCAGGGGGCGGGCCCGTTCCGATTCTCCGGGTCAGCCGCCGGTCGGCTCGCCGTGCAGGCGGACCGTGCTGAGGATCTTCATGATGGTCTTCTCGGGCACTTCGCCCTTGACGCCCTTGGCACCGAAGAAGCTCCACGCGACGAAGTCACCGGCGGAGTTCTTGAAGCCGAACGTGACGGCCTTGCCGTCGCTCGCGCACTTGCCCTTGTCGGGGGTGTCCTCCGAGTGCGCCCAGGCGACGCTGCCCTTCACGCCCGAGGCGGTGGTGTAGGGCTTGGCCTTGTCGTCGGTCTTGACGCTCTTCTTGTCCGGCTGGGTGTAGCCGCCGTACACCCACGCGGCCGCCTGGTTGACCGCGACCTCGTCCGTGTTCTTGGCACCGTCGGCGCCTTTGGTGCCCACCCCGGCCAGGGACTCGGTCTCGGTACGGCCGTCCTTGTTGTCGTCGCTCGTGCACCACTCGGACTTGTAGAACGCCGGTGCCGACATGAGGATCAGCGGCTTGCCGTCGTCGGACTTCTCGTCCTCGAAGTAGACGTACGACGTCGGGGACGCCACTTCCCAGTCGGCCGGGACGTCGAAGGCGGTGCCCCACTTGGGGTTGACGACGACCTTCCAGCCCTTGACCGTGGGCTGCGCCGCCTCGCCGCCGCGAGGGTTGTCGTCCGAGGCGGGGGCGCTCGGCTTCTCGGCCGACGGGCTCGTCGTGACCTTGCCGTCCTTGCCGTCCTTGCCGCCGTCGGCCGTGTCGTCCTTGTCGCCGCCCAGTACCAGGAAGCCGGTGACACCGGCCGCCACGACCACCGCCGTGGCCGCGATGATCGCGACCAGCTTCGTCCGGCCGCCACCGCCACCGCCCTGCGGCGGCTGCGGGGGCTGCGGCGTGCCGGCCGGCCCGGGGGCGCCCCACTGCGGCTGCTGCCCATAGGGGCTGGGCTGCTGCTGGTATCCCGGCTGCTGATAGGGATTCGGCTGCTGGTACCCCGGCTGCTGGTACGGGTTGTTCGCTTGCGGGTTCTGCTCGCCCCCGGGCGGCTGCTGTCCTGGCCACATGGGCAGCCACCCTAGCCGCGCCCCGGACACGATGCGGTCACCGCCCGTGGACGCAGACGTGGCAACCCTGAGACAGCCCGGTGTGGATGTCGTGCGCAGGGATGCGGCGGTCGTCACACCGGCCTGGCCAGGCGTCTCTACTCGTGAGTAACATTCGGGCATGAGCGCAGACCAGATGTCCATCGGCGAGATGCTCGCCGCCACGGTGCCCATGGCCCGGACCCTGAACCTCCAGTTCCTGGAGACCTCGCCGGACCGTGCGGTGGTGTCGCTGCCGGACCAGGGCGAGTACCACAACCACGTGGGTGGCCCGCACGCCGGCGCGATGTTCACGCTCGGCGAGTCCGCGAGCGGGGCGATCGTGCTGGCCGCGTTCGGGGACCAGCTCTCGCGCGCCGTGCCGCTCGCCGTCAGCGCCGAGATCTCCTACAAGAAGCTGGCGATGGGCGCCGTCACGGCCACGGCCACCCTGGGCCGCCCGGCCGCCGATGTCGTCGCGCAGCTGGACGCCGGTGAGCGACCCGAGTTCCCGGTGGCCATCGCCATCCAGCGGGCCGACGGCGCCGTGACCGGCGAGATGACCGTGGTGTGGACTCTGCGGCCCAACAGCTGATCAGGCGGTCGCGTGCGCGCCGGCCCCGGCCGGGAGCCGGCGCGGGTCAGGCCGCCGCGTCACGGTGCCTTGGGGGCCCGCCGTCCAGCTCCCCGAGGAACACCCGGAGCCACGCCACGAACTCGTTCCCAGGTCGGACCGTTCGCAGGCCGTCCTGACCACCGTGCGCAGCTGGTCGGCCTCGTCGCCCGTGTCGTGGCGCAGGCCCTTGAAGACCACTGCGTGCACCGTGCCGTCCGAGGCCATATCCCGCAGGGCGCCGGTCAGCTGGATATCGCCGCCCGGGCCCGGCGGCGTGCGCTCCAGGACGGGGAAGACGGCCGGGTCGAGGACGTAGCGGCCGATGACGGCGTAGCGGCGAGGCGCCTGACGCCCCGTCGGCTTCTCGATCGCATCCGTCTCGCGCGGGTCGATCAGATCGTCCCCCAGGAGGACCGCGAAGGGCTGGCCGCCGACAATGGCGGCGGGCGCACAGCACGGCGTGGCCGAGGCCGAGCGGGTCGCCCTGGCGGATGTGGTGGATGCTCGCCAGCCGCGCCGGATCGCGCACCGCGTCCAGCCGCACGGTGTCGCCCTTGGCCGTGCGGGCCTGCTCCGGTTCCAGGGCGTGGTCGAAGTGGTCCTCGATGGCCCGCTTGTGCCGGCCGGTGATCATCGGAACGTCGTCGAGTCCCGCCGCTGCCGCCCCCTCGACGACGTACGGGACGGCCGACTTGCCGGCGACCGGCAGCATCTCCTTGGGCGTCGCCTTCGTGGCGGGCAGGAAGCGGGTGCCGAGGCCGGCGGCCGGGACGACCGCCTTGCGGACGGTGAGGGCGGGGGCCTCGGGGGCGGAAGGGTCTCGGGGGTGGAAGGGTGGGGGCGATCATGCGGCTCATGCCGGCGTGGGGAGCTGAGAGCGCGCCGAGAGCCACATGGGAGCGCGCTGTGGAGCGGGAGATTGTGTGACCAACCGCCTCCGAATGGGCACAACTTGCGACCTCGGGCGTCCCGCGTTTTCGAAAGTCGGTGCGGATACCGCCGGTAACATATCTGAATTCCCCACGTTTTGAACTTGGGTCATCCGAACTCCTTGTTACCTGTCAGTCGTATGTGCGAAAGTGAGCCGGCTCACAGTCGAGTCCGCAGCTGACGCGGCATAGGTATGCACCAATCACACACCTGCTTTCCGACGGACGCGCAATTAGCCTGCCTTCTGCCGCTGGAAGGAAATGGTTCCGTGCAATCCCCCACCCCCCCACGCCCGCCTTACGCGCCACGACCCGGAGCCGGACCCGCGGAGTCCGACCGCAATCTCCTCGCCCGGGTCGGCCAACCCGCCGAAGGGCCGCGCGCCGTCGCGCTGTTGCTGGCCCGGCACTGGCGCGCAGTCTACGAGTACGCCGTGATCTGCCTGGCGTCCTCCGAGGATTCCGCGTCGATGGCGGCCGCCGCCGCCTTCCGCGGGGAACTCGCCCGGCCGGGCGGCGGAGCCCTCCGTCCGCGGCTGCTCACCGCCGTCCGGGAGACGGTCCGCGAGTGGGCAGCCGACGACGGTATTTCCCACGTGCTGCCGGAACTCGGCAAAACCGTCGGCGCCCGCGGCCTGCGCGCTGCCCGGCCCGGGACACCCGAAAGGCGACGCCTCGCGGAGCGCGCTTTCCGCACTCTTCCGGGGGCTTCCCAATGCCTGCTCTGGCACACGGACGTCGAGGCCGAACCCATATACGTACCGGCCGGTCTGCTGGGAGTGGACGCCGGTACCGCGTCGGCCGCCCTGGAGCAGGCGCGCGAGCAATTCAGGTCGGGATGCGTACGCGCCCACCGGGAACTCGCACCGACGCAGGAATGCCGCTACTACAACCGCCTTCTGGACGTTCCCATGCGCCGCGGCGGGGCGCTGCTTCCCGATGTCCAGCGGCATCTCATGGCATGCCGCTACTGCCGCCACGCCGCCGAACAACTCAGCCATTTCGAGGGCGGTCTGGAAGACCTGCTCACCGAGACGGTGCTCGGCTGGGGAGCCCGCCGCTACCTGGAATCACGGCCGGGTCGCGTCGAGGGCCGGAGCGCCCTGGCCGTCGGCGGACGCCACCGCCTCCGGCCCCGTGCCCTGCCGGCGGAGGGCCGGCCCGGGGCGCCGAGGAGGCATGCGAAGGCGCTGGCCGCCGCCGTCGGGGTGACCTCCCTCGTACTGCTCGCGACCCTGCTCGCCGCCCGGGGCTGGACCGAGGAGGGCGGCACCGCCGGCCCGCAGGCCACCTGGGGCGCGGTAAGCGGCCACTCCGTCGACCCGGACGGCGCGGGGCCCTCGTCCGTCGGACCGGACTCCGCCGCACCCTCGGCCGCCGCTTCCCCATCGGCCGCCTCCGCGGGCACCGCCGCCGAAGTGGCCCGGGGACGGCTGCGCAACCTCGACGAAGGCCTGTGCGTCGACGTCCTCGGCGGCCGTACCCGCGCCGGCGCCCGCGTCGTGCTGACCGCCTGCTCCGCGGGCGGGTCCCAGCAGTGGTCGTACCAGGACGACGGCGTCCTGCGCAGCGCCGCCGACCCCACGCTGTGCCTCGGCTCCGACACCGCCGAGGGCTCGGTCGCCCTGGCCGGCTGCCTCGTTCACGCGGGAGTCGTCCGTTACGACCTGACCGTGCGCGGTGAACTTCTGCCGCGCGGCGGCAAGGGGCTGGCCCTCGCCCCCGGGAAGGGCCGGGACGTGATCGTCGCCGGCCGTGACGGATCCGATGCGCAGCGCTGGGCACTGGAACCGGCCGCGGTCCCCGGAGGGACGGGGGAGTCCCGGGAGAAGCGGGCGGAGGGCGCTCCGGGGGAGAGCCGCCGGGAGCGCGAGCAGCGGCCGTACGACGACGCACCGCCCGGGCGGCGGCCCGCGCCGCCGCGCACCAAGCCCGGGGAACTGCCGCAGGAGCGGTACGGGACGCGGTTCGCGCAGGTGGGCTGCTGCGGGGAAGCCGAGCCGGGGGCCGGCGGGGTGGGGGCTGACGAGTCCGGTGGGTCCGCGCCGCAGACAGGCTCCGGCGTCCTCGGACGCGCTCCGGCCACCGTCGCCGACGCCGTGACGACGCTGCACTCCACAGTGCGTTTGCCGTAGAGCGCTACGGGATCCCCCCCCGGGGTGTCCGAGCGGGGACCTCGGCCCAGGAGGCCCCGGCACCGGCGCCGCCCCGGGCGCCGGGAATCCGGCCGCTCGGATGCCCGGGTGAGCCGGAGGCCGTCCGAGGCCGCTCGGGGCGTCCGGGCCGGCCCGGGACGTTGGCCCGCCGGGAGGGCTCCCGAGGCTGCTCGGGGCGTCCGGGCTCGCTTGGTTCGAGCCCACCCGGGGAATCCGAGGTCGCCCGGGCCGCCCAAACCCGCCCGGAGTCGCCCACTCGGGTGCCCCAGGGGTCGGCCGACGTGGCTCACGGCACCGTCGCCGTTCCTGCGGCTCGGCCGGGGTCGAGCGGTAGGACGGGCAGTGGGAACCCGCGGGGAGTGCGGGATGGCCGACAGGCGCCTGGCATCGAACCGGAACAAACTGGTACTCCTCCTGAGTCCGCCCGCAGAACCCAGGGAGTGACCCATGCCGGAGGCCCCGCGCCAGGACAGCAGGACCACGCCGACCGACGAGGAACTGCGCACGCTGGACGCCCACTGGCGAGCCGCCAACTACCTGGCGGCCGGTCAGATCTACCTGCTGGCGAACCCCCTGCTCACCGAGCCGCTGCGGCCCGAGCACATCAAGCCGCGGCTGCTCGGCCACTGGGGCACCTCACCCGGGCTGAACCTCGTCCACACCCACCTCAACCGGGTGATCAAGAACCGGGGGCTCGACGCCCTGTGCGTCTGGGGCCCGGGCCACGGAGGTCCGTCGGTGCTCGCCAACTCCTGGCTGGAGGGCAGCTACAGCGAGAAGTACCCGGACGCGTCCCGGGACGCGCAGGGCATGGAGCTGCTGATGCGGCAGTTCTCCTTCCCCGGCGGCGTGCCCAGCCACGTCGCCCCGGAGGTGCCCGGCTCGATCCACGAGGGCGGCGAACTCGGCTACTCCCTCGCCCACGCCTACGGTGCCGCCCTCGACAACCCGGACCTGCTCGTGGCCTGCGTGATCGGCGACGGCGAGGCGGAGACCGGGCCGCTCGCCGGGTCCTGGCACGCCAACAAGTTCCTCGACCCCGTCCACGACGGTGCCGTCCTGCCGATCCTGCACCTCAACGGCTACAAGATCGCCAACCCGACCGTGCTGTCCCGCCTCCCCGAGGAGGAGCTCGACGCGCTGCTGCGCGGCTACGGCCACGAGCCGATCCATGTCGGCGGCGAGGACCCGGCCACCGTCCACCGCATCATGGCCGAGGCCATGGACACCGCGCTCGACCGCATCGCCGCCGCACAGCACGCCGCCCGGGAGCAGGATGCGACCGAGCGCCCGCGCTGGCCGGTGATCGTGCTGCGCACCCCCAAGGGCTGGACCGGCCCGGCCGAGGTCGACGGCGAACCGGTCGAGGGCACGTGGCGCGCCCACCAGGTGCCGTTGTCCGGCGTCCGCGACAACCCGGAGCACCTGAGGCAGCTGGAGTCCTGGCTGCGCTCGTACCGGCCCGAGGAACTGTTCGACGCCGAGGGCCGCCCGGTCGCGGACGTCCTCGCCTGCGTCCCCGAGGGCACCAGGCGTCTCGGCGCCACCCCGTACGCCAACGGCGGCCTGCTCGTCCGCGACCTGCCCATCCCGTCCCTGGACGACTTCGCCGTGCCCGTCGACAAGCCCGGCACGACGATGCACGAGCCGACCCGGGTCCTCGGCGACCTCCTCGCCCGGATCATGCGCGACACCGCCGACCGCCGTGACTTCCGCCTGGTCGGCCCGGACGAGACCGCCTCCAACCGGCTCCAGGCCGTCTACGACGCCAGCGGCAAGACCTGGCAGGCCGGGACCCTGCCCGTGGACGAGCACCTCGACCGGCACGGACGGGTGATGGAGGTGCTCTCCGAACACCTCTGCCAGGGCTGGCTGGAGGGCTACCTGCTCACCGGCCGGCACGGGCTCTTCTCCTGCTACGAGGCGTTCGTCCACATCGTCGACTCCATGGTCAACCAGCACATCAAGTGGCTGCGCACCTCGCGCAGGCTGCCCTGGCGGGCCCCCATCGCCTCCCTCAACTACCTGCTGACCTCCCATGTGTGGCGGCAGGACCACAACGGCTTCTCCCACCAGGACCCCGGCTTCGTCGACCACGTCCTCAACAAGAGCCCCGAGGTCGTCCGCGTCTACCTCCCGCCGGACGCCAACACCCTGCTGTCGGTGGCGGACCACGCCCTGCGCAGCCGCGACTACGTCAATGTCGTCGTGGCCGGCAAGCAGCCCTGCTTCGACTGGCTGTCGATGGACGAGGCCAGGGTCCACTGCGCGCGGGGGGCCGGCATCTGGGAGTGGGCGGGCACGGAGGACGGAGCCGAGCCCGATGTCGTCCTGGCCTGCGCCGGTGACGTCCCCACCCAGGAGACCCTCGCCGCGGCCCACCTGCTCCGCCGGTACCTGCCCGACCTGTCCGTCCGGGTCGTCAACGTCGTCGACCTCGCCCGGCTGCTGCCCCAGGGCGAACACCCGCACGGCATGAGCGACGCCGAGTACGACGGGCTGTTCACCACCGACAAGCCGGTGATCTTCGCTTACCACGGCTACCCGTGGCTGATCCACCGGCTCGCCTACCGCCGCACCGGTCACCAGCACCTGCACGTGCGCGGCTACAAGGAGGCCGGCACCACGACCACGCCGTTCGACATGGTCGTCCGCAACGACCTCGACCGCTACCGCCTGGTCATGGACGTCATCGACCGCGTCCCCGGCCTCGCGGTCCGCGCCACGGCCGTGCGCCAGCGGATGGCCGACGCCCGCAGCCGCCACCACGCCTGGATCCGTGAGCACGGCACCGACCTGCCCGAGGTGGCCGAGTGGAGCTGGAACGCCTGAGCCCCGAGGGACGTCCTAGAAGCCGGTAGGCTTCCCCGGGCACGCAGGGAAGCTCAGCGAAAGGAACCGGCGTTGCACGTCCAGGAGTGGCTCGAAACCGTACCCGCGGTCGCCGTATACGCGCTGGTCGGGCTGGTCATCGGCCTGGAGAGTCTGGGTATCCCGCTGCCGGGCGAGATCATCCTCGTCTCCTCGGCGCTGCTCGCGTCCCAGAACGGCGAGATCGACCCTGTCGTCCTCGGCGCCAGCGCCACGGCCGGCGCGATCATCGGCGACTCGATCGGCTACGCCATCGGCCGCAAGGGCGGGCGGCCCCTGCTGGCCTGGCTGGGCGGCAAGTTCCCCAAGCACTTCAGCGAAGGACACATCGCCACCGCCGAGCGCTCCTTCGAGAAGTGGGGCATGTGGGCCGTCTTCTTCGGCCGCTTCGTCGCCCTGCTCCGCATCTTCGCGGGCCCCCTCGCCGGTGTGCTCCGCATGCCGTACTGGAAGTTCCTCATCGCCAACGTCCTCGGCGGCATCGTCTGGGCGGGTGGCACGACGGCGGTCATCTACTACGTCGGCATCGTCGCGGAGTCCTGGCTGAAGCGCTTCTCGTGGCTGGGCCTGGTGGCGGCGGTCCTCGTGGGCCTCACGTCCATGCTGATGATCAAGCGCAGGGCGAAGAAGGCAGCACCTGCGGCTGCGGCAGAGTAAGTCGCCCGAAGGGGCGCGGGACTGTGCCCATCTGCGGCTCCGCCGCGTGGGCGCGACCAGCCACAACCCACCCGCGCCCGCCGAACCGCCTACGCATGCACCTCACGATGCGCCTTCGCCAACTCGGCGTACATCGTGCCGTTGAGGGTGACGCCCTGCTTCTCCTCCTCCGTCAACGGCCGCTTGATCTTGGCCGGCACCCCGGCGACGAGCGAGCCGGCCGGCACCACCATCCCCTGCGGCACCAGCGCTTGGGCCGCGACGAGCGAACCGGCCCCGATCACGGCGCCGTTCAGGACCGTCGCCCCCATGCCGATCAGACAGTCGTCCTCGACCGTCGCCCCGTGCACCACCGCGTTGTGCCCGATGCTCACCCGCTCACCGACGCTCACGGGAAAACCCGGGTCGGCGTGCAGGGTGCAGTTGTCCTGGACGTTGCTGCTCGCCCCGACGGAGATCGCCTCGACGTCGCCGCGCACCACGGCCCCGTACCAGACGCTCGCCCCCGCCCCCAGCGTCACGCTCCCGATCACCGACGCCGTGGGTGCCACGAACGCCGTCTCATGGATCTCCGGCTCCCTGCCGCCTATCCCCGTGATCATCGCCCGCTGCGCCATGTCCGCCTCCAGGAACGTCGTAGACAACGCGCAAACCGTACGCCACCCGGTGGGGCGAAGATCACAGGCCTCCGACGCCGCGGGCGGAGCTACCGCTGAGTACGGTGAGGTCGTGCCGAAGCGCAAGAACACGTTCTCATCCTGGCGGCGGGGCCTGACACAGCGCGCCGTCCACGCGGGCTGGGCCTGGATGCAGCGCACGGGCTCCGTCACCGCCGAGCACCCCGGCCGCTACCGCTTCGGCGCGATGGGAACGAGTACCAGACTGGCCTTCCCGCTCGGCACCGTCTTCGGCGAACCCTGGATCCACCTCGGTTCCCACTGCATCATCGCCGAGCAAGTCACCCTCACCGCGGGCCTGATGCCCGACCTCGACCTCGGTCCGGACCCGATCCTGCGCATCGGCGACGGGGTCGTCCTGGGCCGCGGCAGCCACGTCATCGCGGACACGACGGTCACGATCGGCAGCGACTGCTACTTCGGTCCGTACGTCTACGTCACGTCCACGAACCACTCCTACGACGACCCGCACGAACCGATCGGCAAGCAGTGGCCGCGGATGGAACCGGTGGAGATCGGGCCGGGCTGCTGGATCGGCACGGGTGCGGTGATCCTGCCGGGCGCCCGGATCGGACGGAACGTGGTGGTGGCCGCGGGCGCGGTCGTGCGGGGCACGGTGCCCGACCACGCCGTGGTGGCCGGCGCGCCCGCCCGGGTGGTACGCCGCTGGACCCCCGCGGACGGCTGGCAGCCACCGCTGCGCACCCCCGCGCCGGTGCCGATACCCGAGGGCGTCACCCCCGAGCAGCTCCGCGCGCTGTCGGACCTGGACGAGGAGACGGCGGCCCGGCTGGCCGAACTGGACGAGGAGACGGCGCCCGACCTCGCGAAGCTGGAGCCGGATTCCTGAACCGAAGGGCTCAGCCCGACGCCAGCAGTACCGTCCCGACCAGGGCGAGCCCGGCTCCCGCGGCCTGTATAGCCCGCAGTCGTTCGCGGAGGACGCCTCGCGCTGCCACGGCCGTCACCACCGGGTACAGAGACGCCAGCACGGCGGCCACCGTCACCGGGCCGTGCTGCGCGGCGATCGAGTACGTGCCGTTCGCGGCGACGTCCGCGAGGCCGACGAAGGCGAGGGCGGGCAGGGAGCGCCAGGGGAAGCCGTCCGCCGGGAGCGCGGGCGATCCGCGCCGCACCGAGACGTAGAGGGCCAGTCCGCCGGCGGCGACGTTCGTCACCCGCTGGACGAACAGGGCGAGGAACAGGCCGGTCAGCGTCGTCGACGCCTCGGCGATCAGCGCCATCACCGCGCCGAAGCCGAACGCCGCGAGCAGGGTCAGGACGATGGCCTGGCGCTGGACCGGGGCGCCACGGAACTGCGGGCCACCCGCGAGGCACACACCGGCGACGGCCACCAGGATGCCGACGAACTGCAGCAGGCCGGGGCGTTCACCCAGCATCAGCCCCACCCCGACCGGCACCGCCACACCGATCGAGCCCAGCGGCGAGACCACGCCCATCGGGCCGAGCGCGAGCGCCTTGTAGAAGGCGAGCATCGCCACCGGCCCGACCAGCCCGGCCGCCACGGCGAACCACAGCTGCGGCCCCGTCTCGCTCCAGCCGCCGGTCGCGACCACGACAGCGCCGAGCACCACCACAGCGATCGACTGCGAGACCACCACCACTGTGAGGGCAGGCATGCGCCGGGTCAGCAGGCCGCCTCCGAAGTCGGCCAGCCCCCACAGCAGGCTGGTGGCCAGGGCGAAGAGCGCTGTCATGGGACGAACCTCGCAGTACAGTGCAGTGAACGATCAGGTCAACCACACCATAGTGCAGCCTGCTGCACTGTGTCATACAAAATATTGGACGGAATGTGTCGGACCTCGACCTGCTGACCCAGTCCCTGGCGCGGAGCGTCAAGCACTGGCGCGCGGTGCGCGGCTTCACCCTGGACGTGCTCGCCGCCCGGGCCGGCGTCAGCCGCGGCATGCTCATCCAGATCGAGCAGGCCCGCACCAACCCCAGCCTCGGCACCGTCGTCAAGATCGGCGACGCGCTCGGCGTCAGCATCACCACCCTGCTCGACTACGAGCAGGGCCCGAACGTCCGCATCGTCCCCGCCGAGCAGGCCGTACGGCTGTGGCACACCGACGCCGGCAGCTACAACCGGCTCCTCGCGGGCACCGAGGCACCCGGCCCGCTGGAGATGTGGGACTGGCGGCTCATGCCCGGCGAGAGCAGTCCGTCGGACCCGCACCCCGCCGGCACGACCGAACTGCTGCACGTCACGGCGGGCGAACTCACCCTCACCGTCGACGGCGTCGAGCATCGCGTGCCCGCGGGTGCCAGCGTCCACTTCGAGGCGAACGTCCCGCACACCTACGGCAACACCGGTGACGCCCCCATGGAGATGGTCATGGCCGTCTCGGTGCCACCTGTGACCTGAGCCGGCGACACGGCTGCCGGCCTACGCCGCCATGTGGTGGGCCAGCGGGAGATGGGGGTCGCTCTCGCCCGGGGCCGGCTCCGGATCCGCGTGCACCAGGGCCGCGGTCAGGCGCGGTACGGCGTGCAGCAGCGCGTGCTCGGCCTCCACTGCGACGCGGTGGGCCTCGCGCACCGTCGCCTCGCCGTCCACCACGACCGCCACCTCGGCGCGCAGCCGGTGGCCGATCCAGCGCAGCCGGAGTTCACCCACCCCGCGCACCCCGGGCACCTCGGCCAGGGCCCGCTCGGCCCGGTCCACCAGGGCCGGGTCGACGGCGTCCATCACCCTGCGGAACACCTCCCGGGCCGCGTCCCGCAGCATCAGGCCGATCGCCGCCGTGATCGCCAGCCCGACGATGGGATCCGCCAGTTGCCACCCCAGGGCCGAGCCTGCGGCGCCCAGCAGCACGGCCAGGGAGGTGAAGCCGTCGGTCCGGGCGTGCAGGCCGTCGGCGATCAGCGCGGCCGAGCCGATCGAGCGGCCGACGCGGATGCGGTAGCGGGCCACCCACTCGTTTCCGGCGAAGCCGACGACAGCGGCCACGGCGACCGCCGGGACGTGCTCGACCGGGCGCGGATCCAGCAGCCGCTCGATGGCCGTCCAGCCCGCGAAGACGGCGGACGCCGCGATCGTCAGCACGATCACGAGGCCGGCCAGGTCCTCGGCGCGGCCGTAGCCGTAGGTGAAACGGCGCGTGGCCGCGCGCCGGCCCAGCACGAAGGCGATGCCGAGCGGGACGGCGGTCAGCGCGTCCGCCGCGTTGTGCACCGTGTCCCCGAGCAGGGCCACCGACCCCGACACAGCCACGACGACCGCCTGGGCCAGCGCCGTCACGCCGAGCACGGCGAGCGAGACCCACAGCGCCCGCATCCCGCGCGCCGAGGACTCCAGGGCGGAGTCGACCTTGTCGGCGGTCTCGTGGGAGTGCGGGGTGAAGAGGTGGGCCATACGGTGGCGCAGCGAGTGCCGGTGGCCGTGACCGTGGGCGGTTCCGTGGTCGTGCCCATGCGAGTGGTCCTGGGTGTGGGTGTGCTCGTGCCGTTCGCTCACGTGGATCCCCTTCCGGTGCGCGCGGGAGTGGACGTACCCGTGCCGTGCCGCCATTATGTGCGTATGAGCGCACGCATGCACCTGTCACATGCGCACGATGAGCATCCGCGCAGTCCGGGCGAGGAGCAGTTCGCCCTCGCCGCGGAGGTCCTCGCCCTGCTGGGGGACCGGACCCGGCTCGCCCTGCTGCACGCGCTGACCGGGGGAGAGGCCGACGTCACGACGCTCACGGAGGCCTGCGGGGCGGCCAGGCCGGCCGTCAGCCAGCACCTGGCGCGGCTGCGTCTGGCGGGCCTGGTGAACACGCGGAAGGAGGGCCGCCGGGTGATCTACTCGCTGCGCGACGGCCACCTGCGCAGGCTGGTCGACGAGGCACTGAACGTGGCCGACCACCGGCTCAGCGACCGCCCCCTGCACGACTGAGCACGGCTCGCTCGGCAGCGCGCCGCGGCCCCGACGGGCAGGGATCGCTCCGCGGGGCGCCGCGGCCCCGACGAGCACGGATCGCTCCGTGGGGCGTCTCGGCGAGTACGCGCCCTCCGCGGCGCCGTCACGACGCGTCCCCGCGCTCCGCGGCGCCGTTCCGACGCGTACGCCCACTCAGTAACGCGCCGCCGTCCCGAGGTATTGCTCGGCGAAGGCGGCCGCCGCGGCGGGCGAGGTGAACAGGCGGCGCAGCCGGGCGAGCGCGGTGCCCGCGCGGAACGGATCGCCCGCCGCCGTGCCGTGGAACACCTCGGCCAGCCACTGCGAGAACTCCTGGTAGTCCCACACGCGCCGCAGGCACGCCTGCTCGTAGCCGGCCAGACCGCTGTCGTCACCGGTGGCCAGCCGGGTGACCAGGGCGTCGCCCAGCAGGAAGGCGCCGTGCAGGGCGAGGTTCAGGCCCTTGGCGGCGATGGGGGCGATCAGATGGGCCGCGTCGCCGACGAGGTGCAGCCGGCCGTGCACCATCGGCTCGACCACGTAGTCGTGCATGTCCAGCACGCGCTTCTCGATCAGCCGTCCTTCGGTCAGCGGGGGCACGCCCGCCGCCCCCAGCCGCTGCTGAAGCTCCGACCAGACCCGTTCGTGCGGCCAGTCGTCCGGAGTGTCGCCCGGCGGGCACTGGAGGTAGTAGCGGGTCACCTCCGGGCCGCGGGGCATCTGGCCGGCGAACCCGCGCGGGTGGCAGCCGAACAGCACGCGGTCGGCGGACGGCGGCGCCTCGGCGAGCAGGGCGAGCCAGCCGACGCCGTAGTCGTGCCGTGCGATCCGCACCCGCTCGGGAGGGAGCGAGGCACGGGTCGCTCCGCGTGCCCCGTCGCACCCGGCGACGAAGTCGCAGTGCACCACCCGGCGTTCACCCGTCTCGGGGCAGATGTACGACACCGACGGCCGGTCGCTGTCGAGGTCGTGCAGCTCCACGTCCCGGACGCCGAAGCGCATCTCGCCGCCGCGGACGTCGGCGTACTCGCGCACCAGGTCCGTCACCAGCAACGGCTGGGGGTAGACGAAGTGGTGACTGCCCGTCAGCTCGCCGTAGGGGAACCGGTAGCGCTCCCCGTCGAAGCGGAACTCGCACGCGGTGTGCAGTTCCGCGCGGTCCAGCAGGTTCCTGGCGAGGCCCCGCTTCTCCAGGCCCCGGACGGCCCATTCCTCGATCACCCCGGCGCGGGGCCGCTGTTCGATGAACTCACGGGTCTCCGTCTCCAGCACCAGACAGTCGACGGACGCGGCCCGCAGGATGTTCCCGACGGTCAGACCCGCCGGACCGGCGCCCACGACAACGACTGGGAAGCGTTGCGGGGCGCCGGAGTCGGAGGGCGCAGAGGCGTGGGTCATGCGCACATTATGGAGGCCGGTCTCAGTGGACCGGCACCTCCGTGACGGCCACCTCCTCGATGCTCAGCTCGATCTCTCCGGACAGGGAGGCCGAGGCCCGGGCCCAGTAGTAGATCGCCAGCGAGAACACCGCGACGACCAGGATGTCCCACCACAGTCCGAGGTGCCCCTGGCCGCCGAATCCGCCCTGCCAGGAGATGACGCCCATGCCCAGCAGGTAGACGGGCAGCCACTGGGCGGCCTTCCAGTCGAGCCGGGGAGCGTCGGGCAGGCCCTTGCTGGTGGCGTACCAGGCGTAGCCGCCGAGCAGGACGTAGCCGAGGACGATGGCCACGCCGAGCCGCCACAGGGTGTCCCAGGTGGACCAGTAGATGATGAGGTTGGCCACCACGAACGACAGCGGTGAGAGGACCTTCCCGCCGGGCAGGCGGTAGGGGCGTTCCCGGTGCGGCAGCCGGTCCGCGAACACGCCGTAGGCCAGCGGGGCGCCCGCGTACATCAGCACGCTCGCCGAGGTGATGAAGCTGACCAGCTGCTGCCAGCTCGGGAACGGCAGGAAGCAGACCACGCCCGTCACGAAGGACACGATCAGCCCGAACCACGGCACGCCGCGCGCGTCGGTGCGGACGAAGAGCTTCGGCGCGTAGCCGTTGCGGGCCAGTCCGTAGGAGACCCGGGACGTGGCCGTCGTGTAGATCAGTCCGGTGCCGCCCGGGGAGACCACCGCGTCCAGGTACAGCACCACGCTCAGCCAGCCGAGGCCCAGCAGGGTCGCGAGCCCCGCCCACGGGCCGCTGATGCCCGGGTAGTCGAGCTTGGTCCAGCCGTGCGCGAAGGAGCCCAGCGGCAGGGCGGCGATGAAGACGATCTGCAGCAGGACGTAGATGGCCGCCCCGATGGCGACCGAACCGATCGTCGCGCGCGGCAGGTCCCGTTGCGGGTCCCGGCTCTCGCCCGCCAGCTGGATCGCCTGCTCGAAGCCCAGCAGGGCGAAGATGATGCCGCTGGAACTGACGGCGCTCAGCACACCGTGGGCGCCGAACGGCGCGAAACCGTGCTCGGTGAAGTTGCCCGGGTGGAAGTTGCCCGCCGCGATGATGAAGATCGCGGCCAGCGGCACGGCCACCTTCCACCAGGTGGCGGCGCTGTTGGTGTGCGCCAGGATCCGCACTCCGAGGAAGTTGACGACGACGAACACGGCCATCAGGACGACCGCGACGACGAAGCCGCTCGTCGTCAGGGTCCCGTCCTTCGGGTGCTGGAAGCCCTGCGCCCAGTGCCAGTGCCCGGCGTAGCCGATCATGGCCTCGACCTCGATCGGTGCCACCGTCGCGGCCTGGAGCCAGGAGAACCAGCCGAAGGACATGCCGGCCAGTCCGCCGAACGCGTAGTGCGGATAACGGGCGGTGCCGCCGGCGACCGGGAACATGCCGCCGAGTTCCGCGTGCACCAGTGCCAGCAGCACGATCGCCACCGCACCGATGAGCCAGGACAGGATCGCCGCGGGGCCGGCCGCCACGACGGCCTTCTCGGCGCCGTACAACCAGCCCGAGCCGATGATGGAGCCGACCGAGGCCCACATGAGCCCGATCAGCCCGACATCCCGGCGCAGGCCGTCTCTTTCCATGAATTCAGGGGCCTCTCATAAATGAACTCGGAGAGTTCAGTGAGCAAGAGGCCTCAGATTAGGAATGGACTGCCCGGAGGCAGAAGAGGAGTTGTGCACGCTTGACCGGGCGCGGGAAACCTTGACCGACTGCGGGTATTTCCTGGAGAACGCTTCAGGATTCCTGTACGCGGTGATGAGGCAGCCGTGGGATCTCGATGGCCGGGCAGCGGTCCATCACCATCTCCAGGCCCGCCGAACGGGTCCGGTCGTACGCCGCCTCGTCGATCACGCCGAGCTGGAACCAGATGCCCTTCGCGCCCTTGGCGACCGCCTCGTCCGCGACGGCACCGGCGAGGTCGCTGTTCACGAACACGTCCACCACGTCCACGTCGAAGGGGATGTCCGCCAGGCTCGCGTACCCCTTCTCCCCGTGCACCGTCTCCGCTTTGGGGTGCACCGGCACAACGCGCTTGCCGAAACGCTGGAGCACGGCGGCGACGCCGTACGCGGCGCGCTGCCGGTTCGACGACAGGCCGACCACGGCCCAGGTGTCGCCTAGCCCGGTGAGGATCCTGCGGACCGTTGCCTCGTCGCCGTACACCGGCGGCCTCCTCCGAAGTCGTGAACGAGCTGCTCTCCGTTCAACCCGTTCAACGGCTCCGGGTGCGCGGTGATTCCCCGGACGGCCCCCGTGATAGCTTGCCGAGGCCAGTCGAACCCATGTACGTGGGTCAGGGAATCCGGTGCGAATCCGGAACTGACGCGCAGCGGTGAGGGGGACGGGCGGGGCCTCGGCCACTGGACTCCTCCGCGGACGTCCGGGAAGGCGCTCCGACCCGGGTGAACCCGAGTCCGAAGACCTGCTGGCGGCCCCCGCGGCCGCGCGCGGCGGGGGAGCACCGTACGACCGGGCTCCGCGATCGGGCCCTCGACGACTGAGGACTGGTTCCCGTGCCCCTCGCCCGACCCTCCCGTGCCGCCGTCCTGCTCACCACCGGCTCCCTGCTGCTGACCGGCTGTGGCGGGAGCGCGTCCACCGACGCGAACGCCGCCGTCACGCTCACCGACTGCGGACACGAGGTCCGCATTCCCGCCCCGCCGAGACACGCCGTGTCCCTCAACCAGGGCACCACCGAGATTCTGCTCTCCCTCGGGCTCGCCGACCGCCTCGCCGGCACGGCCACCTGGACCGACCCCGTGATGAAGGGACTGGAGAAGGCCAACGCGAGGGTGCCGCGCATCGCCGACGACAACCCGTCCTTCGAACGCGTCCTGGACACCGAGCCCGACTTCGTCGCCGCCTCCTTCGTCTCCACCCTCGGCAAAGGCGGCGTCGCCACCCGCGAGCAGTTCGAGAAGCTCGGCGTCCCCACCTACGTCTCCCCCTCCGACTGCGCCGGCAAGGACAACTCGGGCGGCGGCGACGGCGCACGCGACAAGCCCCTGGACATCGACACCGTCTACGGCGAAGTCCACGACCTCGCGACCGTGTTCGGCGTGAAGAAACGCGGCGACGCGCTCGTGGCCTCCCTTCAGCAGCGCATGAGGAAGGCCACGAAGGGCATCGACGCCTCCGACGTCACTCTCCTGTACTGGTTCGCGAACTCCGAATCGCCCTACATGGCGGGCTGTTGCGGAGCACCCGGCATCATCACCCGGGCCCTCGGAGCGAAGAACGTCCTCGACGACACGCACGAGGAGTGGCCCCAGGTCAACTGGGAGACGGTCGCCGACCGCGACCCCGACGTCCTCGTCATCGGCGACCTGACCCGCGAGTCCCAGACCGCCGAGTCGGCCGCGAAGAAGATCGCCTTCCTGGAGTCCAACCCGGTCACCAGGACCATGGACGCCGTTCGGCACAAGCGGTACGTGCTGCTCAGCGGGCAGGCCATGAACCCGACGATCCGCACCGTCGAGGGCGTGGAACAGGTGGCCGCCGGGCTGCGCCGGTTCGGGCTGGCGAAGTGACCGCCCGGGAGCAGGGGCCGGTGGCCGCCGGGCCCGGGCGCCGGGCCGGGCTCGCGCTGGGCCTGGCCGGGGCCGTCGCGCTCATGACCTCCCTCGCCGTCGCCATCACCATCGGTCCCGCCGACCTCGGCGTCGCCGACGTGTGGTCCGTCGTGGCGGCCCATCTCGGGCTCGGCAGCTCCGGGCTGACGCCGATCCGCGACGGGATCGTCTGGCAGCTGCGACTGCCGCGCACCCTGCTCGCCGCCGTGTGCGGGGCCGGACTGGCCGTGTGCGGGGCGGTGATGCAGTCCCTGCTGCGCAACCCGCTCGCCGACCCGTTCGTGCTCGGGGTGTCCTCGGGCGCCTCCACCGGCGCGGTCCTCGTCGTCGTGCTGGGCGTGGGCGGCGGCGCCCTCCCGGTGTCGGCGGGCGCGTTCCTCGGCGCCCTGCTGTCGTTCGCGCTGGTGCTCCTGCTCAGCCACACCCTCGGCGGCACCACCGACCGGGTCGTCCTCGCGGGCGTCGCCGCCATGCAGCTCTTCTCGGCGCTCACCTCCTTCATCGTGATGACCTCCGCCGACGCCGAGACGACCCGCGGCGTGCTGTTCTGGCTCCTCGGCTCGCTCGGCGGTTCCGGCTGGACCGACGTGTGGCTGTGTCTGGCCGCGCTGGCGGTGGCGCTGGTGGTGTGTCTGTCGTACGCCCGAACCCTCGACGCCTTCGCTTTCGGGCAGGACGCCGCCGCCGCGCTCGGAGTGTCCGTCGCCCGCACCCGCCTGGTCCTGCTGTGCGTCACGGCCCTGCTCACGGCGGCCCTGGTCAGCTCGGCCGGGGCGATCGGCTTCGTCGGACTGGTCCTGCCGCACGCCGCCCGGGCCCTGACCGGCCCCGGGCACGCACGACTGCTACCGGTCACCGCCCTCGCGGGAGCGGTGTTCCTGGTGTGGGTGGACACCCTGGCCCGTACCGTCCTCGATCCGCAGGAGGTTCCGGTGGGTGTCGTGACGTCGCTGATCGGGGTGCCGGCGTTCGTGGCGGTGCTGTACCGGACCCGGAGGGTGCGGTGAGCGGCGCGGGGGCGCCGACGGGCGCGGGGCTGCGGGCCGACCGGGTCAGCCGCCGTGCCGACGGGCGTCTCATCCTGGACGGCGTCGCCCTCGCGCCGGAGACCGGCTCCACGGTCGGTGTCCTCGGCCCCAACGGCTCCGGCAAGTCCACGCTGCTGAGGCTGCTGGCCGGGCTGCTGTCGCCGTCCTGCGGAGTCGTCACCCTCGACGGCACGCCCCTGGCCGACCTGCCCCGCCGCACGGTCGCTCGCCGCCTCGCGGTCGTCGAGCAACAGTCGGACACCCAGGTCGAGCTGACGGTCATGGACGTCGTGCGGCTCGGCCGCGTCCCGCACCGCCGCGCCTGGACGCCCTCCTCGGCCGAGGACGAGCGGGCGGTGCGAGCCGCTCTGGAGTGCACGGGTCTAGCCGACCGGGCCGGACGGCTGTGGCACACCCTCTCGGGCGGCGAACGCCAACGGGTGCAGATCGCCCGCGCGCTCGCCCAGGAACCCCGCGAGCTCCTTCTCGACGAGCCCACCAACCACCTCGACATCCACCACCAGCTCGACCTGCTCGCCCTGGTCACCGCCCTGCCCGTCACCACCGTCGTCGCCCTGCACGACCTCAACCTCGCGGCGATGTACTGCGATCGGGTCGTCGTGCTGTGCGCGGGGAGGGTGGTGACGGCGGGCCCCGCGGGAGACGTCCTCACCGCGGAGCTCATCGCCGAGGTGTACGGGGTGCGGGCCGCCGTCTCCCGGGAAGGACCCGAAGGGCGGCCTCATGTGCGGTTCCTCGGGACACTGGACTGACAGGAGCGGCCGCCCGCGCCAGAGGTGAGCCGATCGCGCCACGATGGCCGGAAAACGCCCGGCCTTCCTGCGCGGGCCCGTCCGCCCGCCTACGCTCGCCTCGTGCTGCGCATCATCGACGCCCGAACCCGTGAGCCGGTCGACGCCGCCCCGGCCCGCCGGGGCCTGACCCGCGTCCAGGTGCACGCGTCGGACTCCGGCACGACGAACCTGCGGGTGCTGCTCGTCGGAGACCTGCTCGTGAGGGCCCTGGAGCTCGGCGGCACCCCGGTCTGGGCACTGCTGACCGGCGGCGACCGGCAGGCGGAGCTGCGCGCGGAGGCCACGACACTCGGCATCCGCCCCTTCGAGGACAGCCCCGACGTCGGAGCCGGTCTGGGCGAGTCCCAGGTCGTCCATGTCGCCGCCGAGGGCGAGGCGGTACCCGACGGGGTGCGGATCGCAGTCGCACCGGTCGAGCCGGGCCCGCCGGACCACGGCGACCCCGCCGCCCTGCGCCTCGCCCTGATCGCCCGGCACCACAGCGCCCCGGTCCGGCTGGAGCCCGCCGGACTCGACGAGGCCGGCGCCACCCTCGCCCGCTGGCGCGCCGCGGTCGCCCGCTGGGCGCGACAGCCCTCACGGCCCGTCCCCGACGACGTACGGGAGCGGCTGCGCGAAGCCTGGGACGCCGACCTGGACGTGCCGGGGGTGCTGGAGGTCCTGCGCCAGGTCGAGACCGAGCCGGAACTGGCGGACGGCGCCCGCTTCGAGACATACGCCTACGCCGACCGGCTCCTCGGCGTCGACCTCACCCGTGACCTGGGATCGCCGTCATGATCGCCCGCAGCAACGCCGGCCCGCTGCGCCGCCTGATCGTGCTGCGGCACGCCAAGTCGGCCTGGCCCCTGGATGTCGCCGACCACGAACGCCCCCTCGCCCCGCGCGGCCGCCGGGACGCCCCCGCGGCGGGACGGGCCCTGGCCGAGGCCGACCTCCTGCCGGACCTCGCACTGTGCTCCACCGCCGTCCGCGCCCGCCGGACCTGGGACCTGGCCGCGGCAGAGTGGGGCACACCCCCGCCGGTCCGGCACGACCGGCGCCTGTACGCCGCCGGCCCGTCCGGCCTGCTGGCCGTGGTGCAGGAGGTGCCCGCCGAGGTGGAGACACTGCTGCTGATCGGGCACAACCCAGGGCTGGAGGAACTGGTCCTGGCCCTCGCCGGCGACGGCCTCGACGACACCCTGGAGCAGGTCCGCACGAAATTCCCCACCTCTGCCATCGCCGTCCTGTCCTGGCACGGCACGACCTGGCAGGCGCTGTCCCCCGGCGTCGCGCTGCTCACGTCCGTGACCGTGCCCCGGGGCGCGAAGCACTAGCCCGGGCCCCGCACGGGCATGGGGCCTTTCCGGTGATGTGTGACGGGCTCGCGCTGCGCACACGTCCCGCGGCGGGTATGGCGTCTGAGTCGAACGCCTTGCCGACCCATGAGGAGACCAGTCATGCACGCAGTGATCCGGCGGTACGAAGGGGTGACCGACCCGGCTGAGGCGGGTCGCCGGGTGAACGAGGAGTTCCTGCCGCTCGTCCGCCAGGTCCAGGGGTTCGTGGCCTACTACTTCGTCGATGCCGGCGGCGGGGTGATGCTGTCCGCCGGTGTGTTCCAGGACCGGGCCGGCGCCGAGGAGTCGACCGAGAGGGCGGGCGGTTTCGTCCGGGACCGGCTCGCCGAACTGCTGCCCAACCCGCCCCAGGTCACGGCCGGCGAGGTCGTGGCCCACACGTAGCGGAGGTCTCGGCCGGTCCGGCCGGCCTGAGGTGCCGGGGGCCCGCTCTCCCGGGCCCCCGAGAGGCAGCCGCCCCCTCGGAACGCCCTCGACCGCGCGATTAGGCTGGCCGGATGCAGGACGAATACCGCACGGTGGCCGGTGCCGGGGTGCACGAGACCGAGGTCAACCGCTCCCGCTTCCTGTGCGCCCTCGCCCCGGCGGCCACCGAGCAGGAAGCGCAGGACTTCATCGCCTCGGTCCGCAAGGATCACGCGGACGCCAACCACAACTGCTGGGCCTACGTCATCGGCGCCGACGCCTCCGTCCAGAAGGCGAGCGACGACGGCGAACCCGGGGGCACCGCAGGCGTCCCCATGCTCCAGATGCTGCTGCGCCGCGACATGCGGTACGTCGTCGCCGTCGTCACCCGCTACTTCGGCGGGGTCAAACTCGGAGCGGGCGGACTCATCCGCGCGTACGGCGGGGCGGTCGGCGAGGCCCTGGACGCTCTCGGCACCCGCACCCGCCGCAGGTTCCGGCTGGCCACGGTCACCGTGGACCACCAGCGGGCCGGCAAGCTGGAGAACGACCTGCGCAGCACGGGCCGTGAAGTCCGGGACGTCCGCTACGGCGAGGAGGTCACGATCGAGATCGCCCTCCCGGACTCCGACGTGGACGCCTTCCGCTCCTGGCTAGCCGACGCCACCGCCGGCGCGGCCGGGTTCGAAACGGGCGGGGAGGCGTACGGGGACGCCTGAGGCATCCCGATGGCCAGGGGGACGGCATGGTCCCGGAATGACCTGCTTCACAGCACACTTACGGACATTCCAGCTGAATTGCTGCCGCAGGAGTGTGCGCTCCGGGGTTCGTGGTGGACCAGGTGCCCACAGGCGTTAGCGTGGTGGGCCGACAGCGAGCCGGACCGGCCCGCGTCACCGACGAACCAACCGTAGGGGGAGACATGCAGGTCGGAGCGGCGTCTTGAGGCTGCTGCACACCTCCGACTGGCATCTCGGCCGGGCGTTCCACCGGGTGAACATGCTGGACGCCCAGGCCGGGTTCGTCCACCACCTCGTCACGACCGTGCGGGAGCGTGCCGTGGACGCGGTGGTCGTGTCGGGGGACGTCTACGACCGGGCGGTGCCGCCGCTCGCCGCGGTCGAGCTGTTCGACGACGCCCTGCACCGCCTCGCCGGCCTCGGCGTGCCGACGGTGATGATCTCCGGGAACCACGACTCGGCCCGTCGGCTGGGCGTCGGGGCGGGGCTCATCGGGCGGGCCGGTATCCATCTGCGGACGGAACCCGCGGCAGCCGGCACTCCGGTCATGCTGGCCGACGCCCACGGCGATGTCGCCTTCTACGGGCTGCCGTATCTCGAACCCGCCCTGGTCAAGGACCAGTTCGGTGTGGACAAGGCCGGGCACGAGGCCGTTCTCGCAGCCGCCATGGACCGGGTCCGCGCCGACCTCGCCGCCCGCCCGCCCGGCACCCGCTCCGTGGTCCTCGCTCACGCCTTCGTCACCGGTGGCGAAGCCAGCGACAGCGAGCGGGACATCACCGTCGGCGGCGTCGCCGCGGTGCCGGCCGGGGTGTTCGACGGCGTCGACTACGTGGCGCTCGGGCATCTGCACGGCTGCCAGACCCTCACCGACCGCGTTCGCTACTCCGGTTCCCCGCTGCCCTACTCCTTCTCCGAGGCCGCCCATCGCAAGAGCATGTGGCTGGTCGACCTGGCCGCGGACGGCTCCGTCGACGCCGAGCGCGTCGACTGCCCGGTGCCCCGCGCCCTCGCCCGGATCCGGGGCACCCTGGAGGTCCTGCTCGCCGACGCGGATCTGACACGGCACGAAGAGGCCTGGGTCGAGGCGACCCTCACCGACCCCGTCCGCCCCGCCGACCCGATGGCCCGGCTCACCGCACGTTTCCCGCACATGCTCAGCCTCGTCTTCGACCCCGACCGCGACGAGGACGAGTCCGAGGTGTCGTACGCCCGGCGTATGGCCGGCCGCAGTGACCAGCAGATCGCCGAGGACTTCGTCGCCCATGTGCGCGGCGCCGGACCGGACCCGCACGAACAGGGCGTGCTGCGCGACGCGTTCGACGCGGTACGGGCGGACGAATCCGTGCGGGAGGTGGCCCGGTGAGGCTCCACCGGCTCGCGGTCACCGCCTTCGGCCCCTTCGGCGGCACGCAGACCGTCGACTTCGACGAGCTGTCGGCGGCCGGGCTGTTCCTGTTGCACGGACCCACCGGCGCGGGCAAGACCTCCGTCCTGGACGCCGTCTGCTACGCCCTCTACGGCTCGGTGCCGGGCGCCCGGCAGGGCGGCGGCCAGGGCACGGCCCTGCGCAGCGACCACGCCGCGCCCGCGACCCGCACCGAGGTCACCCTCGACCTCACCGTCGCCGGGCGCCGCCTGGAGGTCACCCGACAGCCGCCCTGGGAGCGCCCCAAGAAGCGCGGCACCGGCACGACCCTGGACAAGGCCCAGACCTGGCTGCGCGAGTACGACGCGACCGCCGGGGCCTGGAAGGACCTCAGCCGCTCCCATCAGGAGATCGGCGAGGAGATCACCCAGCTGCTCGGCATGAGCCGGGAACAGTTCTGCCAGGTCGTGCTGCTGCCGCAGGGCGACTTCGCCCGGTTCCTGCGCGCCGACGCCGAGGCCCGAGGCAAACTGCTGGGCCGCCTGTTCGACACCCGCCGCTTCGCCGACGTCGAGAAGCGCCTCGCCGAGCGGCGCCGCACCACCGAGGCCCAGGTGCGGGACGGGGACGCGGAACTGCTGGCCGCCGCCCACCGCATGCAGCAGGCCGCGGACGACGCGATGGAACTGCCCGAACTCGCTCCCGGCGAACCAGGGCTCGCCGAAGCCGTGCTGAGCGCCGCCGCAGTGGCTCGCAGCACCGCCCGCGAACAGCTCACCGTCGCCGCGTGCACCCTCACCGCGGCCGAGTCCGCCCAGGCCGCCGCCGGCCGCGCCCTGGACGAGGCACGCGAACTGGCCCGGCGTCAGCGGCGGTTCGACGAGGCACGCGAACGAGCGGCGCGCCTGGAGCAGGGAGCCGAGGCCTACCGGGAGGCCCAGACCCTCATGGAACGGGCCCGCAAGGCCGAAGCCGTCGCGCCCGCCCTGGACCTGCGCGAAGCCTCCGAAGCGGAACACCGCCGGGCGGCCGCCGCCGAGACACGCGCGCGTGCCCTGCTGCCGCAGACCTTCGCCGACGAGGGCGCGGCCGGACTCGCAGCCGCCGCACGCCGGGCCGCCGAGGAACTGGGCGGGCTCGACTCGGCCCGCCGCGCCGAGCGACGACTGGCCGAACTTCTCGACCAGCGCGCCGGGCTGGACCGCCAGGAACGCGCCGACGCCGACCTCCTGCAGGAGGCGGAGGCCTGGCTCGACGGCTGGGAGGAGCGGCGCACCGCGCTCCAGACCCGCGTCGACTCCGCGCAGCGGGCCGCCGCCCTCGCCGAGCAGCTCGGCGCACGGCGCGAGCCCGCGCAGCAACGGCTGCGGGCGGCCCGCACGCGCGACCGGCTCGTCCAGGACACGGACCGGGCGGTCGACCGGGTCCGCACCGCGCAGGACGAGACGCTCCGGGCCAAGCGGCACTGGCTCGACCTCAAGGAGCAGCGCCTGAACGGCATCGCCGCCGAACTGGCCGCGCACCTCGCCGACGGCGAACCCTGCGCCGTCTGCGGCGCCACCGAACACCCCGCCCCCGCCCGCAAGATCGCCGGACACGTGGACCGCGAGGCGGAGGAGCACGCCCTCACCGCCTACCAGCGCGCCGACGAGCGGCGCGCCGAGGACGAACGGCGCCTCGGCGACGTACGGCAGGCACTCGCCGCCGCCTCCGCGGAGGCCGGTGACACGCCGACCGGGCAACTCGCGGAAGATCTCGCGGACTTGGAGGAGCGGTACGCGCAGGCCCGCAGTGCCGCCGCCGAGCTGCACGCCGCGCAGGAGCGACTGCGGCAGGCCGGACAGGAGCACGAACGACGCCTCGCCGCCCGGCAGGAGACCGCCGTGCGCACCGCCTCCCGCGTCGGTCACCGGGAGCGGCTGGACCACGAACGGGCCGCGCTGGAGGAGGAGCTGGACCGGGCACGCGGCTCCCTGGACAGTGTCGCCGCGCGGGCCGCGCAGTTGGAGCGGCGGACCGCGCTGCTCACGGACGCCGCCGACGCCGCCCGCGTGGCCGAGGACACCGCCCAGCGGCTGAAGGACGCCGACGCCCGCCTCGCCGACGCCGCCTTCCGCGCGGGCTTCGACACCCCGCAGGCCGCGGCCGACGCCCTCCTCGACCGCGCGGCCCACCGCGAACTGCAACGCCGCCTGGACGCCTGGCAGCACGAGGAGGCCGCCGTACGGGCCGTTCTCGCCGAGGCCGACACGGCCGCGGCGGCCCGTGAGCCGCGGGCCGACCCGGACGCGGCGCAGCAGGCCGCAGACGAGGCGGACCGGCGGCTGCGCCACGCCGTGTCCGCCCACGACGCCGCCGAGCGGCGCTGCGCCGACCTCGACCGCCTCTCCGCACGTGCGGCCGCCTCCGTACGCCGGCTGGCGCCGCTGCGTGAGGAGTACGACCGCGTCGCCCGGATGGCCGGCCTCGCCGCAGGCACCTCGGCGGACAACGAACGCCGGATGCGCCTGGAGTCGTACGTCCTGGCGGCCCGGCTGGAGCAGGTCGCCGCCGCCGCGACCGTACGGCTGCGCCGCATGTCGTCCGGCCGCTACACCCTCGTCCACTCCGCCGACCGCACCGGACGCGGCCGCAGCGGGCTCGGACTGCACGTCGTCGACGCCTGGACCGGCCGCGAACGCGACACGGCGACGCTCTCGGGCGGCGAGACGTTCTTCGCCTCGCTCGCTCTGGCCCTCGGCCTCGCGGACGTCGTCACGGACGAGGCGGGCGGGGTGCGCCTGGACACCCTGTTCATCGACGAGGGCTTCGGCAGCCTCGACGACCAGACCCTGGACGAGGTTCTCGACGTGCTCGACTCCCTGCGTGAACGCGACCGCAGCGTCGGCATCGTCAGCCATGTCGCCGACCTGCGGCGGCGGATCCACGCCCAGCTCGACGTGGTGAAGGGCCGGTCCGGGTCGACCCTGCGGCAGCGCGGCGCCGGCTGAGGTCAGCGGCCCAGGGGGCGCCGGGGAAGGGGGGAGGAGTACACCACGCTCGTGGTGACCGAGCCCAGCGCCCCGATCTTCCCCGACACCTCCTCGAGGTGGCGCATCGAGCGGGCCGTCACCTTGATGACGAAACAGTCGTCGCCCGTGACGTGGTGCGCCTCCAGGATCTCGGGCGTGACGGCGACCAGGTCGTGGAAGGGCTTGTAGTTGCCGTTCGGGTACCTCAGACGTACGAACGCCAGGATCGGCAGGCCCAGCCGCTCGGGGTCGACCACCGCCGCGTAGCCCTGGATGACCCCGGCCTCCTCCAGGCGGCGCACCCGCTCGGTCACCGCGCTCGCCGACATGGACACGGCGCGGGCCAGCTCGGCGAAGCTGGCCCGGCCCTCCCGCTGGAGGACGTCCAGGATGCGCCAGTCGGTGGCGTCCGGGGAATACTCGGTCATTCCGGAGGCATAGCAGGGGAATCCCCGGCAGATCAAGCGGAGTGCCGGGGATCGTCACTTCAGGGGCGAGGCATGCGGCCGTAGTTTTTCCGCATGACCACCACCGTGAACCCCGTCCTGCGCGTCGCCCCCGCCGCTCCGGCCGAGGCCGCAGCGCACTTCCGCGCCGGTCTCGCCTTCCACACCGACGTGTCCGACGTCGCCACCGCACTCGCCGCCGGCGGCGACCCCGGCTTCGTCCTCGTCGACGCCCGCTCCACCGAGGCCTGGGACCAGGGTCACGTCCCCGGCGCGCTCCACCTGCCGACCGCGCTCGTCCCCGAGCTGGCCGGGCAGCTCCTCGACCGGACGGTGCCGGTCGTGACGTACTGCTGGGGGCCCGGCTGCAACGGTGCCGCCCGCGCCGCCCTGGCCCTCGCCGAACTCGGCTACCAGGTCAAGGAGATGCTCGGCGGCTTCGAGTACTGGGTGCGCGAAGGGCTGGCGTTCGAGACCTGGCAGGGTCGCGAGCGGCGGGCTCCGGACCCCCTGACGGCCCCCGTGAACGCGGACGACTGCGGCTGCTGAACCCCTGGTCCTCTGCCGCGAGTCCACCCTGTAGGTTCGTGCGCCATGGTGCGATACGCGGAGCCGGGCGCTGTGGAGTGGGTGGAGTCGGGCGGGGGGCCGCTGATAGCGGTGCCGGAGACCGTCCTGCCGTTCTGGGCGGGCGCCGACGGCGAGGAGACGGCCTCGGACTACGACCGGGCCTGCGAGGTGGACGGTCACGTCGGCCTCCTCCCGGTCGGCGACTGCACGGCGCTGGTCCTGGGTGACGAGCCCGCCGCGACCGCCTACCTGCCCGACCACGGCGTGTTCGTCCGCTGGTGCGCCGGCGACTGTGAGGACGAACTGCTGGCGAGCGTGCCGTCGGCGATCGACGGCGCGGAGTGGGAATCGGACGTGCACTGGGAGGTGCCGGGGACCGTGCTCCTGTTCGACGCGGCGTGGCCCGGGTCCGACCCGTCGGGGTCCGACCACGTGCGGGTGGCGCTGGAGCCTGGCCGCTACGCGGTGCGCGCGGCAAGGGTCCGGCCCGGCCCGGAGACCTGGCTGAGCCTGGTCCAACTCCGGCTGCTCGCACGGCGACAGCACTGCGCCCCCGGAGAGGTCACCCACTCCGAGGGCGGATTCCGGCGCTGATCAGACAGTCGGCAAGCTGATCAGAGGGCGGACAACTCGTCCACCAGATCGTCCAGCCCCAGCGACCCCTGCGACAGCGCCGCCATGTGCCAGGCCTTCGGGTCGAAGGCGTCGCCGTGCCGCTTGCGGGCGTTCTCGCGGCCCAGGAGCCATGCCCGCTCGCCGAGCTTGTAGCCGATGGCCTGGCCCGGCATGGACAGGTAGCGGGTCAGCTCGCTCTCCACGAAGTCGGCCGGCCGGCTGCTGTGCGAGCCGAAGAACTCCTGCGCCAGCTCGGCCGTCCAGCGCTCCCCGGGGTGGAAGGGCGAGTCGTCCGGGATCGTCAGCTCCAGGTGCATGCCGATGTCGATGATGACGCGCACGGCGCGCATCATCTGCGCGTCCAGGTAGCCGAGCCTGCGCTCCGGGTCCGTCAGAAAGCCCAGTTCGTCCATCAGCCGCTCCGCGTACAGCGCCCACCCCTCGGCGTTGGCGCTCACCATGCCGACGCTCGCCTGGTAGCGCGAGAGGTTCTCCGCCACGTGCTTCCACTGGGCCAGCTGGAGGTGGTGGCCGGGCACGCCCTCGTGGTACCAGGTCGACACCAGGTCGTAGACCGGGAAACGCGTCTCGCCCATGGTCGGCAGCCAGGTGCAGCCCGGGCGGGAGAAGTCGTCCGACGGCGGCGTGTAGTAGGGGGCCGCGGCGCTGCCCGGAGGGGCGATGCGCGACTCCACCCGGCGCACCCGCTCGGCCAGGTCGAAGTGAGTGCCGTCGAGCGCGTCCATCGCCTCGTCCATGAGGCTCTGCAGCCAGTCGCGGACCTCGTCGACGCCCTCGATGTGCGTGCCCTGCGCGTCGAGATGGGCCAGCGCCTCCCACGGCGTGCCGGCCCCGGGAAGGATCTTCTCGGCCTCGCTCTTCATCTCGCCGAGCAGGCGGTGGTACTCGGACCAGCCGTAGGCGTACGCCTCGTCCAGGTCGAGATCCGTGCCGTTGAAGTAGCGCACCCAGCGCGCGTACCGCTCCCGGCCCACGACGTCGGGCGCGCCCTCGATCGTCGGGGCGTACACGTCCCGCATCCAGTCGCGCAGCCCGACGACCGCTTCGGTCGCCGAGCGGGCGGCGGCGTCCAGCTCGGACCGCAGGGCCTCGGGCCCGGCGGCCGCGTACTGCTCGAACCAGCCGTGTCCCTCGCCGTCGGAGTCGGCCCACTCGCCGAGCTGCTGCACGAACGTGGCCGTGGCGCGGGGCCCGGCGTACAGCTTGCGTTCCAGTCCGAGCGCCAGGGACTCCCGGTAGCCCTCCAGCGCGGCCGGGACCCCGCGCAGCCGCTCGGCGATCGCCGTCCAGTCCTGCTCCGTCTGCGCCGGCGTCACGGTGAACACCTGTCGCACCGCGTGGGCGACGGAGCTCAGGTTGCTCACGGAGCGCAGGCTCTCGTCGGCCTCGTGCACCGCGAGTTCGGCGCCCAGCCGCTCGCGCAGCAGCCGCGCGCACCGGCGCTCGATGTCACTGTCCGCGCCGGGCAGCCGCTCGGCCTCGTCCAGCCGGGCCAATGTCCGGCGCGCCAGCTCGGCGAGTGCCTCCTGGCCCGTCGGCGAGGTGTCTGGCAGCCTGCTCGAACTCTCCTTGTCGCCGAGGAACGTACCGGTGATCGGATCGAGGGCGACCAGTTCGTCGACGTAGGCGTCGGCGACTTCTCGGGGCAGCTGGCTCTTGATCTCAGACATGTGGCCATCCTCGTACGACGGACCGCGCACGTCACGCGGATTGAGCCGAGGGCGAAGGCGGCAGCAGCGGGCCGCACTCCCACTGCTGGAAGATCAGCCGGGTCTCCACCCGGGCCACCTCACGCCGCGATGTGAACTCGTCCAGGACCAGACGCTGCAGATCCGCCATGTCGGCGACCGCGACATGGACCAGGTAGTCGTCGGGACCGGTCAGGTGGAACACCGTCCGTGACTCCGGCAGGGCCCGGATCCGCTCCACGAACGGCCCCACCAGCTCCCGCCGATGCGGCCTGACCTGCACCGACAGCAGGGCTTCCAGCCCTCGCCCGAGCTTGGCCGGATCCAGTTCCAGCCGGTGCCCGAGGATCACGCCCGAGCGGCGCAGCCGCGTCACCCGGTCCAGACAGGTCGACGGTGCCACCCCGACCTGCGCGGCGAGATCCCGGTAGGTCGCCCGGGCGTCGTTCTGCAACAGCCGCAGCAGATGGAGATCTACCGGATCCAGTACGACAGATTCAGCCATTGGCCGAACGTAGCACGGGTCTCGCACCCGCCAGCCCGGCCGATGTTCACCCTTGCCCACCATGGACATGGACACAACGAGCACGCGCGCCCACGACGCCGTACGCACCGCACCGCGAGCCCTCGCCACCGAGGCCGTGCACGCCGGGCGGGACGACCTCGCCCGGCAGGGGCTGCACGCCCCGCCGATCGACCTGTCCACCACCTACCCGTCGTACGACAGCCGTGGCGAGGCGGCCCGGATCGACGCCTTCGCCACCACCGGCGCCGAGCCGGACGGCCCGCCCGTCTACGGGCGGCTCGGCAACCCGACCGTCGCCCGCTTCGAGACCGCTCTGGCCCGCCTCGAGGGCACCGAGGCCGCGGTCGCCTTCGCCAGCGGCATGGCCGCACTCAGCGCCGTCCTGCTCGTCCGCGGCTCCATGGGTCTGCGGCACGTCGTCGCCGTACGCCCCCTCTACGGCTGCAGCGACCACCTGCTGACCGCCGGGCTGCTGGGCACGGAGGTGACCTGGACCGACCCGGCCGGTGTCGCAGACGCCCTGCGCCCGGACACCGGACTGGTCCTGGTCGAGTCCCCGGCCAACCCCACGCTCGCCGAGGTCGACCTGCGGGCCGTCGCACACGCCTGCGGCTCGGTGCCGCTGCTGGTGGACAACACCTTCGCCACGCCGGTCCTCCAGCGCCCCGCCGAGCACGGCGCCCGGCTGGTCCTGCACAGCGCCACCAAGTACCTCGGCGGCCACGGCGACGTCCTCGCGGGCGTGGTCGCCTGCGACGAGGAGTTCGCCGGCCGGCTGCGCCAGGTGCGGTTCGCCACCGGCGGAGTCCTGCACCCGCTGGCCGGCTATCTGCTGCTGCGCGGTCTGTCCACCCTTCCCGTCCGGGTCCGGGCGGCCTCCGCCACGGCGGCCGAACTGGCCCGTCGCCTCGCCGCCGACCCGCGGATCGCCCGGGTGCACTACCCCCGCATCGGCGGCGCGATGGTCGCCTTCGAGGTGCACGGCGACCCGCACGAGGTGATCGGCGCGGTCCGCCTGATCACCCCGGCGGTGAGCCTCGGCAGCGTCGACACCCTCATCCAGCACCCGGCCTCCATCAGCCACCGCATCGTGGACGCGGACGACCGCAGGGGAGCCGGCGTGAGCGACCGGCTCCTGCGCATGTCGGTGGGCCTGGAGGACGTGGACGACCTGTGGTCGGATCTCGACGCAGCCCTCGGACAACGCCCCGAAAGGGGCGCGGGGAACTGCGCGAGCAACCACAGCGCACCCGCACTCGCGAACTGACGCACGCCCCTACGACGCGGAGGCGCTCCCCAGCCCCTCCGCACTCCTCACGACCGTCTCACCCAGCCGCGCCGTGATGACCAGCGTCCCCTCCTCGACCTGATAGTCGAGAGGAAGCCCCAGCCCCCGCATGGCGGCGACCATGCCCGTGTTGGACGCCTGCGTCACGGCATAGACGCTGGAGCACCTGGCCTCGACGGCCATGGCGACGAGCCGTGACAGCAACTCCGCCCCGACACCCCGCCGCTGCCACGCGTCCTCGACGAGCAGCGCGACCTCCGTCTCGTCCCCGTCCCACAGGAGGTGACCGAGCCCGACGATCCGCCCGGAGGCCGTCTGCACGGCGAGCGTGCGGCCGTAGCGCGGACTGAGCAGGTGGTTGAGGTACCGGTCGGCGTCACCGACGGGCCCGTGGTAGCGCAGCTTCAGCGTGCGCGGCGAGCACCGCTCGTGCATCGCCCGGGCCGCTTCGAGGTCGCGTGTGTCGGCCCGCCGCACGGTGATGTCGCTGCCCTCGGCGAGCGTGAACACGTCCCGTCCGTGCGGCAGGCGCGGTCCGAGCCGGGCGTCCAGCTCCACCAGAGCCCTCGCCCGGGCGAACTCGGTCGGTGTGAACGGCAGGTACGGCCGTTCCACGATGATCACTCCGCCTTCGGGGGCGCGCAGCCGCATCACCGTTTCGTCGAGGGCCCCCTCGACGGCGAGGCTCCCCTGCGCCCCTCCGGCACCGGCCGGTGCGGGCAGGGACCGGATCGTGCACCGGCCGAGCAACTGACGCAGGGCCAGCGGCAGTTCCGCCGAGTCCAAGGCGGTGCGGGCGGCGAGCCCGAGGACCCGGGTCGGCGCGTCCACCAGGTCGTGGGCGTCGGCCCGCTCGATCCAGGTGTCGGCGCCACCGGCCGACTCGACGGCCGTGGTGATCGCGGACGCCGGCAGGCCGTCCGGGCCCCGCAGCAGGAACTCGTCGACCGTGCCCTCGGCCAGGGGGTGCGTCTGCAGGCTGAGGATGTCGACGCGCTGCCCGGCCAGGGCGCCGCACAGTGCCGCCAGGGACCCCGGTTCCTCCTGAACCGTGGTCCGCATCCGCCACAGGGTGTTCGCCCCCGGCACCGGCTCCGGTGCCGGGGACCCGGTATCACTCGTGGGCGGGGCGTGTTCCTGGCGTCGTGTTCGCCAGGCGTGGAACGCCGCCGCGACCTTCTGCCACGAGGTGGCGGGGCGGCAGTCGGCTTCACCATGCGTCATGGGGGTCACTTCTCGCGTCATGCACCCACTGTGACCGAACGGTGTTGCGTGATCGCGAACGCATTGTGACCGATGGGTAAAGGGGGCAGTTTGCCCCCTTTATCAACGCTTCAAACGTTGCGTTCCGTACCTACTGGCCGACCAGGCCCGGCTGGAGCGTCTGGGTGAACAGCACGGTGCCGTCCTGCTCCCGCAGACGTACCGTCAGCTCGCCGCTGTGACCGTCGATGTCGACCTCGCCGAAGAACTGGTAGCCGCCGGCGGGGGAGACGTTGGCGGTGGTCGGCGCCTTCACGAACACGCGGTCCGGGCCGAAGGTGCCGTCGAGCGCGTTCGCGGGGAAGGCGCCCGCGTTCAGCGGACCCGAGACGAACTCCCAGAACGGCTCGAAGTCCGTGAAGGCGGCCTTCGACGGCTGGTAGTGCTGCGCCGAGGTGTGGTGCACGTCGGCCGTCAGCCACACCGTGCCCGTGATCCGCCGGTGCTTGACGAACCGCAGCAGTTCGGCGATCTGCAGCTCACGCCCCAGGGGCTGGCCGGGATCGCCCTGCGCGACGGCCTCGATGTTCTGACCGTCCGGGACGACCAGCCCGATCGGCATGTCGGAGGCGATCACCTTCCACACCGCCCGCGAGCGGGACAGTTCGCGCTTGAGCCAGTCCAGTTGCTCCCGGCCGAGGATGCCCTGCGGGTCGGTGGTCTGGTCGTCGGGCGAGTTCGCGTTGCGGTAGGTGCGCATGTCCAGGACGAACACGTCCAGCAGCGGGCCGTGGTGCTGCACACGGTAGACCCGGCCGCCGGGACGGCGCAGCGTGGAGATCGGGAAGTACTCGGAGAAGGCCTGGCGGGCCCGGGCGGCGAGGACGTCGACGCGCTTTTCGGTGTACCGGGTGTCGGTGAGGATCTCGCCCGGGTACCAGTTGTTGACGACCTCGTGGTCGTCCCACTGGACGATGGACGGGACCCGGGCGTTGAAGGCGCGCAAATTCTCGTCCAGCAGGTTGTAGCGGAAGTTGCCGCGGAACTCCGTGAGCGTCTCGGCGACCTTCGCCTTCTCCTCGGTCGTGACGTTGCGCCAGGTCCGGCCGTCGGGCAGGGCCACGGTCCCGGTGATCGGGCCGTCGGCGTAGATGTTGTCGCCGCTGCAGAGGAAGAAGTCCGGGTCCAGGGCGGCCATCGCGTTGTAGATCGTGTAACCGCCGAACTCCGGGTTGATGCCCCAGCCCTGCCCGGCCAGGTCCCCCGACCAGACGAACCGCACGCCGTCGCGGCGTCTGGCGGACGCGGTGCGGAACGTGCCGGTGACCGGCTCGCCGGTGCGGCGCGGGTCGTCCGGGTCGGTCAGCAGCACGCGGTAGTGGATCTGCTCGCCGGACGGCAGACCGCGCAGCCGGGTCGTGCCGGTGAAGTCGGTGCCCGGACCGAGCAGCGGGCCCTGCCATCGGTGGGGGTCGCGGAACGACTCGGTCGCCGAGGTCTCGACGATCATCCGGGCCGGCCGGTCGGAGCGCACCCACACCAGCCCGGAGTCGCGGGTCACGTCGCCCGCCTGCACCCCCCACTCCGCGGTCGGGCGCCCGGAGCGCGCGAAGGCGGGCGCCGCGCCGAGAGCGGTGGGCAGGGAGAGGGCCGCCGACGCGGCGAGGGAGCCACGCAGGACGCTGCGGCGTCCGGGCAACGGACGGTGTGACATGGATACGCCTCCGGGGGACGGGATCCGGCCAAGTGTGCAGAGCCACACCTACGGGCACATCGCGGCGCACACACGAACCCCAAGTGAACAACTGACCGCAGGGTGAGGGAACGCGCGAACCGGTCGCCTCACCCGGTCGCGGCCCGCGCCATCAGGCGCACGCCCTCGGCGATCCTCGCGGGCGGCACATGGGCGTAGCCCAGGACCAGCCGGACCTCTCCGCCCGCCTCGGGACCGGCCGGGTCGTGGGCGTAGGCCGAGAGCGGGCACACCGCCACCCCCGCTTCCGTCAGGCGCGCGAGGAACCGCTCCTCGGGCCCGTATCGCTGAGGCAGAGTGGCGATCACGTGCAGGCCCGCGGCGATCCCGGACACCTCCGCGCCGGGGAAGCGGGCGTCCAGGGCCGAGACCAGCGCGTCACGCCGTTCGCGGTAGGCGCGCTGGCAGCGGCGCAGCTGACGGTCGTAGTCGCCGCGCTCCAGGAAGCGGGCGAACACGGCCTGGTCGAGGGCCGGGTGGCCGAGATCCATCGTGCGCTTGCGTTCGACGATCTCCTCCGTCCAGGACTCCGGCACCAGCAGCCAGCCCAGCCGCAGGCCCGGCGCGAGGGACTTGCTGACCGAGCCCGTGTAGGCCACGTGGTCCGGGTCGAGGCCCTGGAGCGCCCCCACGGGGGCACGGTCGTAGCGGAAGTCACCGTCGTAGTCGTCCTCGAGGACGATGCCGTCCACGGACCGCGCCCAGTCCAGCAGTTCGGTGCGCCGCCGGGCCGAACAGGCGATGCCGGTGGGGAACTGGTGGGCCGGGGTCGTCACCACCGCCCGTACGCCGGACGCCCGCAGCGGCTCCAGGGAGACACCCTCGTCGTCGAGCGGCAACGGCACGGCGTCGACCCCGGCCGACGCGTAGAGCGCGTCGTGCTGGGGACTGCCCGGGTCCTCCACCCCGACGGCGCGCACCCCGCGCGCGTGCAGGGCGAAGCCGAGCAAGGCCGTCGCCTGGGCCACGCCCGAGACGATCACGATGCGCTCGGGGTCCGCCACCACGCCCCGTCGCCTGGCGAGCAGTTCGGCCAGCGCGGTACGCAGCCTCGGCAGCCCGCGCGGATCGGGGTAACCCAGCTCCTGGTGCGGCAGTTCCGCGAGCACGGCGCGCTGCGCGGCGGCCCAGGCCGCGCGCGGGAACAGCGCGAGGTCCGGCGTCCCGGGCACGAAGTCCGCCACGGCATCGGGCGAGCGCGGAGCGAGATCGTGCGCCCGCGGCGGCGCGGCCCGTACGGCCGCGCCCACCCACGTTCCGGCGCCCCGGCCGCTGCGCAGGTATCCCTCGGCCGTCAGCTGCTCGTACGTCTCCGTGACCAGCCCGCGTGACACCCCCAGGTCCGCCGCGAGGTCCCGGCTCGACGGCAGCCGGGTGCCCGGCGCGAGGCGGCCCGAGCGGACCGCCTCGCGCAGTGCCGCCTGCAGGGACCGGCCACGTGTGCGGGCCGGGGCCGAAGCGGCCGGGAGCAGCAGCTCCCAGGCGGCGGACGCCGCACCTTCGCCCGGGTCGCTCCGCGTCGGTCTCATGAGGGGAGACCTTAGAGGCTCCGCGGTCCTCCCCGCGGGTCAGCGGCTGCCGTCGAGCACCACCCGGGCCACCAGCGCCGGATCGTCGTTCATCGGGACGTGGCCGCAACCGGGCAGCCGCACCAGCCGGGCCCCGGGTATGACGCCCTTGGCGCGCACGCCCTGGCGGGGGATGAGCAGCCGGTCCCGGTTGCCCCACGCCACGGTGACCGGCGTCCCCACGATGTCGTCGGTGAACTGCACCGTCCGGCCGGAGCGCAGCGTCTCGGAGAACCCCTGGGCGCGGGCCAGGGCGAGCGTCTCGGCGACCACGGCCTCCGGTGAACGGCGACCCGGGCGGGCGTAGATGGTGCTCGTCAGCAGGGTGCGGCCGAGGGCCGGACGGGCCAGCCGCTGCACCAGGGGCGGCGGCATGCGCCGGGCGATCTGCCGCATCGCCGTCAGCACGGTGAAGGCGTAGCGGCGCTCTGCCTCGTTCCAGAACCCGGCGGGGGACAGGGCGGTGACGGAGCGGACGAGCTGCGCCCGGGCCAGGTCCAGCGCCAGCAGACCGCCCAGCGAGTTGCCTGCCACGTGCGGCCGGTCGATCTCCAGCGCCCCGAAGAAAGCCGTCAGGACCGTGCTCATCGTGGGCAGATCGTGCGCCATGCCGTCCGGGAGCGCCGGCGACTCACCGCAGCCCGGCAGGTCCACGGCGATCACGTCGCGTTCGGCCGCAAGCGCCGGGATCACCGGGTCCCACACCTGCCGGTGGTGGCCGATGCCGTGCAGCAGGAGCAGCGGTTCGCCGCTGCCCCGGCGCGTGTAGGACAGGGTCACGCTCTGCTCGCCCTGCGCGGAGGCGACTTCGAAGGAGACGGTGGCGGACATGGGGTGCTCCTCGGCTGTACTCGCTGACGGACGGCGTAGACAGCTTGTCAGCAATTGCTACCCGCGGGTAGCCCCATGGTGACGCGACCTTCGCGGCGTCGGCCCGTTCAACGCGACCGTCGCACCTCCAGGTTGAACTCGCCGTGCCCGAACTTCTGGAACAGGCCGACCCACAGGGGCAGCCACATCTCCACGGCGCGGGCCGCCCGGATGCCGCCGAGGTCCAGCACCCGCTCCGCCGGCCAGCCGAACTCCCCGAGCAGCGCCGTGACCTGCTCCCTGGCGCCCGGGTCGTCCCCGCAGACGAAGACGTTGTGCCCGCCCGGCACGCTGCCCGGATCCACCATCACCCGGCAGTTGACCGTGTTGAGCGACTTCACCACGCGCGCGTGCGGAAAGGCCCTCTGGATCTGCTCGCCCACGCTGTCCGACTCGACGGGGGACAGCCGCAGCTCGCCTTCCTCGAAAGCCAGCGGGTTCGACACGTCCACGACGACCTTGCCGTCGATGTTCTCCGCGCCCGCCGCCTCCAGCGCGGCCAGTGCCACCCGCCCGCCGACGGCGTTGACCACGACCTCCCCGAACTCCGCCGCCTGAGCGAATGTCCCCGCGCCCGCCCGGGGGCCCGCGGCGGCGGCCCACTGCGCGGCGGCCGTGTTGTCCGGCGTACGCGAGCCGAGCCGCACCTCGTGCCCCAGCTCCACCAGCCGCCCGCCGAGCGTGCGCCCGACCTGTCCCGTGCCCAGCACCCCGTACCGCATCGCCACCTCCGCAGCCGTAACGCCGATCACCGGCGTCCTGTCGGCCATTCTGTCCGGGAAGGGGCGATTCCGCCTGGACAGGGCCGCAGCGGTGGGCTGGGATGGAGCCGTGACCACCGAGACCGCGACCGACGTCTTCGAAGCACACCGCCCCGTCCTGCTGGGCGTCGCCTACCGGATGCTGGGGCGCGTGGCCGACGCGGAGGACGTGGTCCAGGAGGCCTGGCTGCGCTGGTCCGGCAGCGACCGCGGCGACGTGCGCGAACCGCGTGGCTACCTCGTGCGGATCACGACCCGCCTCGCCATCGACCGGCTCCGCCGGATCAAGGCCAGGGGCGAGACGTACGTCGGCCCCTGGCTGCCCGAGCCGTACGCCACCGACTTCGGCGACACCGCTCCGGACACCGCCGAGCGTGCCGTGCTCGCCGACTCCGTCTCCCTCGCCGTGCTCGTCGTGCTGGAGTCGCTGTCACCGCTGGAGCGGGCCGTGTTCGTGCTGCGCGAGGCCTTCGGCTTCTCCTACGCCGACATCGCCACCATGCTCGACCGCGGTGAACCGGCGGTACGCCGGCTGGCCGGGCGGGCCCGCAAGCACGTCGAGGAGCGACGCCCGCGCCACGAGGTCGACCCCGCCGAGCGCCGCGACCTCACCGAGCGGTTCCTCGCCGCGGCGGCCGGTGGCGACCTCGACGGCCTGATGGCGCTGCTCGCCCCGGAGGTCCGGCTCGTCGGCGACAGCGGCGGCAAGTCCCGGGCGCCGCTGCGGGTCCTGCAGACCGCGGACAAGGTGGGCCGCTTCCTCGTCGGCGCCGCGCAGAAGGGCCTGCCCGGCCTGTCCGTGCGCTTCCTGGAGCTCAACGGCGGCCCGGCCGCGCTGATCCTCTCCGACGGCAGGCCCGACTCCGTCTTCCAGGTCGATGTCGCCGACGGCCGCGTCCAGTCCGTCTACATCATCCGCAATCCCGACAAGTTGCGGTCCCTGGCTGCCGGTTAGCCGCGCCGAGGGTCCGTTCCACGACCCTTCATGAACGCCCCGTGAACGTTCCCGGCCATTGGTCTTGACCAAGAATCAGGGCCGCCCTATGGTCGCAGAGAAGTGCAACAACCTTTAATAAACAAGGGCGCTAAACGCTGCCGACCACGGCGAATGCGGAGGACAGGGTGGGGACCACGCAGCTGGAATCGGTGCAGGAACCGAAGTACTGGCATCTCAAGACCGTGCTCAGCGAGGCGCTCGACTCGGAGTTCTCCGTGGGCGAGATCCTGCCCAACGAGCGCGACCTCGCGGCCCGCTTCGGAGTCGCCCGCGCCACGCTCCGCCAGGCCCTGGAACGACTCGAACTCGAAGGAAGGCTGCAGCGGCGCCGCGGTGTCGGTACGACCGTCGCGCCGCCCCGCATGGGCGTCTCCCTCGGCACCGGCCCGCACACCTGGCCGGGCGGCCCCGAGGACGCCTGGCAGCCCGCCGACTGCACGGCGGCCGTGCCGCCGGCGAGTGTCGCCGACGCTCTGGAGACCGCCCGGGACGAGCCCGTGCACATCGTGCGGCGCTCCCGCGTGTCGCACGGCCGGCAGGTGGCCGCGGAGCTGCTGTACATTCCCCAGCCCTCGGTGCCCGAGCTCTCCGGCATCGACGCGCCGTCCGGAGCGGCACACGCGCGTGCGGTGCTGCGGGAACTGCAGCGGCTGGAGCTGGAGCGGCAGGAGAACGCGGTGGAGCTCGGCTCCGCCGGGGCCGACGAGGCGAAGGAGCTGGACCGGCTGCCGGGGGCGCCGGTCCTTGTCGTCACGACCCGTTTCATCGCCCTGGGGCGTACGGCGGCGCTGTCCGTGGCGACCTATCGTGCTGACACGTGCCGTCTCACCTTCGGTGATCCGGGGGGTGTGGAGATCCACGCCGGGCTTCAGAAGCAGGCGTCCTGAGGGCGTTGTCGCTCAGGGACGTTCCACGGCGAAGAGCTGCTCCTCCACGTGGTCCAAGGCCAGGCGTAGGGCGCCTGTCGCCACGGCTGCGTCGCCCAGGCCCGAGAGGGTGACCTCCGGGGGGCGCAGGCAGTAGCGGGCGAGTTCCTCGCGCAGGGGGGTCAGGACGCCGTCCAGGCCCGCCGCCCAGCCGCCGATCACGACCAGCTCCGGGTCCAGGGCGAGGACGAGGGCCGCCACGTCGTGAACCAGGCGCTGGATGAAGCGGTCGACGGCGGCGCGGGCGCGCTGGTCGCCCTCGCGGGCCCGGGCGAAGACCGTGGCGACCGCCTGCTCGTCGAGAGGATGCAGAGGTTCGTCCGTGGTCGACAGGAGCGTTTCGGGCGTCACCCCGCGGCCCAGCAGATGCAGCGCCCCGATCTCGCCGGCCGCCCCGCCGTAGCCGCGGTGCAGCCGCCCCCCGATCAGCGAACCGGCGCCCGGGCTGAGCCCCGCCAGCACGAAGACCACGTCGTCCGACTCGGTGGCCGCGCCCTTCCAGTGCTCGGCCACCGCAGCGGCATTGGCGTCGTTCTCGACCAGGACCGGGCACGTGAACGACCGGCTCAGCCGCTCACCCAGCCGCAGCCCCGTCCACCCGGGCAGCGCCGTGCCCAGCCGCACCGTGCCGTCGGCCTCGACGATCCCGGGCGTCGCCACGCCCACGGCCCGCAGCGAGCCGCGGGCGACCCCGGCCCGTCGCAGCAGCTCGGCGACCGCCCCGCGCAGCCGCTCCAGCCGCTCGTCGGCCCCGGCCGTCTCGGGCACGTCCTTCGCCTGGGCGCCGATCACCCGGCCGTCCAGGTCGGACAGCAGCGCCGCCACCCGGTGCGCCCCGATCTCCAGCCCCAGCAGATGCCCGGCCTCAGCCCGGAACCGGAACCGCCGCGCCGGACGCCCCTGCCGCCGAGCTGCACCCTCCTCGGCCGCCTTCTCGACGACGAGGCCGGCCTCGATGAGCCCTTCGACGACACCCTCGACGGTCGGCCGGGACAGCCCTGTCACCCGGGTGATCTCGGTCAGCGTCGCGCAGTCCGTGGCACGCAGCGCGTGCAGCACCACCGCGGAGTTGATCCTTCGCAGCAGCGAGGGATCCCCGCCGGTCAGCCGCCCCACCGTCCGTCCTCCCAGGTCGTGCGCGTGTTGGCCGGATCGTACTTCGGTACCGCGCACCCCGGCGAGGGGCAGGCCTCCGCCCGCTCGCGATCAGCCCGGCGCCACGAATCCCGACTCGTACGCCGCGATCACCGCCTGGGTGCGGTCCCGCGCCCCCAATTTGGCCAGCACCGAGCTGACATGCGACTTCACGGTCTCGGTTCCCACGACCAGCCGGGCGGCGATCTCCGCGTTCGACAGGCCCCGCGCCATCAGCCGCAGCACCTCGGCCTCCCGCTCGGTCAGCCGGGCCCGCTCCAGCACGGCCCGGGCCGCACGGTTCCCGCCGGTGTCGCCGTACTCGGCGGCGAGCTGCCGCACCGAGGCCGGGAACAGCAGCGACTCGCCCTCGGCGATCAGCCGCACCGCGTGCACGATCTCGGCGGGCCGGGCCCGCTTGAGCAGGAACCCGTCGGCGCCCGCCCGCAGCGCCTCGTACACGTACTCGTCGTTCTCGAAGGTCGTCACCACGAGGATCCGGGGCGGATCGTCGACCGTCCGCAGCAGCGCCCGGGTGGCCTCGATGCCGTCCAGCAGCGGCATCCGCACATCCATGGCGACCACGTCCGGCCGCAGCCGCCGCACGAGCGGGATCACCGCCGCACCGTCGGCGGCCTCCCCGACGACCTCGATGTCCGGCTGTGCCTCCAGCACGGCCCGCAGACCCGCGCGCACGAGGGGTTCGTCGTCGACGAGGAGAACGGTGACCGGCATCCGGTCAGCCTAGATCAACTCAACGGCAGTTCGACATGGACCTGCCAGTCACCTTCGTCGGGGCCGGTCCGCGCGCGTCCGCCGAGCAGGGCCGCACGCTCGCGCATCCCGCGCAGGCCGCTGCCGCGTCCGGAGCCGGTCGCCCCGGCCGGCAGGGGATTGCGTATCGCGAGGAGCACGGTCGCGCCGGTCACCTGGACGCGGACGCGCACCGGGACCGCGCCCGCGTGCCGCAGGACATTGGTCAGCGACTCCTGGAGGATCCGGTAGCCCTCCCGGGACACCGGCCCGGGCACCGTCTCCACCGGGCCTGTCACCTCGGCGTCGACCTTCGCCCCGGAGGCGCGGGCCGACTCCAGCAGCCGGTCCGCGTCCGCCAGCGTCGGCCGCCCGCTCACCGGTTTCCCCGACTCGCGCAGGACGCCGAGCACCCGCTCCAGATCCTCCAGGGCGGCCCGGCCGGTCTCCTCTATGGCGACCAGCGCCCGGTCGGTGAAGGCCGGATCACCCGCCGCCCGGGCGGCGCCCGCCTGCACGACGGCGACCGTGAGCGCGTGTCCGATGGAGTCGTGCAACTCGCGGGCGATCCGCGTGCGTTCCAGGAGCTGGTCCGTACGCTCCTCCAGCGCGGCCAGCCGCTCCGAGTGGGACGGGCCGAGCAGACGCAGGGCGATGCGGGTGATGAGGTTTCCCGAACCGACCACGACCGCGGCAGCCAGGACCACGGGCACGGGGACGAGCAGGGCGTGCCACCAGTGCCGGCCCTCGACGGGCAGCCAGGCGCCGCCGGCGCGCCCGCCGCCCAGTGCCGTCGACACCAGGTCCACCGTGAGGAGGAGAAGCTGGACGGCGAGATGCGACGCCAGGGCGCCGAGGACCAGCCTCGTCTGGAGCCAGACCACCGTCCGTCCACGGTCGCCCCACGTGGCCGAGGGGGTGACGACGATCTCCTCGCTCGCGCCCCTGTCCCGACGCCCGGTCAGCAGCAACCTGGCCTGGAACCCCTCCACGACCCGCATGGCCGGGACCAGGCCCGCGAGGCCGAGCAGCACGGTCGCGGTGCCCACGGTCCACCACGCCTCGTCGACGAACAGCCACAGGGACGGCCACACGATGGCCATGGAGAGATGAAGCCATCGCGTGTACGTCACCACCCGGGTGAACGGGCGCAGCATGCGGACCAGGACCATCACGCCATCGTGCCAGCGGCAACCGGCGACGGGCCTCCCCCACAGGGGGGAGACGATCTCCACCGCCGGGGGAGGACCGCACCCCGGTCCGGCCGCGAGGCTGCTGCCATGACCAGCATCGACGTGCAGGACCTCACCAAGGAGTTCGGCGACCGGCGAGCCGTGGACCGGCTCACGTTCCGTGTGCTGCCCGGCCGCGTCACCGGCTTCCTCGGCCCGAACGGCGCGGGGAAATCCACCACCATGCGGCTGGTGCTCGGCCTCGACCGGCCGACCGCCGGGTCCGCCACGGTCGGCGGCCGGCCCTACCCGGCGCTCCGCGAACCCCTGCGCCACGTGGGCGCCCTGCTCGACGCGCAGGCCGCGCACGGCTCCCGCACCGCCCGCGACCATCTCCGCGTCCTGGCGGCGAGCAACCGCATCCCGGACGCGCGGGTCGACGAGGTCCTGGAGGAGGCGGGCCTGGCGTCGGTGGCCCGGCGCCGGGTACGGACGTACTCGCTGGGCATGCGCCAGCGGCTCGGCATCGCCGCCGCCCTGCTGGGCGATCCCGAGGTAGTCATGCTGGACGAGCCGTCCAACGGCCTCGACCCCGAAGGCATCGTGTGGATACGGCGGTTGCTGCGCCGCCTCGCGGGAGAGGGCCGCACGGTCCTGGTCTCCAGCCACCTGATGAACGAGACCGCCTCCTTCGCCGACCACCTGGTCGTCCTCGGCCGGGGCCGGCTCCTCGCCGACACCCCGATGCGGGACTTCATCCACGCACGCGTGCAGCCCCGCGTCCGCATCCGCACGACCGACCCAGGCGCCCTCACGACGGCCCTCGCCCGGCACGGCCACGCCGCCGAGGAACACGCCGACGGGTACTGGACCGTGTGCGACGCGCGCGTGGACGACATCGGCCGCATCACCTCGGCCTCGGGTGTGCCGGTCCTGGAACTGGCCGCCGAGGAGGGCACCTTGGAGCAGGCCTACTTCGACCTCACCGGGGCCGAGGCCGAGTTCACCGCACAGCCCCAGGAGGCCTGACCATGGAATTCACGCCCGTACTGCGCTCCGAGTGGCTGAAGGTCCGCACGCTGCGCTCGCTCCCCGGAGCACTGCTGGCCCTGCTCGCCGTGACCACGGCGTTCTCCGCGATCGCCGGAGCCTCCGATGCCTCGGACCCGGGGTTCGATCCGCTGTTCACGGCCCTGTCCGGCGTCATTCCGGGCCAGATCGCGGTCATCACCTTCGGTGCCGTGGCCGTGTCGTCGGAGTTCCATCAGGGCGCGTTGCGGCTCTCCCTGGCCGCGGTGCCGCGGCGCGGCCGGTGGTTCGCGGCCAAGGCGGCCGTCGTCGCCCTGCCGGCGCTCCTGGTGGGGCTGGTCACGGCCCTCTCCGCCCTCCTCGCCGGACGGGCGGGGCTCGGCGCGGCGGCCGACGGGCTCAGCGCCGGCGAGCAGGTGCGCGGTGTCGTGGGCTGTGGTGTCTACCTGATGCTGATGGCCCTGTTCGCCGCGGGGATCGCCGCCCTGCTCCGCAGTGGCGTGGCCACCCTCTCCCTGCTGGTGCCGTTCATCCTCGTCGTGTCGTTCGTGATCGGCGACGCGACGGGCACCGTCGCCGACTTCCTGCCCGACAAGGCCGGGCAGTTGGTCCTCCGGGAGACGTACGACGGCACCCTCGGCCCCTGGTCGGGGCTCGCGGTGACCGCGCTCTGGACGGCCGCCGCCCTGCTGGCGGGCGCCTGGAGCCTACGGCGCAGGGACGCCTGACGGCGGGCCGGTTGATGCCCCGCCAAGTGTCAGTGGCGGCGGGTTTACTGGACCCATGAACATCGCACAGCACATCGCCCTCATCGACGAGCTGTGCTACCGCCCCTATCCGGCGGAGCACGGCCCGTCGGACGTCGGTGTCTCGGGCCCCGGTCACCACCTCGCGGTGTTAGAGGCCGGGACCGGCGGCGACCCGGGGGCCCGGGCGGTGACGATCGACCAGTTCGAGAAGGACCGGGACGCCGTCTACGAACTCCTCGCCTCCCGCTGGGGCGACGCGGACCCCTACAACCTGCAGACCGTGCTGCTGCGCACCGAGCGGGAGGACATACCCCGGCCGTGGGCCGAGTTGAGCGCGCGGGCCGGCGTCGCCCACCTGTGGGAGGTGGAGGGCACGGGCCGCTGGGTCGCCGTGGCGGTCGCGGACCGGGACGCCTCGCGGGAGGTCCAGCTGCTGGCCCTGGTCACGGAGACGGACCCGCCGTAGCGGATCAGTCCCCGGCGGCCTCCCGCAGCCGGCCGAACTCCTCGGCCATGGTGTCGACCGTCCAGTGCGCGTTCAGCCCGCTCGGATTGGGCAGCACCCACACGCGCGTTTCACCGATCGTCCGAGCCTGCGGCCCCACTCGCGCCTTGCGGTCGTCGAACGCGGCGCGGTACGCGGTCACGCCGACCACGGCCAGCCAGCGCGGCCGCAGCCGTGCCACCTTCGCCGCGAGCAGCCGCCCGCCCTCCCGGTACTCCTCGGCGCTCAGCTCGTCCGCCCGCGCGGAGGCCCGCGCCACGACATTGGTGATGCCGAGCCCGTACGACAGCAACTCCTGCTGCTCGGAAGGCTTCAGCAGCCTCGGTGTGAAACCGGACCGGTGGAGCACCGGCCAGAAGCGGTTGCCCGGCCGGGCGAAGTGATGGCCCGTCGCGGCCGTCATCAGGCCGGGGTTGATACCGCAGAAGAGGACGTGCAGGCCCTCCGCGACCACGTCGGGCACGACGCGGTCGCGGGCGGCCTGAAGCTCCTCGGGCGTGAAACGCGCCATCGCGAGCGGCGCGTCAGAGGATCGCGCCGGGCGTGTAGCCCGCGGCCTGGGGGTGCTGCTTCACGATCTCCTCGACCCGGGCGACGACGGCGGCGACCTGGTCGCCCGCGGCACCGGTGAAGGACAGCTTGTCGGCCATCAGCGCGTCCAGCTGGTCCCGGTCCAGCGGAATGCGCGTATCGGCGGCCAGCTTGTCGAGCAGCTCGTTGCGCTCGGCGCCCTGCTCACGCATGGCGAGCGCGGAGGCGACGGCGTTCTCCTTGATCGCCTCGTGCGCGAGCTCCCGGCCCACGCCCGCGCGCACGGCGCCCATGAGCACCTTGGTGGTGGCGAGGAACGGCAGGTAGCGGTCCAGCTCACGGGCGACGACCGCCGGGAACGCGCCGAACTCGTCGAGCACCGTCAGGAACGTCTCCAGCAGACCGTCCAGCGCGAAGAACGCGTCCGGCAGGGCGACCCGGCGCACCACGGAGCAGGACACGTCGCCCTCGTTCCACTGGTCGCCCGCCAGCTCGCCGGTCATCGAGGCGTAACCGCGCAGGATCACCATCAGGCCGTTGACACGCTCGCAGGAGCGGGTGTTCATCTTGTGCGGCATCGCCGAGGAGCCGACCTGGCCGGGCTTGAAGCCCTCGGTGACCAGCTCGTGCCCCGCCATCAGCCGGATCGTCTTGGCCAGTGACGACGGGGCCGCCGCCAGCTGCACCAGCGCGGTGACGACCTCGTAGTCCAGCGAGCGCGGGTAGACCTGGCCGACCGAGGTGAAGGCCTGCGAGAAGCCAAGGTGCGTGGCGATCCGCTGTTCCAGGTCCGCGAGCTTCGCGGCGTCCCCGCCCAGCAGGTCCAGCATGTCCTGGGCGGTGCCGACCGGGCCCTTGATGCCGCGCAGCGGGTAGCGGCTCAGCAGCTCCTCGATACGGGCGTGGGCGACGAGCAGCTCGTCGGTGGCGGTGGCGAAGCGCTTGCCGAGGGTGGTGGCCTGGGCGGCGACGTTGTGCGAGCGGCCGGCCATGACCAGCTCGCCGTACTCGCCGGCCAGCTTGCCGAGACGGGCGAGGACGGCGACCGCGCGGTCGCGGACCAGCTCCAGCGACAGGCGGATCTGCAGCTGCTCGACGTTCTCGGTGAGGTCGCGGGACGTCATGCCCTTGTGCACGTGCTCGTGCCCGGCGAGGTCGTTGAACTCCTCGATCCGCGCCTTCACGTCGTGCCGCGTGACCTTCTCGCGCTCGGCGATGGAGGCCAGGTCGACGGTGTCGAGGACGCGCTCGTAGTCGGCGAGCGCCGCGTCCGGCACCTCGATGCCGAGGTCCTTCTGGGCCCGCAGCACGGCGAGCCAGAGCTGCCGCTCCAGCTTCACCTTCTGCTCGGGCGACCAGAGCGTGGCGAGCTCGGCGGAGGCGTAGCGTCCGGCGAGGACGTTCGGGATGCGGGGCTTGGCGGGCGCAGAAGTCACGTGTACGGATTCTACTGGCGATTCCTGCAGGCCAGCGCCGCGGGTGTCTTTGTCGGAACCTACGAGAGCGTCCAGGGCGCATCCACCTGCGGCTACGCCGGGTCCTGGTACGGCAGCAGCTCCGGCCGCTTCGGGGGCAGTCCGTCACCCGACGAGCGGCCCGTCAGGCGGCGGCCTATCCACGGGAGCAGGTGCTGCCGGGCGAACCGCGCGTCCGCCACGCGCCGCATGGCCCAGCCCGGCGGCAGCGTCGCCGGCATCGGCGTGTGCCACTCGGCGTCCTCGGGGTCGTGGCCCAGCGTCTGCCAGACCGCCTCCGCGACCCGGCGGTGGCCCTCGGCCGTCAGATGCAGCCGGTCCACGTCCCACATCCGCGGATCGCTCAGGGAGGGCGCGCCGTACAGGTCGACGACGAGTGCGCCGTGCCGGGCGGCCAGCTCGTCGATGCAGGCGAACAGCTCCTCCATGCGGGGCCGGAACCGCGCCTGGACCGGGCCCTGCCGCGCCGGGCTGCGCATCAGGACGAGCTGCCGGCACGCGGGGGCCAGCTTCTCCACGGCCTCCTCCAGGAGCCCGCGGACGCGGCCCATGTCGCACTTGGGCCGCAGTGTGTCGTTGAGCCCGCCGACCAGGGTGATCACGTCGGCTCCCATGGCCGCCGCGACGTCGACCTGTTCGTCGACGATCTGCTGGATCAGCTTGCCGCGCACCGCGAGGTTGGCGTACCGGAAGCCGGGCGTACGGGCCGCCATCCGGGTGGCGAGCAGGTCGGCCCAGCCTCGGTAGGTGCCGTCGGGCATCAGGTCCGACATGCCCTCGGTGAAGGAGTCGCCGAGGGCGACCAGGCTGCTGTGGGTGGGGTTCGTCTGCATGGCGACGGAAATGGTATCCCGTGCACATACCCAGCAGTCGGTCGGGCCCTCCGCACCCGCCTCCTCAGGCGCGCTGACCGAACAGCTCCCGCAGGACGTCCTCCATGGTCACCAGTCCGGCCAGCCGTCCGTCCGCCCCGAGGACCGCCGCGAGATGCGTACGGCTGCCCCGCATGGCCGTGAGGACGTCGTCCAGCGGCGTGTGCTCCCGCACGCGGGCGATGGGGCGCATGTCCCGCAGGCGGAAGGGCACGTCACGCCCGAGGGCGTCCAGCGCGTCCTTCACATGCAGATAGCCGACGATCCGCCGCCCCTCGTCCACCACGGGGAAGCGGGAGAACCCGGACTCCGCCGACAGCCGCTCCAGCTCCTCCGGGGTGACACCCACACTCGCGTACACCACGCGTTCCAGCGGCAGCACCACGTCCCGCACCGGGCGGCGGCCCAGTTCCAGCGCGTCGCGCAGCCGCTCCTGGGCACGGTCGTCGATCAGGCCGGCCTCGCTGGAGTCCTTCACGATCTGCGCTATCTCCGCGTCCGAGTAGGAGGCGGCGACCTCCTCCCGGGCCTCCACCCGCAGCAGCTTCAGCAGCGTGTTGGCGAAGGCGTTCACCGTGAAGATCACAGGGCGCAGGGCGCGGGACAGCGCGACCAGGGGCGGTCCGAGCGCCAGCGCGCTGCGCACCGGCTCGGCGAGCGCGATGTTCTTCGGCACCATCTCACCGAGCAGCATGTGCAGGTAGGTGGCGAGGGACAGCGCGATCACGAAGGACACCGCGTGCCCCGCGCCCTCGGGCACGCCCACCGCGTGGAACACCGGCTCCAGCAGATGCGCGATCGCGGGCTCGGCCACCACGCCCAGCACCAGCGTGCACAGCGTGATGCCGAGCTGGGCGGCCGCCATCAGCGCGGACACGTGCTCCAGGCCCCACAGAACGCTCTTCGCGCGCCGGTCGCCCTGGTCGGCGTAGGGCTCGATCTGGCTGCGGCGTACGGAGATCAAAGCGAACTCGGCACCGACGAAGAAGGCGTTGACGACGAGTGTCGCCAGTCCGATCAGCAGCTGGACGGCGGTCACAGCTCCACCCCCTTCTCGTCGGGCTTGTGGTCGTCGAGGGGGGCGCGCAGCCGGACGCGGGCCGCCCGGCGTCCCGTCGCGTCCAGGACCTCCAGGTGCCAGCCGGCGACCTCGAGGGTGTCACCGGCGGCCGGTATCCGGCCGAGCACTGTCGCCACCAGCCCGGCGAGCGTCTCGTAGGGCCCCTCCGGCGCGCGCAGCCCGACCCGTTCCAGGTGGTCCACGCGGGCCGAGCCGTCCGCCGAGTACAGCGCGTGACCGGACTCGTCGGTGCCGGCCGCGGCCAGGTCGGGCGTCTCGTGCGGGTCGTGCTCGTCGTGCACCTCGCCGACGACCTCCTCGACGATGTCCTCCAGCGTGGCCACGCCCGCCGTGCCGCCGTACTCGTCGATGACGACGGCCATGGTGCGCTTGCCGGAGAGCCGGTCCAGGAGCCGGTCGACGGTGAGGCTCTCCGGGACCAGCAGGGGTTCGCGCATCAGCTCGGAGACGTAGATCCGGGTCCGGCGCTCGGCCGGTACCGCCAGCACGTCCTTGACGTGGGCCGTCCCGACGACCGAGTCGAGGGTTCCGCGGTAGACCGGGAACCGGGACAGGCCGGTCGCCCGGGTCGCGTTGGCGACGTCCTCCAGGGTGGCCTGCACCTCCAGCGCGACGACCTGCACCCGGGGCGTCATCACGTTCTCCGCGGTCAGGTCGGCGAGGTTCAGCGTGCGCACGAACAGCTCGGCGGTGTCGGCCTCCAGGGCGCCCTCCTTGGCGGAGTGCCGGGCGAGGGCGGCCAGCTCCTGCGGCCCGCGCGCCGAGGCGAGCTCCTCGGCGGGCTCGACACCGATCCGCCGTACGACCCGGTTCGCCGTGTTGTTGAGGTGGGTGATGAACGGCCGGAACGCGGCGCTGAACCAGCGCTGGGCGTTGCCCACGGTCTTGGCGACGGCCAGCGGCGAGGAGATCGCCCAGTTCTTGGGCACCAGCTCGCCGACGACCATCAGGAACACCGTGGACAAGGCGGTGCCGATCACCAGCGCGATGCTGTGCGACGCCGAGCGCGAGACGCCGAGGTCCTCCAGCGGCCCGGCGATCAGGGCGGCGATCGACGGCTCGGCGAGCATGCCGACCACCAGGTTCGTGACGGTGATGCCGAGCTGCGCCCCGGAGAGCTGGAACGTCAGACTCCGTACGGCCTTCAGCGCTCCCTGCGCACCCCGCTCGCCGCGCTCGGCGGCCCGCTCCAGCTCGGCGCGCTCGACCGTGGTGAGGGAGAACTCGGCTGCCACGAAGGCGCCGCAGGCCAGCGAGAGCGCGATCGCCGCCAGGAGGAGGAGCACTTCGGTCATCGGTTCACCCCCGTTCCATGGTTCTCCAGGACGGGGCGGAACGCGCGGTGTCGCGCACGGGGAGGCTCGCCCATGGGCGGAGGCTCACAACCTTTCATGCCGGACCGAGTGGCCATTCAAGAGTAAAGGATGGGCAAAGTCCGCCTCCGGCTGCGATCACGGCCTCGCGGCCGCGCCTACCCGGTGAGCGGCTTCACCCAGCGTCGCCACTGCTCCTCTGCCCCGTATCCGGCGGCACCCCACGTCCGGTGCGCGATCTCGTTGCGCGTGAGCACCATCGCGTCCGCGCGGCGCCCGCCGAGCCGTACGAAGCGCTCCTCCGCGGCGGCGAGCAGCGCGGTCGCGACGCCCTGGCGGCGGTGGTCCGGGTGCACGGCCAGCCGGTACAGATGGCAGCGCCAGCCGTCGAACCCGGCGATCACCGTGCCCGCCAGTTCGCCCCCGCGGTCGGCCAGGATCAGCGCCTCGGGATCACGGGCGACGAGCCGCTCCACCCCACCGCGGTCGTCGCTGATGCTCGTGCCCTCGGCGGCCACTTTCCAGAAGGCCAGCACGGCGTCGAGGTCCTCGGGCGTCGCGGCCCGGATACGCAAGTCGGTCATCCCAAGATCACATCACCCACGCCGACCGGCGGGAGACCGTTTCAGCATGCGGACGTCACTCGTGGGCGATGGCCGCGAGGACGTTCATGCGGGACGCACGCAACGCCGGCAGCAGCGCCGCCACGACCCCGACCACCGCCGAGCCGGCCACCACCAGCACGATCGTGAGCCACGGGATCGCCAGGGCCGTCATGCCCTGGAGCGCCAGCACCTCATGCATGCACACGCCCCACACCAGCCCCAGTGCGAGCCCGAGGACCGCGCCGAACACCGCGATCACCACCGACTCCAGCCGGATCATCCGCCGCAGCTGACGCCGGGCAAGCCCGATCGCCCGCAACAGACCGATCTCCCGGGTGCGTTCGACGACCGAGAGCGCCAGGGTGTTGACCACGCCCAGCACCGCGATGATGATCGCCAGCCCGAGCAGGGCGTACACGAGGTACAGCAGGACGGCGATCTGGTCATGGACCAGCTGCTTGTAGTCGGCCAGGTCCCGTACCTGCACCTGCGGGTAGGGATCCAGGGTCTTCTCCAGGTGCGCGCGCAGATCGTCGTCGCTCGTGCCTGCGGCGGCGTTGACGTACAGCGCGGAGTCCCGCCCGCCCGGCGCGTACCGCTCCAGGGTGTCCATCCCGAAGAACAGCCCGCCCTGGGTGCCGAACCCCTCGGCGGCGTCCTGGTCGGTGAGCGCGCCGACCGTCAGTTCGGCCGAGCGTCCGCCCGGGAAACGCACCGGGAGGACGCTGCCCACGCGGACGCCGTGGTCGCGTGCGAAGTCCCGGTCCATGGCCAGGTGCCCGCGTGCGAGCGCGGCCGCCGAGTCCCCTCGCGCGTAGGTGATGTCGGCGACCTCGTCCAGCCGCGGGTCGTAGCCCGCCGCCGTGGTCTCCACGCGGTCGCCGTCCGGGAGGCGCACCGCGACCGGTGTGAACCTCCCGCGCACGACCAGGCCCACGCCGTCGGTGCGGCGCACCTTGTCGGTGACCTCCTGCGGGAACGGCTGGAAGTTGGTGTTCTGCACGACGAAGTCGGCGCCGAGCGTCGTGTCGATCTGCCGGTCGAACGACGCGGTCATCGACTCGCTCGCCACCGACATCCCGCCGACCAGGGCGATGCCCACCATCAGGGCCGCCGCCGTGGCTCCGGTGCGGCGGGGGTTGCGCAGGGCGTTGCGCTGGCTCATCCGGCCGATCGGGCCGAACAGCGCGGGGAAGGCCGCGCCGAGCACCCGGATCACCGGGCGCACCAGCAGGGGCCCGGCGATGACCGTCGCGATCAGGGTGAGCACCACGCCGAGGCCGAGCAGGGACGCCGCCGACGACGTCTGCCGGGACACCGCGCAGCCCGCGAGGGCCGCCGCACCGGCCGCCCCGACGATCGCGCCCGCCACCGCACGCACCCGCAGCGGCCGGCCCACCCCGGCCACCTCGGCGTCCGAGAGCGCGGCCATCGGCGAGACGCCCGCGGCCCGCCGGGCCGGGAGGTACGCGGCGACGAAGGTGACGCCCAGCCCGACGACGTACGCCGCCACCGGGGTCGCCCAGCCGATCTGCATCTCGTCGGCGTCGATGTTCATGCCGAGCAGGCCCATCAGCCCGATCAGCCCGGCCGCCAGCCCGATGCCCGCGGCGAGTCCCAGCGTGGAGCCGACCAGCCCGAGCAGCAGCGCCTCGCTGAGCACCGAGGCGCGGACCTGGCGGCGGTCGGCGCCCAGCGCGCGCAGCAGGCCCAGCTCACGGGTGCGCTGGGCGATGAGCATGGAGAAGGTGTTGACGATCAGGAACACGCCGACCAGCACGGCGACGCCGGCGAAGCCGAGCATCACGTACTTGATGACGTCGAGGAACCCGCCCAGCTGCTCGACATCCGACTCGGCCTGTTCGCCGGCCGTCCTGAAGTCGTAGGTGTGCGCGCCGAGCGCGCCGGCAACGCGCTGTTTGAGCCGGTCGTCGCTCACGCCCTGCCCCGCGTCGACCGAGATGCTCGTGGCCGTGCCCGCCCGGCCCAGCAGCTTCGACTGGGCGGTGGGGGTGTCGAAGTAGAGCAGCGCGGAGCCGGGGTTCGTCGTCGTGAACGTGACGATGCCGACCACCCGGACCCGGAACGACCCGGGGGGAGCGATGACCGTGAGGGTGTCACCGATGTGCACGTTCCTGCGGCCGGCGGTCTCGGAGTCGAGCAGCGCCTGCGCGGGTCCGCGCGGGGCGTGGCCCGAGGTCAGTCGCACGGGGCTGCGTTCGTTCGGGTTCCAGGCGTAGCCGAGCGTCGGTGCCCCGGTGGTCGGGCCCACCGGTTCGTTCTCCTGGTTCACGACCGTGAGGCCGTTCACCTTCACGTCGGCGCGGGCCGCCGCGACCCCGTCGACCTGCCGGACCCGTTCGGCGAGCGCGGCGGGCAAGGTGGCCGTCCGGCCCGAGGGCAGCGCCTCGTCGAGGTCCTTCTTCGGGCTGACCGTGACATCGGCCGCGGTGGAGGCGAACAACCGGTCGAACGTGCGGCTGACGGTGTCCGAGAAGATCAGACTCCCCGTGACGAACGCGACGGACAGCAGGACGGCGAGCGCGGAGAGCAGCAGCCGCCCCTTGTGCGCCAGGAAGCTCCGCAGGGTCGCCTTGAGCACGGACTCAGTTCTCCTCGGGCGACACCGGGGCGCCGGCGTCCTCGGAGCGGGTGCGGATCACGTCGAACCTCTTCATCCGCTCCAGGACCGCCTCCGCCGTCGGGCGCCGCATCTCGTCGACGATCCGGCCGTCCCCCAGGAAGAGCACCAGGTCCGAGTGGGCGGCGGCGCCCGGGTCGTGGGTCACCATGACGACCGTCTGCCCGAGCTGGTCCACCGCCTCGCGCAGGAAACCGAGCACCTCGAGGCCGGCGCGCGAGTCGAGGTTGCCGGTCGGTTCGTCCGCGAAGATCAGCTCGGGCCGGGAGGCCAGCGCCCGCGCGCAGGCCACGCGCTGCTGCTGCCCGCCGGAGAGCTGCGAGGGCCGGTGCCCCAACCGGTCCCGCAGGCCCAGGGTGTCGATCACCCGGTCCAGCCACGTCCCGTCGGGCTTGCGGCCCGCGATGTCCATGGGCAGGGTGATGTTCTCCAGCGCGTTCAGGGTCGGGATGAGGTTGAACGACTGGAACATGAACCCGATCCGGTCCCGGCGCAGCCGCGTCAGCTCACGCTCCCTCAGCCCGGTGATCTCCGTGTCACCCAGCCACACCTGACCGGCCGAGACGGTGTCGAGCCCGGCCAGGCAGTGCATCAGCGTGGACTTACCGGAGCCCGACGGGCCCATCACCGCGGTGAACCGGCCCCGGACGACGTCCACGTCCACCGAGTCGAGCGCGAGCACGGCCGTCTCGCCCGCGCCGTACGCCTTGGTCAGACCGCGGGCGCGGGCCGCGATCCCGTCGGCCGGCGCGAGGCCGGGAGCGTGCTCCGCAGCAGGTGTGGACAAGGCCGCCTCCTTGGGTGGACGTCAGGACCCCCGACCCTGCCCGAGGGTAATGTGACCCGGCCCACACTCGGTATCCTCCGCGGGTCGGACACCGCCCTTGCCGGTGCTAGCACCTCGGCGCTAGCTTCGAGGTATGGCGAAGACCCAGCTGAACGTGCGCGTCGACGAGGGCACCGCCCGCGTCGCCCGTGAACGCGCCCTGGCCCGCGGGATGAGCGTCAACCGCTACATCGAGGAGCTGGTCAGACAGGACACCGGCGAGGTGGGTCACACCTTCGTGGAGGCCGCCGCGGACTTCATGAAGCAGTACGAGACCGTCTTCGCCGAGGAGTTCGACGGGGGTGCCCCCGCTCGAGCGAAGCCGAGAGCCGGGGAGGACGGCGAGGGCACGCGCGAAGGTCGCCACTGAACCGTTGGACAACCTCGAGATCGACCTCGCCTGGCTGCTGATGCTCGCCGAGCAGAAGACCCCCGGGGACCCCCAGGTCACCGACTGGGGAGCCCTCGTCGCCGCCGTCGCCCGCCACCGGGCCGCCGTGTTCGACGTCCCCGTCTACGACAGCCCGCACGCCCGCGCCGCCGCCCTGCTCCAGCTCCTGATCCACGTTCCCGCGCTGGAACGCTCCAACGCCCTGTTCGCCTCCGCCGTCGCCTACGCGTACCTCGTCGCCGGTGGTGTCAAGGTCGTCACCTCGCCCGAGCAGGTGCGCGACCTCGCCCAGTTGGTCAAGAGCGGCGAGGCCTCCGTACGGGACATCGAGCAGGAGCTGCGTCAGTGGAGCCTGTGATCACCCGCCGGCCGGGCGCCAGGCGGTCCCGAGTACGCAGTACGAGGTGGGCAGCTGCGGCCCCTCCGCCGGCATCAGCACCTGCCGGTAGGGGCCGAGTTCGAACCCGGCGTCCCGCAGCGCCCGCACCGGCTCCCGCGCCACATGGCAGCCCCCGCTCGGCACCGGCCACACCGTGCGGTCCAGCGCCTGCTGCGTGAAGGTCATCACCCGGCCACCACCCCGGCCGTGCTCGAAGAACCGCACCTCGCCGCCCGGCCGCAGCACCCGCCGCAGCTCCGCGAGCGCCCGCGGCACGTCCCGCACACTGCACAGCACCAGCGACACCACGGCCGCGTCGAAGCCCTCGCTCTTGACCGGCAGCGCCTCGGCCGCACCCGGCACCACGTCCACCGGCACCCCGGCCCGCAGAGCGGCCTCCACGGCCAGGTGCCGCAGCCGCCGCTCCGGTTCGATCGCGACGACCTCCGCTACGGTGCCCGGGTAGTGCGCGAAGTTCAGCCCGTTGCCCGCGCCGATCTCGATCACCCGTCCCGACAGCCCGTCGAGCAGTCTGCCGCGTAGCGGGCCCATGCCCATCCGGGTCTCGGCGGCCACGCTGATCCGGGCGTAGCAGCGGGCGAACAGCGGATGGTGCACGGCGTCCCGTGGCACCTTGCCGGAGCGGAGCGGCATGGGAACCTCCCTGACGAGGCCGGCCTTGCGCCTTACCGTGAGTGTCCCCCGGACGGGCCCGGCGCATCCCTGCCCTACCGCAGGAGTACGCGGCCCAGCACCGGAAGGTGGTCGCTCCCGGTCGCCTCCAGCGCCGACACCTCCGTCACCCTCACCCCCCGGCCCAGCACTTGGTCGATCCTCGCCACCGGCAGACCGGCCGGCCAGCTGAACGCGAAGCCCCCGGGCGGGGCGTGCAACCGGGAGGTGAGCGGGCCGAGCCCACGGTCGCGCACCGTGCCGTTGAGGTCACCCACCACCAGCAGCCGGCCGGCGGGGTCGGCGCCGATCCGGTCCCCGAGCAGGGCAGCGCTCTCGTCCCGGGCCGCCGAGGCGAGGCCCGTGAGGCCCAGCCGCACCGACGGCAGATGGACCACGTACACCGCGAACCTGCCGCCGGGTGCGGACACCGTGGCCCGCAGACCGCGCCGCCAGCTCTCGGGGAAGCCCTCTGGCCGGATGTCCACGGGCCGCACGTCCGACAGCGGATACGCCGACCAGAGCCCGACCGTGCCGTGGACCGCCCGATGCGGATGGGAGGCACCCAGGACGTTCTCGTACACGGGCCGTGCCGTTGGCGTGAGCTCCTGCACCGCCACCAGCCCCGCGCGGGTCGCGCGCAGGGCCCGGGCGGTGCCGGCGGGGTCGGTGTTGTCGTCGGCCACGTTGTGCTGGACGACGGTCAGGTCGTACGGGCCGGGGGTCCGGGAGAACCACATCCCGCCGAACATCCACAGCCACACGGCCAGGGGCGCCAGGCAGGCGAGAAGCCCCGCCCGTGACCGTCCGAGGAGGGCGAGGCAGCCGAGCACGGGCACGGCCGCCCCCAGCCACGGCAGGAACGTCTCCAGCTGGCTCCCCAGCCGCCCGACCCGGTTGGGCACGGCGGAGGGCAGGGCGAGCAGACCGGCGACCCCGAGGGCGCCGGTCGGCAGCCAGGGGTCCCAAGACGGCCTGCCGCCGGCGGCCACGCTAGGCGAGTTCCGCCGCCAGCAGTGCGGCGACGCCGGCCACCAGCGGGTTGTCGCCCTCGGCGTCCTCCTCCGGCTGCGTGGTCAGCACCGACATCACGATCGGCGGACCGTCCGGCGGCCAGGTGATGCCCACGTCGTTGTTGCTGCCGTACTGCCCGCCACCCGTCTTGTCGGCGAGCTGCCAGTCGGCCGGCAGACCCTTGCGGAACCTCTCCACGCTCGTGGTGTTGCGCAGCAGCCAGTCCGTGAGCCGGGCCCTGTCCCGGGGCTCGAGCACGTCGCCGAGCACCAGCCGGGCGTAGGTCAGCCCGATGGCGCGCGGGCTCGTCGTGTCGGTCACGCGCCACGGCTCCGCGGAGTTGAGCGCGGGCTCCCAGCGGTCCAGCCGGGTGACGCGGTCACCGGTCGAGCGGGCGAAGCGCGTGATCGCGGTCGGTCCGCCCAGCTCCTTCAGCAGCAGGTTGCCGGCGGTGTTGTCGCTGAAGCGGATGGTGGCGTCGCACAGTTCGCCGACGGTCATGCCGGTCGCGACGTAGTCCTTGGTGACGGGGGAGTGTTGCGACGCCTCGACGTAGGCCTGGGTGTAGTGGATGCGCCGGGCCAGGAACTCGCCGTCGCGGTCGAGGTCGCGCAGTACGGCCGCGGCGGCCAGTGTCTTGAACACCGAGGCCATCGGGAAGCGTTCGTCGGCCCGGTACGCCACCGTCCGGCCCGTGCGCATGTTGCGGGCGTACACGCCCAGCCGGGCGGTGTGCTCCCGCTCGAGTTCCCGTAACCGCGCGGTCGCCCCGCCGGTGGCGGTCGAGGCGTGTGCCGTGCCGCCGCCCAGCGCGAGAGCGGCGGCGGCCGTGCCCATCGTGAGGGCCGTGCGGCGGGACGGGTGTGATCCGTTCGTGTGCAAGGTGGTCCCTTCGGAGGCGATCACTTACGTGGTTAAACACGCGATCACATCCGTTTCGGTTTCACCTTCCTCCCGTCCCGTCCCTCAGAACGCCCCGGGCGCCTCCCGTACCCGGAACGCCTCCGCGTCCCAGGAACCGTCCAGCCCGGGCGCGAGCCAGTGCGGCGCTGCCGCCCGGAAGGCGGTGGGGGGCAGCGTGCCCGACCCCTCCGGGACGGAGCCCAGCAGCGGTGCTCCGGCCACGTCGGGCAGGTCCGCGAGATTGCAGCGCGCGGCGAGGTCCGGGGCCGCGGGCCAGCTCCCGATGACGATCCCGGCCAGGTCCTGCCCCCGGGAGCGCAGTTCACGCGCCGTCAGCTCCGTGGTGTTGAGGGTGCCGAGCCCCGCGGGCGCCACGACCAGCACCGGCGCCGACAGCAGCCGGGCCGCGTCCGCCAGGGTCCCTCCGGCCGCGTCGAACCGGACGAGCAGCCCGCCCGCCCCCTCGACCAGCACCAGGTCGTGCTCGGTGGCCAGCTTGGCGGCGGCCTCCGCGACCTCGTGCGGATGGACCGGGGCCCGGCCGGCCCGGCGCGCCGCCGTGGCCGGGGCCAGCGGCTCGGGATACCGGGCCAGTTCGGCCGTCGTCACCGGGCCCGCCAGGCGCGCCACCTCGGCGGCGTCCCCGGGCTCGTCCGGCCGTACGCCCGTCTGGGCGGCCTTCAGGACGGCCACCGAACGGCCCGCCGCCAGCGCCGTCGCGGCGACGGCGGCGGTCACGACCGTCTTGCCGACCTCCGTGCCCGTGCCCGTGATCACCAGTACCGGCATGTCAACCCTCCCGCGCCGCCGCGCACACGGCGCGCGCGATCCGCGCCAGGTCCGCGTCACCCGTCACGTACGGCGGCATGGTGTAGATCAGATCGCGGAACGGCCGCAGCCACACGCCTTCGCGCACGGCCGCCCGCGTCGCCGCCTCCATGTCCACGGCGTGGTCCAGCTGGACGACGCCGACGGCGCCGAGGACGCGTACGTCCTTCACGCCCGGCAGGTCCGCGGCGGCCGAGAGCCCGTCCCGCAGCCCCGTCTCGATCCGCTTGACCTCCGTGAGCCAGTCCTGGCCGAGCAGCAGCTCGATCGAGGCGCAGGCCACCGCCGCCGCCAGCGGGTTGCCCATGAACGTCGGCCCGTGCGCGAGCACCGGCACCTCACCCCGCGAGATGCCGTCGGCCACCCGCGCGGTGCACAGGGTCGCCGCCATGGTCAGGTAACCGCCGGTCAGAGCCTTGCCCACGCACATCACGTCCGGCGTGACGGCCGCGTGCTCCGCCGCGAACATCGCACCCGTACGGCCGAAGCCGGTCGCGATCTCGTCGAACACCAGCAGCACGTCGTGCGCGTCGCACGCCTCGCGCAGCACCCGCAGATAGGCGGGGGAGTGGAACCGCATCCCGCCCGCGCCCTGCACCACCGGCTCGACGATGACCGCCGCCAGTTCACCCGCGTGCCGCTCGATCAGCGATCGCAGCTGTTCGGCGTACGCCTCCTCGAACTCCGCCGGGGGCGGGTCGGCGAACACCTGACGCTGCAGCACCCCGGTCCACAGCTCGTGCATCCCGCCCTCGGGATCACACACCGACATCGGCTGCCAGGTGTCGCCGTGGTAGCCACCGCGCCAGGTCAGCAGCCGCTGCTTGCCGGGGCGGCCCAGGGAACGCCAGTACTGCAGGCACATCTTGACGGCGACCTCGACCGACACCGACCCGGAGTCGGCCAGGAAGACATGCTCGAGGCCCTCGGGCGACATGTCGACAAGGAGCTTCGCCAGCCGGACGGCGGGCTCGTGGGTGAGCCCGCCGAACATCACGTGGCTCATCCGCCCGAGCTGCTCACGGGCGGCCTCGTTGAGCACCGGGTGGTTGTAGCCGTGGATCGCCGACCACCAGGACGACATCCCGTCGACCAGCTCGCACGGACCGCCCGGCACTCCAGAGTCGCCCGGCACTCCCGAGCCGTCGGCGAGCCGCAGCCGCACCCCGCTCGCCGACTCCACGACGAGCGGTTCCTGCCGCCCGGGCATCGGGCCGTAGGGATGCCACACGTGCCGCCGGTCGAGCTCCAGCAGCTCGGAAACGGCCGGCTCAGGCATTGGGCGCGAGGTCCGTCCCGGCGCCCCGGCGGCGCACGGCGACCAGGTCGGTCCGGGCGTCGGTACCCGTGTGGGAGTCGGCGACCTGCGGCTCTTCGCCGGAGCCGCACGCCCCGCCACCGGAGCCGCACACCCCGCCCCCGTCGTGACAGCCGCCGGCGCCCCGGTGCTCGGGCAGCGTCACCTGGTCGGTGCCCTCCACCTCGAACCCTGCGTCCGCGATCATCTCCAGGTCGGCCTTGCCGGCCTGGCCCTCACTCGTGAGGTAGTCGCCGAGGAAGATCGAGTTGGCCAGGTGCAGGGCGAGCGGCTGCATCGTGCGCAGATGGACCTCGCGTCCGCCCGCGATCCGCACCTCGACGTCCGGGCAGACGAACCGCGTCATCGCCAGGATCCTGAGGCAGCGCTGCGGAGTCAGGTTCCACTCCTTGCCGAGCGGGGTGCCCTCGAACGGGATCAGGAAGTTGACCGGAACCGAGTCGGGGTCCAGCTCGCGCAGCGAGTAGACGACGTCCACCAGGTCCTCGTCCGTCTCGCCCATGCCGGCGATCAGCCCGGAGCAGGCGGACAGACCGGCCGCGTGCGCCTTCTGCACGGTGTCGACGCGGTCCTCGTAGGTGTGCGTGGTGGTGATCTCGCCGTACGTCGCCTCGGACGTGTTGAGGTTGTGGTTGTAGGCGTCGGCGCCGGCCTCACGCAGCCGCTCCGCCTGTCCGTCGGAGAGCAGCCCGAGGCAGGCGCACACCTCGACGCCCTCGTTGCTGTCCTTGATCGCCTTGATCGTCTCGGAGACCCGGTCCACGTCCTTGTCGGTCGGGCCGCGCCCGCTCGCCACCAGGCACACCCGCTTGGCCCCGCCGGCCACACCGGCCGCCGCCGCGTCGGACGCCTGGTCGGGCTTCAGCCAGGTGTACTTCAGGATCCCGGCCGTCGAGCCGAGCCGCTGCGAACAGTAGGAGCAGTCCTCGGGGCACAGGCCGGACTTGAGATTGACGAGATAGTTCAGTTTCACCCGTCGGCCGAACCAGTGCCGGCGCACCTTTCCGGCCGCGGCCACCACATCGAGCAGGTCGTCGTCGGACGTCGCGAGGACGGCCAGTGCCTCGTCGCGGGTCGGCAGCTCGCGCCGAAGCCCCTTGTCCACCAGCGTGTTCAGCAGGTCCATGGAAGCCGATCCTGTCCTAAGGAGGCGCCCGGGGCAAAGGAGAGTTCGCACAACAGAGTCGCTTCGAGGTGTGGGTATTGCCACACACTGACCTGCTGGTGGTCCCGCTAGTGTCTGTGCACTGCCTACAAATTCCCCGGAGGACCACCCATGGCGTTCGGCTGGATCGACGAGCAGGCGGAGCTGCGCGCCCGCGCCGGACTCGTACGGACTCTGCGCCCCCGTCCGGCCGATTCGCCGCTCCTCGACCTGGCGAGCAACGACTACCTCGGGCTGGCCCGCCACCCCGAGGTCACCGAGGGCGCCGCTCGGGCCGCGCGGGACTGGGGCGGCGGCTCGACCGGCTCCCGGCTCGTCACCGGCACCACCGAACTGCACGCCGAACTCGAGGGCGAACTGGCCGATTTCTGTGGTTTCGAGGCGGCCCTCGTCTTCTCCTCCGGCTACGCGGCCAACCTCGCCGCGGTCACCGCGCTGGCTCCGCACGGCTCCCTGATCGTGTCCGACGCGGGTAACCACGCCTCGCTCATCGACGGCTGCCGGCTGGCCCGCGGCACCACCCAGGTCGTGGCGCACGCCGAGCCGGACGCCGTACGCAAGGCGCTGGCGACCCACGAGGGCACGGCGATCGCCGTGTCCGACACGGTCTTCTCGGTCGACGGCGACGCGGCCCCCCTCACCGCGCTCGCCGCGGCCTGCCGGGAACAGGGCGCCGGGCTGGTCGTCGACGACGCCCACGGACTGGGCGTTCTCGGCGACGGCGGCCGCGGCGCCCCGCAGGCGGTGGGGCTCGCGGGCGCGGACGACGTCGTCGCGACGGTCACGCTGTCCAAGTCGCTCGGCAGCCAGGGCGGAGCCGTCCTCGGGCCCGCGCGGGTCGTCGACCACCTGGTCAACGCGGCCCGGACCTTCATCTTCGACACCGGACTCGCCCCCGCGGCGGCGGGAGCGGCCCTGGCCGCCCTGCGGCTGCTGCGACGCGAGCCGGAGCGGGCGGCACGGGCCCGCGCGGTGGCGGGCGAACTGCACGCACGCCTGACCGCCGCGGGTCTGGAAGCGGTCCGTCCGGACGCCGCGGTGGTCTCGGTGCGGGCGCCCTCTCCCGAGGACGCCGTGCGCTGGGCGGCCCAGTGCCGCGCGGCGGGCCTGGCCGTGGGGTGCTTCCGGCCGCCTTCCGTGCCGGACGGCATCTCACGGCTCAGGCTGACCGCACGCGCGGACCTGACCGGTCAGCAGATCGAACGCGCTGTACGGCTGATCGGCGAGACGCGGCCATGAGTCGGCGTGACACGGCCGTGCGTCGCACGATGACGGTCTGATCGAACGCGCCCGCCAGCGCGCCTACATACGGTCCACCCCGGCCGCGAAGGCCTCCCAGCTCCCCCGGGAGAAGAGCAGCGCGGGTCCGGCCGGGTCCTTGGAGTCGCGCACGGCGAGCAGTCCGGCCCAGGGCGGGGCATCCGGACACCCGGTCTCGACGCAGTTGTTCGCGCCGGTGCTGTAGCTGCTGCGCAACCACCGCACACCGTGCAGTTCGGTGCTTGAGGGGACGTGACGAGGCAGTGCACGCATGGTGCCTCCTTACGCGCCGGCGGCTGTCCCGGCGATGAAATCCAACGAGTCCTCGGGCGAAAGGGCGTGGATCTGAAGGGCGTTGAAGGCCTCCGTGTAGGCCTGGAGGTCTTCTTTCCGTTCGAGGTAGAGGCTACTCGTCAAGTGGTCGAGAACAACCACATCCAGATCAGAAGTGCTCGAAAATGACAAGATAACGAAAGGGCCGGTGACGCCGATGTGCGCTCCGGCGGCGAACGGCAGTACTTGCAGGCGCACTTGGGGCAGCCGGGCCGCCTCGACCAGTCGTTCCAGCTGGCGGGCCATGACCCCGGGTCCGCCCACCTCCCGTCGCAGCACCGCTTCGTCCAGGACGGCGCTCAGCTTCAGCGGGGGATCGGCGCGCAACACGTCCTGCCGGGCCAGCCGCACCTCGACCAGCGTGTCGAGCCGGTCCTCCGGGAGCCCCTCCACCGCGGCCCGTGTCACCGCACGCGCGTACTCGGGCGTCTGGAGCAGGCCCGGGACGACGGTGGTCTCCAGCGTGCGCATCGCACCGGCCTGGGACTCCAGGCTGATGAAGTCCCGGTACGTCGGCGGCAGCACCCCGCGGTAGGCATGCCACCAGTGGTGCCGGCCGCCGCTGTCCTCGGCACCCGCCAACACCATGAGCAGTTCGCGGAGTTGGGAGTCCGTCACACCGTAGGCGTCCAGAAGTAACCGCACATCGGCCGGTTTCACCCCGCTCGTGCCCGTCTCGATCCGGCTGACCTTGGACTGGTGCCAGCCCACCAGCCGGGCCGCCTCACCGCTCGTGAGCCCCGCCGAGGAGCGCAGCGCACGCAGTTCGGCGCCCAGTTTCCGGCGGCGCACCGCGGGACCGTGCTGCATGGGCTCCTCCTTACTCCTTCGGAGCCACCCAAATACGGTCTCGCGTCGCAGAGTTCACCGCTTTGAGCGACAGATATATGCATATCTTGGTGGATCGCCGACCTGGAGGGGTGTTCTGGTGGCACTCTGACGACGAAGCACCAGTCCGGGACCGTACTCGAACCATCCGCTCCGTGTCGGACTACGGTCCCGTGGGAAAGGGACGACGTCGCCATGGCAGACCATCTGGAAGCATCCGTCACTCTGCCGAGCGATCCCGCCTCGGTCTCCGCCGCGCGTGCCTATGTGGTGAGCACGCTGGCGGAGTGGGGTCTGCCGGCGGACACGGAGGAGTCCGACACCGTCCGGCTCATCATCTCGGAACTCGCCACCAACGCCGTCCAGCACACCTTCGGCCAGTCGCCCACCTTCACCGTGGACGTCGAGCTGGACCGCGACGAACGACTGCGCATCGGTGTCACGGACAGTCACCCGCGCTTCCCCAGACGCCTGCCCGCAGCCGTCCAGCAGGACAACGGCCGCGGCCTGGTCATCATCCGCTGGCTGACCGCCGAGTGCGGCGGCAGACTGCGCATCCGCCCGACCCGCGAGGGCGGCAAGACCATCTCGATCGAACTCCCGTGGGCCGTTCCGGTCCGGCCGGTGACGGCGGCGGGCCAGCAGGAGCCGTAGCCCGTCACCGCAGGACCTGGAACACCTGAAAGACCCGAAGCGCCTCCCCATCGGGTGCCCCGACGCACCCCGGCCCGCGCGACCCACATCCGGGCCACCCTCACGGCTCTACGCGGCCCGCTCCGCGCCTCGCGACCCGCTCGAGCACGTGGCCGTCACCGGTGCCGAGCCGACGCCTCCCGGTGTGCTGCCGCCCCTCGTAGCCCTGACGGCTGCCGGACAGTGCGCCACAGCGGTGCGGGGATCCTGATCCCGGCCCTCTCCGGCTCCTCCTCGGTGGGTTCCTCTGCCCCGTCCCGTTCCCCGCGCGGCCCCGCCCGTCGCACCAGCCGGGGGAGCACCCCCCACAGTCCGACGCAGACCAGGAAGGTCGCGGCGCCCGCGGCGATGCCACCGGCACGGCCCGTGGTCACGTCGACCACCAGCAGCACGGAACCGCTGAACGCGAGCACCAGCACGCTCAGGCCGGTCGTGGCCAGGCGCGAGGAGACCTGCACTATGCGGGGCTTGGCGCCCTGCTGGAAGAGGGAGCGGTGCAGCGCGGCCGGCGCGGTGAAGAGCGCGGCGGCCAGGACCGCCAGCAGCAGCGTGATGACGTAGGTGACGTGCTGGACCGTGTCGAGGTCCCCGAAGCGCGAGGTGAAGGCCAGCGACAGCAGGAAGGCGAAGAGGATCTGCACACCCGTCTGGGTGGAGCCGTGCACCGGCTCGAACATCGAGGGGAAGTCCCGCTCGGGGTTGAGGTTGGCCGCCGGGGCGATACCGATGGATCCGGCGACGGCGGC
>NZ_JBEORR010000025.1:0-144232 GCF_040302345.1 Streptomyces sp. NPDC126510 | reverse complement strand
ATCGCGGCGATCGCCGGCAGTCTGCGCGCGGCGGTGCGGAAGGTGCCGTGGGGCTGTGCGGGGGTGCCCTCGGAGCGGGGGAAGAACTCGTACCAGGAGCCGTACAGGGCCCGCTCGCGTTCCACGAGCAGGGGCAGCGGCTCGCTGCTGGTCACCAGGTCACGCAGCGGGTGCCGGGCCAGGACCGCGTCCACCTCCGGCGTCAGCGCCGCCGCCAGACGAGCCGCCGCGGACAACGAGTCGTCGCGCAGGGTCTGCGCCGCGGTGAGCAGCACGGCGCGGCCGGCTCCCTTCGGCACGCCGGCCGCTGCCCGCTCGTACAGTTCCGCGCCCTCCTCCAGGACCAGGCCCGGGTCGATGCCCGCGGGGATCTTGATGCCCGCCGTGTGGCGCCAGGTGGCCACCGGATCGCTCCAGGCCTCCACCCGGTACGACCAGCGGCCGACCGCGTTCGCGGTGACCTCGGCGCCCCACCGGTCGCTGCCGGGGGCGAGCTCGCGCATCGGCGTCCACGGACCGGTGCGGCCCTCGGGGTCCTTCAGGACGACATTGGCGGCCACCGCGTCGTGCCCCTCCCGGAACACGGTGGCGGTGACCTCGAACGTTTCACCCACGACCGCCTTCGCCGGCCGGTCGCCGCTCTCCACGGCCGGGCGGACGTCCCGTACCGGGATGCGGCCGATGGCCCGGGTCCTTCTCATGGTCCTCACCTCCAGCGTGCTCGAAAGCCGGGCCGCAGGGCCCGGTCAGGGGACGGGACGGGCGGGAAGGCCGTTACCTTCCCGCCGGGGATCTGTGCTCGGCGGCCGGCGGTCTCCGCTCCGCCGCCGGCGGTCTGCGCCGGACCGCCGTGGCCGGGCGAGGCCGCTCGCCGGGTTCCTGCAGACAGGTGACGTGCTGCTCCTGGAGGCAGGTGATCTGCTGTTCCTGCAAGTAGGTGACGTGGTTCGTGCGCAGGTACCGCTCGGCGGCGTCCGCGGCCTCGCGAGCGCAGCGCTTGCCCATCAGCACACAGAGCGTGTAGCCGGAGTCCTCGAACGTGGTCCGCACCGTGCGGTCGTTCGGTGCCGCGAGCATCACGCGTTCCCAGGCCCGGTAACGCCGCAACTGCCGGGCGACTTCGGCTTTGGCGGGTAGCAGCATGGCGCCGATCACCTTTCGGGGCTCGAGGGACACGGTCTCCCGACGGTCGGACGGCGGCCGTGCGCACATCGGCACGGATCCGTGACGGCGATCGAGTTCTTCACACATGGTGCACGCGTGGCGACGCAGCGTCTTGTTGGGACTTCAACCAGTGGCGGTTCCCCTAGGCCGTTCGGGCCACCCGAGCCCGCTCACTTGTGTGTACGCACACCTCAACTGTGCGCTCGTGTTGCACGAACGGGCTATCACCCTCAGGCTGAGTGTGACTCAGAAGCGATAGGCGCTCACGTTCCGTGTTCGGGGCTCGTCCCGCAGGACCGCGGGAGCGAGAAGGAGCTGAGCTTCGCGGTGAGGAGCCGACCGATGAAGACCGCAGTGCCCTGCTACTACCACCTCGACGTGGAAGTCAGCCCGGAACGGGTGGGACAGGTCAGCCGCATTCTGGCCGCTCACCTGAAGTTCTGGGACCTGGACAACCTGGTCCAGCCCGTCTGCGGCGGTGCCGAGATGCTGCTCAAGGCCATCGACGAACACGCCACGGACAAGAACACGTCGATCGAGATGTGGTGGAACGGGCAGCACCTGATCACCGCCATCGGGGACAACGACCGCGCCCTGCGTCCGGACCAGGAGCTGCGAGGCTGCCTGGAGCACCTGGCGGCCATGAGCGACGGCTGGGGTTGCTGCGCGACCGAGACCGGCAGCAAGGTCATCTGGTTCTCGCAGCGCGCCCGCGCCGGTGAACGCGTCCCGCTGGTGCCCACTGCTCCCGCCCCGCGGGAGAGCGAGGGTCTCGACGTGCCCCGCGAGGAGCGGGTCGCACAGCTGGCCGGGCCGGCCGACGTCCTGGAGGACGCGCGGTGACGCGCCGGCCGTCACGGAAGGGGGCGTCCGCCTGGTGCGGACGCCCCTACCCTCTGGGGGCGGACTACGACGGGGAGGGCACCAACTTCGCGCTCTTCAGCGAGGTCGCCGAACGCGTCGAGCTGGTCCTCGTCGACGACGACGGCACCCACACCGAGGTGCCGCTGAACGAGGTCGACGGCTTCGTGTGGCACGGCTACCTCCCCGGCGTCGGGCCCGGCCAGCGCTACGGGTACCGCGTACACGGGCCGTGGGCCCCGGCCGCGGGTCACCGCTGCAACCCGGCGAAACTGCTGCTAGACCCGTACGCCCGTGCGGTGGACGGGCAGATCGACAACCACCCCTCGCTCTACGAGCGCAACCCCGACGGCCCCGACCCGGCCGACAGCGCCGGGCACACGATGCTCGGCGTGGTGACGGACCCGGCCTTCGACTGGGCCGACGACGCGCGGCCCTGCCGGCCCTACGCCGACACGGTGATCTACGAGGCACACGTCAAGGGCATGACCCGTACCCATCCCGAGGTGCCCGAGGAACTCCGGGGCACCTACGCCGGGCTGGCCCACCCCGCGGCCGTCGAGCACCTGACCTCCCTGGGCGTCACCGCCGTGGAGCTGATGCCGGTCCACCAGTTCGTCCACGACGGGGTGCTGCACGACCGCGGACTGGCCAACTACTGGGGCTACAACACCATCGGTTTCTTCGCGCCGCACAACGGCTACGCCGCCCACGGCACGCGCGGCGAGCAGGTCGCCGAGTTCAAGCAGATGGTGAGGACCCTGCACGCGGCCGGCCTCGAAGTGATCCTCGACGTGGTCTACAACCACACCGCCGAGGGCAACGAGATGGGGCCCACACTGTCGTTCCGCGGCATCGACAACTCCTCCTACTACCGACTGGTCGACGGCGACTGGGAGCACTACTACGACACCACCGGCACCGGCAACAGCCTGCTGATGCGCCACCCCTACGTCCTCCAGCTGATCATGGACTCGCTGCGGTACTGGGTGACCGACATGCACGTCGACGGCTTCCGCTTCGACCTCGCGGCGACGCTGGCCCGGCAGTTCCACGAAGTGGACCGGCTGTCGGCGTTCTTCGACCTCATCCAGCAGGACCCGGTGATCAGCCGCGTCAAACTGATCGCCGAGCCCTGGGACGTCGGCGAGGGCGGCTACCAGGTGGGCAACTTCCCGCCGCTGTGGTCGGAGTGGAACGGCATGTACCGCGACGCGGTCCGGGACTTCTGGCGCGGCGAGGACCACACCCTCGGCGAGTTCGCCTCCCGGCTCACCGGCTCCTCCGACCTCTACCAGCACAGCAGGCGCCGCCCTCGCGCCAGCGTCAACTTCGTCACCGCGCACGACGGCTTCACGCTGCGCGACCTGGTGTCCTACAACGACAAGCACAACGAGGACAACGGCGAGGACAACCAGGACGGCGAGAGCACCAACCGGTCCTGGAACTGCGGAGCCGAAGGGGCGACCCGCGACCCGGCCGTGCTGGAACTGCGCACGCGTCAGCAGCGCAACTTCCTCGCCACGCTGCTGCTGTCCCAGGGCATCCCGATGCTCTCCCACGGGGACGAACTCGGGCGCACCCAGGGCGGCAACAACAACGCCTACTGCCAGGACAACGAGATCTCCTGGATCGACTGGCGGCTCTCCGAGGAGCAGCGCGATCTGCTGGAGTTCACGCGGTACGTCATCCGGCTGCGCACGGGGCATCCCGTGCTGCGCCGGCGCCGCTTCTTCCTCGGCGAGACCCTGACCCGGGCGGACCAGCCGCTGCCCGACCTGGTGTGGCTGGCGCCGGACGCCCGCGAGATGATCGACGACGACTGGCAGCGCGGCGACGCGCACTCCGTCGCCGTCTTCCTCAACGGCGACGCCATCGCCGAACCCGATCCGCGGGGGCGCCCGGTCGTCGACGACTCGTTCCTGTTGCTCCTCAACACCCACTGGGAACCGGTCGACTTCCGCCTCCCGGACGCCTCCTACGGCGAACGCTGGAAGGCCCTCATCGACACGGCCGACCCGGAGGGCACCCCCGACGAGTCCGAGCACAAGGCCGGGACGGGCCTCACCGTCGACGCGCGCAGCCTGGTCCTGCTGTCCCGGCCGTCCCGGGCGTCACGCGAAAAGGGGTGACGCCGGGCGAGGCGGCGGTGACGAGATCAGCGGTCGTGGCGCGCGGTCACCGTGAACTGCGCGCCGTCATGGTCGCGCAGCACCGCCTCGTCGCTGCCCTTGGACAGCACGCTCCCACCGTGGAGTTCCGCCGCACGGGCGCAGGCCTCCACGTCGTCGACGGAGAAGTGGACCTGCCAGTGCGGCCGGATCGCGGGGTCGGGGGCCGCCTCCAGGACCCCTGACTCGATCCGGGCCACCACGTCCCCGCGGCTGCGCAGCACGACCTCGCCGCCCTCGTAATGGACTTCGCAGCAGCCCGGCCGCCGGCTCGCCCACTCGAGGATCTCGCCGTAGAAGATCGCCGCGTCGAAGGCGTCCCGGGTGTGGAGCGTGATGAAGGCCGGCTGCGCGTTGCGCCAGGTCTCCCAGTCGGTGAAGAGGTCGCCCTCCCAGATGCCGAAGGTCGCCCCGTCCCGGTCCGCCAGCAGCGCCGCCCGGCCGGGCGGCAGGGAGATCGGCCCGACCGCGACCGTACCCATGCGCTCCTGCACCCGCGCCACCGCTTCGTCCGCGCTGCGCACCGCGAAGTAGGGGGTCCAGGCCACCGCCATCTGCCACATGGTCGCCACCCCCGCGATGCCGGCCACCGGCGAGCCGTCCACCAGCGCGATCCGGAACCGGTCGCCGAGTTTGGCCGGACGCCACTGCCATCCCAGCACGGCCCCGTAGAACTCCTCGGTCGCCTTGACGTCCCGGCTGGTCAGGCTCACCCAGCAGGGCGCGCCGAACACGGAGTGTGATGAGACGACGTCCTTCGTGCCGGAGGAGGTGGGCATGTCGTGGTTCATGGCAGTCGCGTCCTGATCTCGTCGGCCTGGCAGCCACCGGAGGATTGACACCAGTGTCCAACCGGAACCGCTGTGGGCGCCTGCCGAGTACCCCGGCGAGGGTGCCGAAACGGCGTCCCGCCTGGTCCGCCCCGGTGGCACAGGGCGGACCGAGTGACGACGATGGATGGGTCGGACACTGCGTCAAGGTACTCAAGCATCCGGTGGGACCTCGGGCGCAGCGGCGCACCGGACCCGGAGGTGACCATGCCCACGGACGGGGGCTCGGATCGGATCCTCGAACTTCAGGAAGAGGTCCAGCAGCTGAAGGAGGCGGTCGTCTCCCACGCCGTCGTAGACCAGGCGATCGGGATGGTGGTGGCGCTCGGCCGGATCTCACCCGACCGGGGGTGGGCCGTGCTGAAGGAGGTCTCCCAGCACACCAACATCAAGCTGCGCAACGTCGCCGAACTGATCCTCGTCTGGGGACGCACGGGTCTGATGCCCGAGGAGATCCGGGCCGCGCTGGAGGATGCCCTCGACCGCGCCGGACCGACCCAGATCCCCGGATCACCGCCGGAGGGGTGATCCCCCGGCGGCCGGGGACCGGGCGGTTCAGCGGGCCTCGGCGAGCAGCTCCTCACGCAGATGGGCGAAGCAGCTGCTGAGCAGCCGGGAGACGTGCATCTGCGAGATGCCGAGCTGTTCGGCGATACGGCTCTGCGTCATGCCCTTGAAGAACCGCAGGTAGAGGATGATCCGCTCGCGCTCCGGCAGCGCCTCGAGGCAGGGCCGGACGGCGACCCGGTTGACGACGATGTCGAAGGCGGGGTCGGGCCCGCCGATCGCGTCCCCGAGGGCGTAGCCGTCGGTCCCGGGCATCTCCGCCTCCAGCGACAGTGCGGAGAAGCACTCCAGGGCCTCCATGCCGGTGCGCACCTCACCGTCGGTGAGCTGGGCGAACTCGGCGATCTCGGCGACCGTGGGGGCGCGCCCCGGGGTGGTCTGGGACAGCTCCTTGGCGGCGTGCCGCACCCGGTTGCGCAGGTCCTGGACCCGGCGGGGCACGTGCAGCGTCCACATGTGGTCACGGAAGTGGCGCTTGATCTCCCCGGTGACCGTCGGCACCGCGTACGCCTCGAAGGCGTTGCCACGGGCCGGGTCGTAGTGGTCGACCGCCTTCACGAGGCCGAGAGCGGCCACCTGGTAGAGATCCTCGAGGGACTCGCCGCGGCCGCGGAAACGGACGGCGATCCGCTCGGCCATGGGGAGCCAGGCCTCGACCAGCTCGTCCCGCAGGGCCTTGCGCTCGGGCCCCTCGGGCAGCCGCGCGAGACGCGCGAACGCCGCCGCGGTGTCGGGGGCGTCGTCGTGGGGGTGCGTTCGGGTGCTGCCGGCGATACGCATGGTGCGCACCTCCCTGAGCAGGTGCTGAATAGGGACAGACACCGTGGGAAGCGCGGCCTCGGACCTCACGGAAAGCACCGGGAGTCCGGGCGGCCGGCTCCCCACATACGTGCCTCCTGTCCGAAGCACTGACAATTCAGACAATACGGCATTTGGGGGATGCGGGCGCTCTCAAGGGGGGCCACTGGTCGATGTGCCATTCCCGGCACACCTCTTGACACCTCTTGACCTCTCTTGACTTCCCTTGACCTCACCTTGGACCGATTAGCTCTGTCACAGAGCTAATCTCGGCCGCATGGAGCCGGAGACCTTCCCCGAGGAGCTGGCCGACGCGCTCGTCGGCGTTCAGCGGCTGATCCGACGGCGCCTGCGGCGGCAGATGCCCGACCCGCGGCTGCGCGGTGCCGAGGTGGAACTGCTGCGCTTGGTCGTGGCACGGCCCGGCGTCGGCATCTCGGACGCGGCCAAGGACCTCGGTCTGGCGGCCAACTCGGTGTCCACCCTGGTCAACCGGCTGGCGGGGGCCGGCTACCTGGTCCGCGAGACCGACCCCGCCGACCGGAGGGCCGCCCGGCTGCTGCCCACAGCGGCCGCCGGGGAGCGACTGGGCGAGTGGCGCAGACGCCGCGCCGAGCTCGTACGCCGCCAGGTCGCGAGCCTCGACGAAGCGGACCGCCAGGCGCTGCACGCGGCGATCCCGGCCCTGCGCAAGCTGGCCGACACCCTGCACGAGGAGGCCGAGGAATCATGACACGGCACACCGCCCGATCCCGGGCCGGCGACACCGTTCCCGGGGCCCGCGCACCAGGTTCCGGGGCGGACGAGACCAACATCCGGGCCGACGAAGCGGTTCCCGGGGTCGGCGCACCCGGTTCCGGGACGGACGAGACCGGCTTCCGGGCCGGCGACACCGTTCGCGGGGCCGACGCACCGGGTTCCGGGGCGGACGAGACCAACATCCGGGCCGGCGGCGCGGTTCCCGGGGTCGGCGCACCCGGTTCCGGGGCGGACGAGGCCGGCTCCCGGGCCGGCGACACCGTTCCCGGGGCCGACGCGCACGGTTCCCGGGCGGACGAGACCGGCCTGCGGGCCGACGCGCGCGGTTCCCGGGCCGGCAAGGTTGTCTCCCGGGCCGACGCCGTCGCCTGTACCGGGCTCGCCTACGCCTTCGGCGACACCAACGCCGTGGACGGACTCGACCTCACTGTCCGGCCGGGCGAGGTCTTCGGGCTGCTCGGGCCCAACGGCGCGGGCAAGACCACCGCCATCCGCTGCATCACCACCCTGCTGCCCGTGCCCGCCGGCATGGTCCGCGTCTACGGCCACGACGCCGCCGGGGACCGCATGGCCGTACGCCGCCTGCTCGGCTACGTACCGCAGCAACTGTCCGCGGACGCCGGACTCACCGGGCGGGAGAACGTCGCCCTGTTCGCCCGGGTCTTCGACGTGTCCCGCGCCGAGCGCGCCGAGCGCGTCGCCCAGGCGCTGGCCGCCGTCGACCTCGCGGCTGCCGCCGACCGGCTGGCCGCCACGTACTCCGGCGGTATGGTCCGCCGGCTCGAACTCGCCCAGGCGCTGGTCAGCGCCCCGCGGCTGCTGATCCTCGACGAGCCCACGATCGGCCTGGACCCGATCGCCCGCACCGGCGTGTGGGAGCACATCGGCGCCGTCCGCCGGGCCACCGGTATGACCGTGCTCGTGACCACCCACTACATGGACGAGGCCGACCAGTACTGCGACCGGGTCGCCCTGATGCACCGCGGCCGGATCAGGGCCCTCGGCACCCCGGCCGAGCTCCGGGAGGGGCTCGGTGCCCGCCGCCGCGCCGCGGGCGCGGCCCAGAACACGCTGCCGACGCTGGAGGACGTCTTCCGGGACGTGGCCGGCAGCGGTCTCGACGACGAGGCAGGAGATTTCCGCGATGTCCGAAGCACCCGCCGCACCGCGCGCCGTGTCGGCTGACCCCGCCCGCGCCCACGGCATCGACCTGCTGCTCAAACCCCCGGCGCCCCGCGCCGGTTGGCGGCTGCTGCCCGCCCGAGTCGGCGCGATGTGCGCGGTCGAACTGCAGAAACTGCGCCACGACCGCACCGAGTTGTACACCCGCGCGGTCCAGCCGGCCCTCTGGCTGCTGATCTTCGGTCAGACCTTCACCCGCATCAAGGCCATCCCCACCGGCGGCATCCCCTACGTCGACTACCTGGCGCCCGGCATCATCGCCCAGTCCGCGATGTTCATCGCCATCTTCTACGGCATCCAGATCATCTGGGAGCGCGACGCCGGTGTCCTCAACAAGCTCCTCGTCACCCCGACTCCGCGGTCGGCCCTGATCACCGGCAAGGCTTTCGCGGCCGGGGTGAAGTCGCTCGTCCAGGCCGTCGTGGTCCTCCTCATCGCGGCACTGCTCGGCGTCGCCCTGACCTGGAACCCGCTCAAGCTGCTCGCCGTCGCCGCGATCGTCGTCCTCGGGTCGGCCTTCTTCTCCTGCCTGTCGATGACCATCGCCGGCATCGTCCTCAGCCGCGACCGCCTCATGGGCATCGGGCAGGCGATCACCATGCCGCTGTTCTTCGGCTCCAACGCCCTGTACCCGGTGTCCGTGATGCCGGGCTGGCTCCAGGCCGTCAGCAAGGCGAACCCGCTCAGCTACGAGGTGGACGCCCTGCGCGGCCTCCTCCTGGGCACGCCCCACCATCTGGCGTCCGACTTCGTCGTGCTGCTCGTCGCCGCCGCACTCGGCGTCACCGCGGCCTCGGCACTGCTGGGCCGTCTGGCCCGTTGATCTTCACTCGTGGAAGTGATGTGCGGCACGCCCGGGCAAGCGCTTTCTCCCACTCTTTCCGGATAACCGCTGGGCACGGCTTGATCACCGATCAAAAAGGATGAACTGCCAGGCCACAGCGCATTCTGCTCATTTGACAGTGCGCTGAGACCACAGATAGGAAGCAGCTTCCAGAGGTCGAGAGGGTGCAGCGTGTACGAGCCGAACGTGGTCGGGGACTGGCAGGAGTACGACGAGCATGCCGGTCTGCGCGTCCGCGTCCACCGTCTGGAGCCGGCCGAGCCGCCCCGCGGCCGGGACGACGCCGCCGAGGGGCTGACGTACTTCTGCCTCCGTGTGACGGTCGAGAACCGCGGCAGCCGTCATCTCGGCGTGCACCTGGAGGACGGCCAGATCGACGTCCGCCTCGGTCCGGACGGGGAGAGCGCCTTCATCGACTGGCGCAACTCGCAGTTCATCGAGGGCTTCGACGTCTACCCGCTGCGCCGGGCCACCGCCGTGCTGTACGCGGCCGGCGCCGAGGCGTCCCTGAGCCTGGTGGACGTCCAGGTGCAGTTGCGCGTCGAGGAGGAGTGGACCGACCGCCGCCTGTGGTCGGGCGGCATCGGCGCGCACGAGGGGACCGCCGGCGGACAGCAGGGCGCGGTACGGGACAGCCTGGCACACCAGGTGAGCGTCTTCCTGCGGGACCAGGCGGAGGAAGGCACCGCCTGATCCGGCGTCAGGACGTCACGGGGGTCAGTGCGGAATGCCGTCGATGATCTCGCGGGCCCCCTGACGCAGCAGCGCCACGGCGACCGAGGTGCCCAGTGTGGCCGGGTCGAGCCGGCCCGCCCACTCGTGGGCGTTGAGGCGCGTCTTGCCGTCCGGGGTGAACACGCAGGCCCGCAGGGACAGTTCACCACTCCGGTCCACCTGCGCGAACCCGGCGATGGGGCTGTTGCAGTGCCCCTGGAGCACGTGCAGGAACATGCGCTCGGCCGTGGTCTCCCGGTAGGTGTCCGGGTCGCCGAGACCGCTCACCGCGTCGATCAGCGCGGCGTCGTCCTCACGGCACTGCAGCGCCAGCACGCCCGCGCCGATGGGCGGCATCATCGTCTCCGTCGAGAGGATCTCGCTGATCACGTCCTCACGGCCGATGCGCTCCAGGCCGGAGACCGCGAGCAGCAGGGCGTCCGCCTCCCCGGCAGCGAGCTTCGCGAGTCGCTTGTTGGCGTTGCCCCGGAACGGCACGCACTCCAGGTGGGGATGCGTGGCGGCCAGCTGCGCGACGCGGCGCACGGACGAGGTGCCGATCCGCGTCCCGGCCGGCAGTTCGTCCAGCGTGAGCCCGCCCGGGTGGATCAGGGCGTCGCGGATGTCGTCCCGCTTGAGGAACGCGGCGAACACCGTGCCCGCCGGGAGCGGCCGGTCGGCGGGTACGTCCTTCACGCAGTGCACGGCGAGGTCGGCCGCACCGGCCAGCAGCGCCGCGTCGACCTCCTTGGTGAACGCGCCCTTGCCCTCGACCTGGGACAGATCGCCCATCCACTTGTCGCCGGTGGTCTTCACCGGAACGACCTCGGTGCGCACTCCGGGATGGGCGGCGGCCAACTCGGCCCGGACGCGCTCCACCTGGGCGAGGGCCATGGGGGAGTCGCGGGAGACGATGCGAATCAGTTCGGGGACGGACATGCGGACACGATAGACCCTCTCGCGGGGGTGTTCGTGCCGTACCTCCCCCGACGGCCGGGCGGGGAACGCCAGTTCGGCGCCAACGCGCCACCCCGCGATACGGCGTTTCCCTCACGGCCCCGCCGGGGGGCCGGTGTAAGCCGGCCCCGGCCGGAGGCCCGGGGCCCCGGCCGGACCAGGTACGTCAGGCGTACGGGTCGAAGGCGATGCCGGAGGGCTTGGCCTTCGCGAGGTGGTTGGCGAAGTTGCCGTCCTTCAGGCCGAAGTTGGCGCTGCCGAAGTCGTACGACGTCAGCTTGTCGCGCACCCCGGCCGGGTAGCCGTTCCAGCCGACCAGCGCCGGGTACTGCCAGGTGTGCTTGTGGTTCTCCGGCGGCTCGTCGTTCGTGTTCGCGGCGCGGAAGCAGTGCGTGCTGACGCCGTCCTTGTGGTAGACGATCTTCGCGTGCGTGCCGTCGAAGCGGATCGCGGAGGCCGCGTGCACGGTGAAACCGCCGTGGTTGGACGTCGACACGTACTTGACCTGGTTGTCCTGCACGAACACCGCGACGTGCTCGAAGTCGTGCCGGTGGCCTCCGATGCTGCTGCCGGCCACGGCCTGGTCCTTCTCGAAGTAGAGGGCGTACAGAACGGCGCACCAGCCGTTGTTGCACTTGGAGCGCGCGTAGCCGTTGGTGTTGTCGAGGTCCGAGGCGTCCCGGCAGTTGCCGTTCAGGGCGCCGGTCGGGTTCAGCCCGCCGTTCACGGTGCCGTCCGGGCCGATCGCGGGCGTGGAGTAGCAGCCGTCCGTGTCGTAGTCGTAGGCGGGCTGGTACGTCTGCTCCAGCGAGTCCGCGTTTGCGGGCAGTGCCGCCGGCGGGGCGGCGTAGGCCGTGGCGGGGACCGCGAGGACGAGGGCGGCGGCGCCGGCCGCTCCGGTGAGCCATCTCCTGCGGTGGCGGGCGAACGGGCGTGACGACACTGCGTCCTCCTTGGTCCGGGCGCAGCCCAACGGCTGTGGGGGAAAGGGACGTTCAGCTTCCAGGCTGAACGCGTCCATGCCAAGAGGGATGGAGGATCTCACCGGTGAATCGCAACCCAACAGTTGGCGGCCGGTCGTCGGTTCAGACCAGGTCGTCCGGGATGTCAGCCGCCGCGTCCTCAGGTGCCAGGTCGGGCCGGAGCCGCAGCCAGGACGGCTGCCTCAGCAGCCCCTCCCGGGTGCGGGTGCTGTAGCGGACCTCACCGACCAGGCGGGGCAGGACCCAATGCGCCCCCGGAGCGCGCGGGGCGGGGTCGAAGGGGCAGACGCCGGTCGCGGCGGCCCGCAACAGCGCTGCGAGTTCCGCGCGTTCGGCCTCGCTCCAGCCCGTGCCGACGCTGCCGACGTAGCGCAGCCGTCCCGCGGCGCGCTGCCCGACCAGTACCGCGCCCGGCAGGCCGGTGAGTCGCCCCTTGCCGGGCTGCCAGCCGCCGACCAGGACGTCCTCGGTGCGCATGTTGCGGATCTTGATCCAGGCCCGGGAGCGCGTCCCCGGTTCGTACACGGAGTCCAGCCGCTTGCAGACCAGGCCCTCCAGCCCGTGCTCCCGGGTGGCGCGCAGGGCCTCGGCGCCGTGGCCGACGAGCGACCGCGGGGTCGACCAGGAGGGTCCGGCGAGGCCGAGGTCCTCCAGCGTCGCGCGGCGGCGTGCGTAGGGGAGCCGCAGGAGGGAGTGGCCCTCCAGATGCATCACGTCGAACAGCACGAGATGGACCGGGACCTCCGCCGCCCGCCGCGCGGCCCTGGCGGGCGCGTGGGCCAGGCCCATCCGGGACTGCAGCAACTGGAAGCTGGCCCGGCCCTCGGCGTCCAGGGCCATGATCTCGCCGTCCAGTACGGCGGCCGTGGTGCCGAGGGCGGTGCCGAGCGGCCGGAGTTCCGGATAGGCGGCGGTGATGTCGTCCCCGGAGCGGGCGCGCAGCAGCACGCTGCCGTCCCCGGGCAGATAGACCACCACCCGCTGGCCGTCCTGCTTGGTCTCGTAGGCCCATCGCGCGTCCTGCGCGGCGGGTGGCAGGGTGCCGGACGTGGCGAGCATGGGCGGGATCAGCGGCAGGTCCACGGGTGAGGTGTCGACGGACCGGCCCGTCCTCACGCGTGTTCTCCGGCTGTTTCCCCTGAACGGCGCCGACCCCGGCAGGTGCGGCGGACCACCCGATTTACTTGAGTTACGCAACGAGATGGTAACGTGGGGCTCATGTCCACACCACCGCTCCCCGGCGTCCCCTCCCCGGAAGTGATCGACATCGAGCGCGCGCTCACCCGCATCACCTACCTGAGCACCCGCGCCCGCCGGCACGACCGGCTGATGGCCCTGGCGGGCGTGCCGCTGGACCGCGCCGCCGTGGCGCTGCTGCGGCAGATCGCCGACTCCGAGCCGCTGCGGCCGGGGGAACTCGCCGCGCGGCTGGGTGTGGAGGCCTCGCACGTCACGCGCACGGTGCAGCAGTTGCAGAAGGCCGGGTACGTCACCCGCGTCCCCGACCCGGACGACCGCCGCGCCCAGCGTATCGAGCTCACCGACGCCGGCGGCGAGGCCATCGCCAAGGTCCGCGACGCCGGTGTCCGCGGCATGCAGATGGCGCTGTCGGAGTGGTCGCCCGACGAGCTGCGTCAGCTCGCCACGCTGTTCCACCGCATGGTCGACGACTTCCTCGCCTACGCCGACGAGGAGGGCGAGCCCCCGTCCGCTCCGGCCGGGACGGCCTGATCCCGGTCACCGTGCGGCCGGGTCACGCGGTGCGCGGGTGGGCGATGAGCGGCAGCAGGGCCGACCGGAGGGACGTCGCGTCGGCCAGCGCCCCGGTCGCGGGGCCGCGAGGCCGCCGACGCTCACGGTCAGCCCCAGCGTGACCCCGCTCGCTGTGCCCACGCCCCGGGGCGCAAAATCCTGACCCAGGGTATGTGCAGCGAGAACGGCACATGACGGCCCACCGACGTCAGTGCCACGAACAGGTACACGGCGGCCCGGGCACGCACCAGCCCGGCCACGGCCACGACCGTCAGGGCGTACGACCGGCGCACCACCGGCATCCGCCCGTACCGCCCGGCCGGCCGGCCCCCGGCGAGGGTGCCGACGGGGCCGCCGGCGTGCAGCACGAACAGCGCCGCGGTACCTGCTGTGAACACCACGGAGCGGCAGACCACGGCCCCGGACAGCCTCAGGAACGACCCCCAGCCGCCACCACCGCCAGGGTGGTGCATAGGAGCCCGTCACCCCGCTCAGGGCGACGCCCGCCCCGGCCGTCAGTGCGCTCAGTGGCAGCAGCCAGGGCATCGCCCCACGGTCGGTGAGCCCCCCCCGAAAAGGGGCTGCACCAGCGACGACAGCAGGGACCCCGCCAGGACGACACGGAAGCGGCGGCACAGGAGTAGGCACGCACCCAGTCGCGGCTCTACCACGCCCTGCGGATGCTGGCCGACGGCCTGCCCGTCACGACCGTGGCCCACCGCTGCGGCTGGTCCTCCGCGAGCGCCTTCATCGACGTCTTCCGCCGCTGTCTCGGCTACACACCGGGCCGCCATCACCAGCGCTCCCGGGACCCGGTGAACCGACCTTTCTACCGGGCGGTAATAATGCGCGGCAGGCCTTCAGAGGAGGAACCGTGTCCCGGTCCGAACGCTCGCCCCTGCTGCTCGCCGGCCTGCTGGCCACCGCGGGCGTCGCCCACTTCGCCAACCCCCGCCCGTTCGACGCGACCATCCCGCGCGGCCTGCCCGGCACGCCCAGGGCCTGGACCTACGCGAGCGGGGCCGCCGAGCTCGCGCTGGCCGCCGGCCTGGCCCTGCCGCGCACCCGCAAGGCCGCCGCCCTGGCCACGGCGGCCTTCTTCGTCGGGGTCTTCCCCTCCAACGTCAAGATGGCCGCCGACTTCCGCCACCGCCCCACCCCGCAGAAGGCCGCCGCCTTCGGACGCCTTCCCCTGCAGGTGCCCCTCGTGCTCTGGGCCCGCGGCGTGGCACGGAACGCGGAGGGCAGGTCGTGAGCGCGCGTGTGGAGACCGGAGACAAGGTCGAGGACTTCGCCCTTCCCGACGAGACCGGCACCGTCCGCAGCCTGTCCGGACTGCTGGCCGAGGGCCCGGTCGTGCTCTTCTTCTATCCGGCCGCCCTCACCCCCGGCTGCACCGCCCAGGCCTGCCACTTCCGCGACCTCGCCGCCGAGTTCGCCGCCGTCGGGGCACGCCCCGTCGGCATCAGCGGCGACGCCGTCGAACGGCAGCAGGAGTTCGCCGGACGGCACGGCCTCGGCATGCCGCTGCTGTCCGACGCCGACGGGACGGTCCGCGAGCGATTCGGTGTGAAGCGCGGCTTCTCGCTGGCGCCCACCAAGCGCACGACGTTCGTCATAGCGCAGGACCGCACCGTCCTCGACGTCGTCCGCAGCGAACTGCGCATGAACGCACACGCCGACCGGGCACTCACCGCGCTGCGCGCCCACCGGGCCTGACCCCGTCCCGAATGCCCCGTCGCGGTTGATAGAGGGCCGCAAAGGGATAATCCTGGACGCTATGGAGGACGCCTCCGCTGCTGCGATCATCGACGCCCGCGGCATCGTGACGGGGTGGAGCGAGGGTGCCCGGCGGCTGACCGGCTACCCGGCCGAGGAGGCCGTGGGCCGGTCCGTACGGGCGCTGCTCGCCGAGGAAGTGCCGGCCGAGGCGGTGTCCGCGCGGTCGGGCACCGTCATGGTGCGGCACCGCGACGGCTACCTGGTCGGGGTCCGGGTCAGGGGCTGCGCCGTGACGGGCCCCGAGGGGAACGCGGGCGGCTACGTGATCACCGCGGCGTCGCCGGGCCGCGGGGAGACATCCCTCGCCGGCCGTGCTTTCCAGCAGGCATCCATGTCGATGTCCGTCTTCGACCTCAACCAGCGCTACCAGCGGCTCAATGACGCCGCATGCCAGGTGATGGGCGTGTCCGAGGAGACCCTGCTCGGCCGGCACTTCCCCGAGACCGTGGCGGAGGCGGAGCACAGCCGCGGCTTCAACTGGCACCTTCGGCACGTCGTCGAGACAGGCCGGCCGCTGAGGTACGAGAGCTACACCGGTGCACCGGCCCTCAACCGCGAGCACGCCTGGGTCACCGAGATGTGGCCGGTCCGGGACGCCGCCGGCGCGCTCGTGGGGACGGCCCTGGCCGCCTTCGACAGCACCGAGCAGTACTGGGCGAGGCAGCGGCTGGCCCTGCTGAACGAGGCCGCCGCCGGCATCGGCACCACCCTGGACGTGATCCGCACCGCTGAGGAACTGATCGCGGTCGTGGTGCCCCGGTTCGCCGACTTCGCGAGCGTGGACCTGTACGACTGGGTCCTCGGCGCCGACGAGGCGCCGGCGGCGTCCACCCAGGAGATCACCCTGCGACGGGTCGCCCACGGCTCCGTCACCGAGGGCACCCCGGAGGCGGCCGTCCATCTGGGAGAAGTCGACGTCTATCCCTCGTTCTCGCCGATCGCCCGGGCCATGCGGGAGGGCCGGGCCATCATCAGCCAGGCGGGGGAGCCGGCGTTCATGCGCTGGGTCGCCGAGCGCAATTCCCGAGCCCCGCAGGGACGCCCTTACCGCAAGGGTGTCCACTCGATGATGGCCGTACCACTGCGGGCCCGCGGCACCACGCTCGGTGTCGCCGTCGCCGTGCGCGTGGCGCAGCCCGACGACTACGCCGACGACGACTCCGTGTTCGCGGAGGAGCTCGCCAGCCGGGCCGCCGTCTGTGTGGACAACGCCCGCCGCTTCGCCCGCGAACGCACCACCGCCCTCGCCCTCCAGCACAGCCTCCTGCCCAGGGGCCTGCCCGGCCAGGCAGCCGTCCAGGTCGCCCACCGCTATCTGCCCTCCGGCTCGGCGGCCGGCATCGGCGGTGACTGGTTCGACGTGATCCCGCTGTCCGGCAGCCGCGTCGCGCTCGTCGTCGGGGACGTCGTGGGGCACGGCATCCCCTCGACGGCGACCATGGGCCGGCTGGTCACCGCCGTCCGCACCCTCGCCGACGTGGACCTCGCGCCGGACGAACTCCTCACCCACCTCGACGACCTGGTCACCCACCTCGCCTCGGACGACGAGGGCGACGACGTCGCCGAACTCGGCGCGACCTGTCTCTACGCCGTCTACGACCCCGTCACACGCCGTCTGAACCTGGCCGCCGCAGGGCACCCCGCGCCCGCACTGGTGCTGCCCGACGGGTCCACCCGGCTGATCCCGATGAGCGCGGGCCCCCCACTGGGCGTGGGCGGGCTGCCGTTCGAGGCGACGGAGCTCCAGCTGCCGGAGGGCTCCGTCGTCGCCCTCTACACGGACGGGCTCGTCGAGGACCGCGACCGCGACGTCGACCACGCCACCGCGGAGCTGTGCCGCGCCCTGACCGTGCCCGCCGACTCGCTGGACGCCCTGTGCGACACCGTGCTGAAGGCCGTACTGCCGGCCGAGCCCAGCGACGACGTGGCCCTGCTGCTCGCCCGGACCCGGGCGCTGGGCGCCGACCAGGTCGCCACCTGGGACGTCACGCCCGACCCCGCGGAGGTGGCCGCCACCCGGCAGGCCGCCACCGACCAGCTCACCGCGTGGGGCCTGGACGAGACGGCCTTCGTCACCGAACTCGTCGTCAGCGAACTGGTCACCAACGCCATCCGGTACGGCGCCCCGCCCATCCAGCTCCGCCTGATCCGGGACCAGACCCTCATCTGCGAGGTGTCGGACGGCAGTTCCACCTCCCCGCACCTGCGGCGGGCCCACCAGGACGATGAGGGCGGCCGCGGCCTGCTGCTGGTCGCCCAGCTCACCCAGCGCTGGGGCAGCCGGCAGACCACCCGGGGCAAGACCATCTGGTGCGAGCAGTCACTCACACCGCAGTTCTGACCGGCCCGGCAGCTCGGGCCGGCCGGCCGCGAGGAGGCGGCCTTCGCCGCTCACTCGGCGGCCTCCTCCGCGTCCGACGCGACCTGGGCGAGTGTGCGGCCGGACATGGCCGAGCGGGCCCGCCGCGGATCGGGAGCCCCGTGCGCACGGGCCGCGCCCTGGGCCCGCTTCACCAGCAGCCAGGCCTCCTCGCCGTCGCCGCCCCGGCCGCTGCGGAACCGGGTCAGGGCGTACTCGCCGCGCAGCTTGGAACCCCTCAGCCGGAACGTGGCGTGCCCGCGCTCCAGCGACTCCGCGAAGTCGACGGGCCGTCCCTCGCGGTCGTGGCTCAGCGGTTCGTACGTGCCGTGATCCCAGACGATCACCGTGCCGCCGCCGTACTCACCGCGGGGGATCACTCCCTCGAACTCCTCGTACTCCAGCGGATGGTCCTCCGTGGGCACGGCCAGGCGTTTGTCCTTCGGATCCGCCGAGGGGCCCTTGGGGATCGACCAGGACTTCAGCACGTCGTCCACCTGCAACCGGAAGTCGAAGTGCGTCGTGCTCGCGTCGTGGATCTGCACCACGAACCGGGGCCTGTCACCGGCCGGCGCTCCGCGCCCCGGGGGCTCGCCGGTCCGGTCGAAGTCGCGCTTGCCGCGGTAGTCCCGCAGCCGGTCCCGATCGGCCACCTGCGGCTCCTTCCTGGCGGGCGTGCCCCGGGTACCCGTCAGAACTCCTCGTGCACCTCGGGGTCGGCGCCGACCCTCCGCTGCGGCCTGTCCGCGACGGCCCGCATCTCGTCCTCGCTCAGCTCGAAACCGAAGACGTCGAGGTTGGCGCGCTGCCGCTCGGGGTTGGCCGACTTGGGGATGGGCACTGCCCCGAGTTGTGTGTGCCAGCGCAGGACGACCTGCCCGGGCGACACCCCGTGTGCTGCGGCGATCCGCGCCACGGCGGGATCCTCCAGCAGCGGCGTACCCGGGCGCAGCGGGCTCCAGCTCTCGGTGACGATGCCCTTGCCCGCGTGGAAGGCGCGCAGGTCGTCCTGCGGCAGCAGGGGGTGCAACTCGACCTGGTTGACCGAGGGCAGCACCCCGGTCTCCTTCTCCAGCCGCTCGATGTGCCCAGCCGTGAAGTTGGAGACGCCGATCGAGCGGACCAGCCCCTCCTCGCGCAGCTTGATCATGGCCTTCCACGAGTCGACGTACCGGTCCACGCGCGGCAGCGGCCAGTGGATCAGGTACAGATCGACGTACTCCAGGCCGAGGCGGGCGCGGGACTCCTCGAAGGAGGCCAGGGTCTCCTCGTAGCCGTGGTGCCGGCCCGGGAGCTTCGTCGTCACGACGATCTCCTCGCGCGGCACCACCCCGGAAGCCACACCGCGGCCGACCCCCGTCTCGTTGCGGTAGTTCGTCGCCGTGTCGATCAGGCGGTAGCCCGCCTCCAGGGCCGAGAGCACCGCCTGCTGGGCCTCGTCGTCGCCGAGCGGCCAGGTGCCCAGCCCCAGGGCGGGGAGCGTCGTACCGTCGTTGAGCGTGTGCGTCGGGATGCTGATCACTGTCGGACCTTCCCCTTGACTGTGCGTGCGACTGTGTCGTCCCTCCAGCGTCACGGATAGGGTGAGCAATGATCAACCGGACGGGGTCGGGGCGTCCCACCTCGCGGGACGTCGCGCGGCTCGCGGGCGTGTGCACACCGCCGTGTCCTTCGTGTTCAACGGCCGCGCCGCCGGCACCCTCTCACCCGCCACCCAGGAACGCATCCGGCAGGCCGCCGCCCGGCTCGGCTACCGGCCCGACCCCGTCGCCCGCGGCCTGCGCCGCAGCCGGACGGCCGTGATCGGCCTGGTCACCGACGAGATCGCCTCCTCACCCTTCGCGGGACGCCTGCTGCGCGGCGCCATGGACACCGCCTGGCGGACGAGCACCTGGTCCTCACCGCCGACTCCGGCGGCGACCCGGCCAAGGAGGACGCGGCGGTCGCCGAACTCCTGGACCGGCGCGTCGACGGCATCATCTACGCCGCCATGTCGCTGCGCGGCGTCCGCGTTCCCGAGGGCCTGCACCGCACCGTGCTCGGAGTCGAGCAGGCTCTATGTCGTGCGCCAGACCCGGTTGCCGTGCCGGTCGAACTGTGCAGGGCGGTGACCCGGTCGGCGGCCTCGCGACGGCGCTTCTCGCCGACGCGCTAGTACCCCATGGTCGAGGCGCACAGTTGTGCGCTACAGGCTGCCCGAGCCGCACGCGCTGCATCACGCCGAGTTCAAGGAGGCGATACGCGCCCTGATGCGGTTGGACTCCCAGCGGGCCAGGCCACCGGTTGGCCCTCGACCTCGTGAGGCTCTTTGTCGGCGCTGCCCACCATCGCCGATCAAGATCGTGCATCACCGCCCACACACGAAAATCTATCTTGGCCAGAGTAGACATTGCTTAGTGGTGTGGTTATGGGCTCTCTCGTAACTCAGAGGATCCGCAGGCTCCGGCAGACATGAACTGCCGGGGAGAAGTACGGCAGTTGCAGTGCGCAGTACCTCGGTGAAGGCGTCGGCTGCGGGCGCGCGCACCGGGAGGTTCGGCAGCGGGGTTCCAAGCCAGAGCAGACGTAGGACGGGCGACGGGGCTGGCTGCCGAAGGGTGGCGCTGTAACAGGCCACCCGTAGGTCGCATCACCAGCGGTACGTAGTAGAGCAGTACCAGCAATGAGGGAATGAACGGAGGAAGTGGACGCCATCAGGATCGCCCGGACGGCTTGTCGAGTCCGGGTACCGCAGGACATCGATAGTGAGGTGGTCTCCGGTCGAGCAACCGCGATCCCAGCATCCCCGGCAGCATTTCGGTCGGGTGTGCGGTGACAGAAGGCCGGCGCAGTAGCAGGGCCGGCAGATGGTGTAGCAGTTCCTTCGGCCCTGGCGCCGCATGGCGCCAGGGCCCTCCACGCGTTCCACAGAGAGGTCAGATGACAGCAGACGATTCCTTCGGGCGTCTCGACGACGACGATTACCCCGCCTACACCATGGGACGGGCCGCCGAGCTGCTCGGCACCACCCAAAGCTTCCTGCGCGCCATCGGCGAAGCCCGCCTCATCACCCCGCTGCGCTCCGCAGGCGGACACCGCCGCTACTCCCGCTACCAGCTACGCATCGCCGCCCGCGCCCGCGAACTCGTCGACCAGGGCACACCCATCGAGGCCGCCTGCCGCATCATCATCCTCGAAGACCAGCTCGAGGAAGCACGGTGCCTCAACGCCGAATACCGCCGCGCCGCAGCCCGACACACGGCCGATGTCTGACCCGCACTCAACAGCGACGCGCCGGACCGCACCTCCGCCGATTCAGAACATGAGCGCGTGATCGCCGAAGACCCTCAGCCGCTGGCACGCGGACGGGAACCTCAGGCGCGCATGTCGGCGCAAGCGGCCGGCTGACTGGCGGGCAGATCGTCGCCGGCCTGGAAGATGGGGCACAGCGCGCGGCGGCTGCGCTGAAGCCGCGGATGCGAGGCTGGCTGCACGCCGGCGTGTTCCCCCTCGCGCTGATCGGCGGGATCGTAGTGCTTCGGCCATGACGGTGCCCGGCCGACACTCCGGGAGGCTGCGCATAGGCTCGGAGTGTGAGCACGGAGCAGATTCCGGAGCCGGTTGTGTCCCGCCCGTGGCGGCCCGAGGACGGACCCCGGCCACGTTATGGGCCGGGGCCTGCACGTCGACACGATCACCGTCACCCGCAGCCGGCAACGCAACTTCGAGGCCTTCCGCATCTATCGGCACACCGGCTCGGCCGCCACCCCGTCGAACGTCACCCGTTGGAAGATGGCCCGCTTCATCAACGCCGGCATGACCCGGTTTGCCACGGCCTCCTGGAAGGTCAACCGGAGTTTCCCGCACGGGACGTGGCTGTGCGCGGTGGCCAGGCAGTCGTCCGGCAACCCCTGCATCCGGGTCCACCGCGGACCCGCCATCAGCGCGCCCGGCCCGCGGGGGAGGGGGCCCGGGGGCTGGGCCAGGGTCCGGACCGAGGCAACGCCGGGGCGCCCTTCTCGTGCTGGCCGGACCACGCGTCACGCCCAGGCACCGGATGTGCAAGAGGCCGGACATCTGCCGTCTGCGCTGAGCGGAGGATCACCGCGATCACTCAGGTCGGAATCTCGATGAGAAGTGACAACACCGGAGGCCGTAACCGATCCAGGCTGTGGGCTTGGGGGCGGTGAAGCGGGCGGCGCCTGTCCGCTCAGCGGCTCCGGCTTCGGCTACACCTGCGAGGCGGCCAGCAACTGCAGTGCTTTTTCCTTCAGTTGGGGACTGGCGGCTGCGGCGTTGCCGGAGTCGAAGGGGGGCTGGGGGTCGTATTCGACGGCGAGTTGGATCGCCTTGGCCGTGTCGTCGTCTGTTATGAGGGAGGCGAGATACAGGGCCATGTCCACGCCCGCTGACACCCCGGCCGCAGTGATGATCTTCCCTGAGTGTACGTAGCGCTGCGGCAGGTAGGCTACGTCGAACGTGGTCTGGAGGAACTCGGCGGAGGCCCAGTAGGTCGTCGCCCGCCTGCCGTCCAGCAGCCCGGCCGCGGCGAGGATGATGCTGCCGGTGCACACGGAGGTCGTCCATTGGCTGTGCCGGTGGATCTGGCGGATCCAGCGCAGGAGCGCCTCGTTGTTCATGGCCGCGACGGTGCCGCGGTTGCCGGCGCCCGGCACGAGCAGGACGTCGAGGCGGTCCACTTCGCTGATGGACCGTTCGGCGACCAGGGCCACATCTGCCGTGTCTGTGCGGACCGCGCCGCGCCGCTCGGCGATCATCGTCACAGTCGCGTCCGGCAGCCGGGACAGTACTTCGGCCGGACCGGTTGGGTCCAGCAGGCTGAAGCCGTCGTAGAGCAGAATTCCGATGTTCGGCCCCGCACCGCCTGCCGCAACGGCGTGAGCCCCGGTCGGGGCCGCAGCCGTGGTGGCGAGGGCGGCCGTGGCCACGGTCGCCCGGAGTACGTTTCTGCGTGTTGTGGAATGCCTCATGGCCCGGAAGTCTTCTGCCTCGGCGCGACGCGCGCAGCCGGCATGTCCGGCATCCTGCGAATCCTGTCCCCCGAGACCCCGTAATGGTCGAGAAACGCCTGCCGCAGTGTCTCCGACGACCCGAAACCGCAGCGACGGGCGATCGCTGCCATGGACAGTCCGCTGGACCGCACCAGATGCGCCGCTGCTTCGGTACGCGCCACGCGCACGGCCCGTGCCGGAGTCGTACCGAGGTGCGCGGTGAACAGGCGTGTCAGGTGCCGGGGGCTGACTCCCGCCCGCGCCGCCAGAGCGGCAGGCGTGAGGTCCTCGGCAAGATGTCCGGCGATGTGGCCCACCAGGTCCCGCACCAGCCGGTCCTCCGGCGGCGGAGCGGCCAGGAACATGGAGATCTGCGCCTGATCGGCCGGCCGGTGCAAATGTGTGACGAGTTCCCGGGCGACGGCACGAGCCAGCGTCGGCCCATGGTCGTCCTCGATCAGTGCCAGCGTCAGGTCGAGTGCGCTGGTGACCCCAGCCGAGGTGTAGACGTTTCCGTCGCGTATGTAGAGAGGAGCCACGTCCACGGCCACGGCGGGGTGACGCTCGGCAAGTCGTTCCCCCCACCCCCAATGGGTCGTCACCCGCCGGTGGTCCAGCAGTCCGGCGGCGGCGAGCACATAGGCCCCGGTACAGACAGAGGCCACCCGTCGACTGAGTCCGGCCAGCCGGCGCACCTGGCCCAGTAGTGGCTCGTCCGACGCCGCGTCCTCACAGCCGATGCCGCCCACCACGAACAGAGTGTCCAACTGCCCCGCAACCGTCTCCAGCCCCTTCTCCGCTCTCATCAGGATCCCCGCCGAGCTACGGGCGACCCGACGGCCCAGGGTCCCCAGCTCGATGGAGTACGGCGGCTCGGCGCCGTACCGGTTGGCGATGTCCAAGGCGCCACTGGGACAGGCGATGTCGAGAATCTGCGCACCGTCGTAGGCGACGATCAGCACGCGCCGCTTGTTGTCCATGCCCTGATACCAGCACATCCCGCAACGTCACCTGCCAGCGCGGCAGCGGCAGTCCAAGACCGTCGACGGCTTTCTGGAGGCGGGCCAGCGTGGCGCGGTCGGTCACCGAAGTCCACCTCCACCTCCGCCTCGGCCTGCGGCCTGTGGGACTGCGGAATGAACACACGCACCACCCGCGGCCGGCCTCTTGGGCGATGTGGTCGTCGGACCGGAGCATCTCGTCGATCAACGGCTTGCAGGCATCCAGGCGGGTCCCGCGCGGTCACGGCTGCTTCCGTACTCGCGCATCAAGGCCCGGTACAACAACCCTGCCCGGGCGTCACAGCGGATCGCCGCGTACAAGTCGACCTTGGACTTCGGTGGCGCCATTGCAGCCTCATCCCGCGAAGCACGCACATGCTCCGTCGCAAGCCCCCGGGCGTTGCCAGAACTCACAGACATCGTCCTCCGGCGAAACCGGGCGTTCCCCGCTCTGAGCGACAGGTGGTGTCAGCTCCCACTGCCCGGCCTCACCGGCTTCGCACTCCACATGCTGCGAGACCTCGACGCCGTGACAGCGAAAGGCAGCTCTACGGTCGAGCCGGATTCGAACTGCTCCGAAAGATGATCGTGCTGCAATAGCCTCTACGGCCACCAGGCAGCATGAAACCGGCGTCTCGTCACGCCATACGCATGGCCCGAACACACCAGCCCTGCAGGGCCGGCGAAAGATACCGAAGTGAACCACGGAGGCAAGCCATGAAGACGGAAGCCGGCATGGATTCGCTCCGCTGGGCGGTGGCCTGGATGTGTGTCACCTTTACCCGCGGCCTGAGCCCCAAGGAGGTCTTCACCCGCTACGGGGCCGACCCGGACCAGGCGCGCCTGCTCGAGTGGGACGCGGCCTCGGACCTGGTCTCGGGCGACTCCGACGATGGGATGGTCTCGCTGCTGCGGTCCGGAAGGATCGGTGACTGGGCCTTCTGTGTCGAGGAGGAGGGTGGCATCGGCTTTGGGGAAGAATCGCTCGCGGAGTTGTCCCGGGGCACTGAGACGTACAGCCTGGCGACGACCGATGGAATGGACGTCTTCCAGTACTGGCGTGACGGCGAGTGCGTCGAGTACTTCGAGCCTGGCATGGAGCACACCCGGTCCGAACCACTCGGCCACTGGTGGGACCGGGTGGAGGCGGCACTCGCCGTGCACGAGGGCGAGGGTGCCGGGATGGCGCCGGTCGTGGCCCTCGTACTCGACCACCTCTGCATCACTCTGGACGACGATGTCCTCGCCGGGCCCTGGCTCAGCCTGACGCTCGCCGAGAACGACGCGCCGTCGACGCCATCGGGCGACACCTACGCGGGCGAGGGACCGGTCCCGCCCGGGGCTGTCGAGATCTTGTAAGGCCCTACAGCAGTCACCCTCCGCGTTCGCTCCTCAAGATCCGTGACAGAGCCCAATTCTCAGCAACATTACTGAGGGCTAAAGACCCAGACCGCTCTCCGCCTACAAGCGCTCTCCGGCTCACCTACGCAGCGGCTGCACGCCCAGCGCGGACAGCCGCTCCTGCTGCTCGGTCGACAGCTGCGCCCGAGTGGCCGACTGCTTGTGTCGCCCCCAGCCACGTGGAGGGGCACAGCTGTCGCACGGCGATCGCCGCCCCCCTTCGCGACCGCGCAGGGCCCCGTCCCCTCAGCCCGCCGACGCGGCCGAGGGCGGTGTCCAGGGACCGAGGGGGCTTGAGCCGAGGGGTTGTTATGACCGCTGTCATGATGGATGCTGCCTCTCGGTGTCGCCTCAGCCGAGCAGGACGAACCGGGAGGGCCTGAAAGTGAACGAACGCGTCGCACGGGCGATGTGGGAGAGGTTCGAACCGGTCCACCAACTGGTCTACTTCACCCCCGAGGTGCGCGAGGCCGTGGAGGGTCTCGGACTGCGGGGCTACTGGATGGGCTACTTCGCCTTGCGCGCGGCGCCGCTCGGCCCCGTTCCTGCCTCCGTCGTCACCAGCTGCTTCTACGTCTTCCATCCCGACCGGGCGGCGAGCGTGCTGCCGGACGCCTGGGCTCTCGCCTCTCCCCAACAGCTGATCGAGGTGCGGGAGCGTGCCGTTGGGGCCGCGATGACCAACTTCTACGGCCCGGACGTGGTTGCCTCCGCCGAGCTGGCCGAGGCCGCCGACCTCGCCTGGGAGGCAGCCCGCGCTGCGGACACCGCGGGACGGGTGCTCGGCGTGGCCAACCAGGAGCTGCCCCGACCTGCCCAACCCCATGTCAGGCTCTGGCAGGCGGTAACCACCTTGCGCGAACACCGTGGCGACGGACACGTGGCCGTGCTGGTGGGCCGCCGTCTGGGGCCGGTCGAAGCGCTGGTACTCAAGAGCGCGACAGGCGAAACCGACGCCGAGTTCCAGCGACGCATCCGTCGATGGAGCATCGAGGAATGGCGTTCGGCGCAGGCGAACCTGCGCGAGCGAGGCTGGATCGACGAGGAGGGGCGCCTCACCAAAGCCGGAGCGGCCGCTCACGAGCAGATGGAGGCGGACACGGACGCGGCGGCGGTCACACCGTGGCAGACGCTCGGCGCCGAGGACACCACCCGCCTTGCCCACCTTCTCGAACCGCTCGCGCGACGCGTCCTGGACTCCGGAATCGTGCCGACTGATAACCCAGTTGGGCTGACGGAGAGTACATGGAGCTCGACGGGCTGACGCAGGGCCCCACCATCCGGGCCGCGGCGGACAGTCGCGGCCGCACGCCGACCCCCATGCCGGCTACCGAGTGCACAAGCACCTGTGAGGGTGGCACAACCCGAAGAAACACGGACGGGGGGTCGACGGCTCCCTCACACCGTCAGCGGTCGACCGGCCGTTCCAGTGCCACCTTCGGCAGGTGTCGGGCCAGCGGAGGGGGCAGCCACCAGGCGTGGGTGCCGAGGAGTTGCATCACAGCAGGGACGATCAGACAACGGATCACCACGGCGTCGAGGAAGATGGCGACCGCGAGGCCGAGCCCGAACTGCTGCAGCATGCGGTTGGGGCTGAGTACGAAGGCGGCGAAGACCACGATCATGATGGCTGCCGCAGCCGTGATGACCTTGCCCGTGGCCGCCAGCCCTTCGCGGACGGCGAGTGAGTGGTCCTGTGTGCCCTGCCACTCCTCGTGGATGCGGGAGATGAGGAAGACCTCGTAGTCCATGGAGAGACCGAAGACGATCGCGAAGATCATCGCAGGTATGAAGGCCTCGACCGGCCCTGGCTGTACACCGAACCAGCCGTGCTGGAAGACCAGGGTGATCACGCCGAGCGCGGCGGCGATAGACAGGAGGTTGAGCAGGGCGGCCTTCAAGGGGATCAGGAGGGAGCGGAAGACCAGCATGAGCAGGAGCGTGGACAGACCGACGACGATGGCGACGAACAGCGGTATCCGGACCGAGACGGAGTCGGCGAAGTCCTGTGCGGCCGCGGTGGGCCCGCCGACGAGGTAGTCGGCGCCCGTACGTCGGCCGAGCCGGGGCAGGACTTCGTCGCGCAGGGTGTGAACGAGACCGGCGGTGCTCGCGTCCTGGGGCGAGGTGGTAGGGAAGGCGATGACGGTGAACACTGTGCCGTCCGTCGAAGGCAGTGGCGGCGTGGCGGCGGCGATGCCCTCGGTGCCGGTCAGAGTGGCTCGCAGTTGCTCGGCGGCGTCGGTGTCGCCCCGGCCGACCACGAGCAGGGGTCCGTTGAACCCGGCGCCAAAGCCCTTGGCCAGCAGGTCGTACGCCCTGCGGCTGGTGGACGAGGCCGGGTCGTTGCCGGCGTCGGCGAAGCCGAGGCGCATGCCCGGAGCCGGGGCGGACAGGGCAAGGAGGGCCACGACGGCGGCCAGCAGGACGGGCAACGGGCGCCGCTGTACGGCGGAGGCCAGACGGCGCCAGCGCACGCTCTCTTCCCTGCCCTTCGCTTGCGCCTTGGCGGACCGCGTGAGTACGTGTCGCCGGATGCGGTCACCGAAGAGCGCGAGGAGAGCGGGCAGCAGGGTCAGCGAGGCGGCCATGGTGACCAGGACGGTCAGCGCGACGGCGACGGCCACCCCTTGGAGGGAGCCAAGGCCCAGAGCGACCAGGCCGAGCAGGGCGATGATGACGGTGCACCCGGCGAAGAAGACCGTACGGCCCGCTGCCTCCAAGGCGGCTCGGGCGGCGCTCTGCCGGTCCGCACCGTGGGTGAGTTCGTGCCGGAAGCGGTAGAAGATCAGCAGCGCGTAGTCGACACCGACACCGAGGCCGACCAGCATCATGATCGGCGGAGTGAAGTCGGCGACGGTGAAGACGTGGGAGGCCAGCGTGATCAGGCCGATTGCGCCGCCGACCGCGAAGAGCGCGGTGACCAGCGGCAGCGCGGCAGCCAGCACCGATCCGAAGAGCAGCACGAGGATGACCAGAGCGGCGAGCATGCCGGCCCCTTCGGCGCCACCGCTCTCCTCCTCGGCGCCCCGCACCGCGTCCCCGCCGAGCTCGACCACCAGACCGTCCCGGGCAGCTGACTTGGCGGTGTCGACGATCCGCGCGATGTCCCCCTCAGGCATGTCCTCGGCCTTGGCGTCAAGGACGACCGTGGCATAGCCGATGGTGCCGTCCTCAGAGACTGCGGAGGCGTCCGCGTAGGGGCTGCGGACACCGGCGACGCCGGGCAGGTCGCGTATCCGGTCGAGGGTCCGCACGATGGCCGGGCGCTCACCGCTCAGCCCGTCAGTGTCCTGGAAGACGATTTGGACGCTGCCGCCCGCCTGTGCGGAGCCGTGCCGCTTCAACAGGTCTGCGGCGGCCTGTGAGTCGGTGCCGGGCAGGGTGAAGTCGTTGCGGTAGGCGCTGCCCGCGCTCTGGGCACTGACGGCGATGACCGCGACGGCGAGGATCCACAGGAGCAGAGCGCTCCAGCGGTGACGCTGGGACCATAGGGCCAGATGTCCGAAGACGCCCGCCCGGCCAGTGGTGGGACCGTTGGCCGCCGCGATCATGTCGGGCGTAGGTGACATGGGTTCACCGGCCCCGTTGCCAGCGGAGGTTGTGCCCAGCGCGGCGGACGGCGATGACCGCGCCGAGCACGGCGCAGATCAACGGCACTGCGACGAAGGCGGCCAACAGGACGCCGCCGGTGCCGGCCACGTCGAGAGTGCGACCGAGCACGAAGGCGCAGAAGGCGCCCAGGGTTTCGGTCAGCAGGAATCCGGCGGCGCCACCGGTGAGGAGACCGACGAGGACGGCCGGAAGCTGGGCGGAAGGTGGGGGAGCGGGGGAGCGTGTACTCATGTTCCGCAGCGTCCGGCTGCGGCATGCGACGGCGCATCGTCCTGCGGAGGACACCTGCCTACCCCGCCGGTTGCGGGCCCCGGGCCCGGGTTACGCCGCTGGTGGGTTGCCGACAGCGCTCCGGCTACACCGGCGGTAACCCATCGTTCAGCCAGCCCGGGCGGACCATGCCGGACTCGTACGCCAGGACCACGAGTTGGGAACGGTCGCGGGCACCCACCTTGGTCATGATGCGGCTGACGTGCGTCTTGGCCGTCGCGGGGCTGAGGACGAGGCGGGCTGCGATCTCGTCGTTGGTCAGGCCGGCGGCGACCAGCTCCATGACCTCCCGCTCGCGGTCGGTGAGGACCTTGAGGCGTGGGCTGGGCTCAGGTGCCTTGAGCCGTACGGCGAACTCCGCGATCAGCCGCCGTGTGACGGAAGGGCTGATCAACGCGTCGCCACGCGCCGCCACACGTACGGCGTGCACCAGCTCCTCCGGCTCGGTGTCCTTGACCAGGAAGCCGGTGGCGCCGGCGCGCAGCGCACCGTACACGTAGTCGTCCAGGTCGAACGTGGTCAGGATGACCACCTTGATGCCGTCGAGGCGCGGATCGCCGGCGATCCGCCGGGTTGCCTGGAGGCCGTCGACGCCGGGCATGCGGATATCCATGAGCACCACATCGGGGTGCAGCGTGCGGCAGGCGGTCACGGCCCGTTCGCCGTCGCCCGCCTCACCGACCACCTCGAAGTCGTCCTCGTCCTCCAGGATCGAACGGAAGCCGGCGCGCACCAGGCGCTGGTCGTCGGCCAGCAGGATCTTGATCACGGCCTGGGTCATGAGAGGAATCGTGCTCCGTTCGCGTAGGGGATCCGGCCGCGTACGGTGAATCCGCCCCCCGGGTTGGGGCCCGTGGTCAGCTCACCGCCGAGCGCGTGGGCCCGTTCGCGCATCCCCCGGATGCCGCTGCCCGGCGTGCGGCCGTCCGCGGCCGCCGGTCCGTGTCCGTTGTCGGTGATCTCGACCGTGACGTGCCGCGTTCCGCGGTGGATGCCGACCGTGACGGCTGTTGCGTGGGCGTGGCGGTTCACGTTGGTGAGGGACTCCTGAACGATGCGGTAGGCGGCCAGGTCCACCTCTGTCGGCAGCTGCTCCCGCTCGCCGCTGCACCGCACCCGCACGTCGAGTCCGGCGAGCCGCGCGGATGCCACCAGCTCATCAAGGCGGTTCAGTCCGGCCGTAGGCGCGATGGGCGCCATCTCGTCGACCTGCCGCAGCACCCCGAGGGTCGCCCGCAGCTCCCGCAAGGAGTCCCGGCTCGTGTCCTTGATCGCGCCCAGCGCTTCTTCCGCGCTCCGTACACCTTTGGCCGGGTCCTTGCGCAGGCGGCGCAGGGCAGCGGCGGCCTGGACGTTGATGAGCGAGAGGTGATGGCCCACGACATCATGCAGTTCACGTGCGATACGCAACCGCTCCTCACTGGCCGCGCGCTCCTCTGCCTCCCGGGCGAGGGCCAGGCGGTTGTGCCGCACCCAGCCGAGTGCGACCACTCCCACGAGCCACCCCGTCAGCATGAACACGGCGACCCCGTTGACGTCGTGGTTCCCCGCGTGTGTGCCGGTGCCGGTCGCGATCACGGTGAGCGCCGCCAGAGCGATGGCCGCCTGGAGGTGGCCCTTGGCCGCGACCACGTAGAGCGTCACGACGAACGCGACCACGAGAGGACCGTCGTAGACGCTGACGAGGTAGTAGGCGGCTGTGGCAACGAGCACGAACGCGGCGACGACCACGGGACGGCGACGGCACAGGTACAGCGCCGCGCAGGCGGCGACGATCAGTGTCCAGCCGAGGATGGTCGCTGACCAGGACTCCTCCCGTTCACCTAGGAGCGACCGCAGACTGCCCACCGCCACCGGAACGAAGACAGCACAGGCCAGAGCGGCATCCGCCGCACGACCGTCGGGCGGGCGAAGCCGGAGACGTGAGACAGAACCGAGGGCCATGCCGCCAGCCTAGGCAACCGCGCTCCCGGCACCCTCCTCCGCGTGGCGGAATCGTATGAGCCACCCCTCGCAACCTGCGTGGTACGCGCCCGCACCGCGGCCACAACCGACGGGGTACGACAGGTGTCCGCCGCAGGCCGACGCCCCGGCGGTATCCCTGCCCCGACGATGGGGCCGTGAACGCAGATACCCGTCTCCCGATCGGCCGGCGCCTGCGCGGCCTGAACTGGCCGCTGGTGGCCGCCCTGACCGCCGTCGCGCTCGTCCGGCCGCTGTTCTCCATCGCCGGCTGGAGCGAAGCCCTCGGGAAGCCCCTGACCCCTGTGATCCTCACCTTGGGCATCACACTGACCTGGATCGTCGCGGCCGGTATCAGCCGCGTACGCGACCCGCTTCTGACCCTCGTGGTCACCGGTGTGACGTACGCGCTGGCCGCCCTGGTCCTGAGCGCGATCCTCTCACCGCTCCTGACCGGAAAACTCCAGGGTCCCCTCGCCCAACCCCAAGCGATCGTCCCGCTCTTCCTCGTCAACGCCGCCTGGGGCGCCTTCTGCGGAGCCTGCGCGATCGGTATGCGCAGGGCGCGTGGTGTCCGTTCCTGAACACCGAACTGCTGAGGACGGCGGCCTCGGGCTCGGAGAGGTAGTCGGTCTCCAGGAGCGGGCCGAAGAGCGTCGGGTTCGCGTGCGCGGCCTCCTCCGAGCCGCGCTCCGTCCTGGCGGACTGTCTGCCCGCGGACGACTCGCTGCCCGCCGTCGTCCCCGCCGAGCGCGCCGGCGGCCGCACGGCGGCCCGGACACCGTGATCCGCGAGTTCAGGGTGCAGGGCGGGCCCTGCCGCCCGGCAACGTCTCGGCCAGCGCGAAGCCGCGGTCGTGGACGACGGGGAAGGCCTCCTCCACCGCGTCGACCCAGTCATCGATCGCCTCGGGAGAGGTCCGCACGGCGTCGATCAGCTCCTCCACGAGCCTCAGTTTGGTCTCGCCGAGGTTCGCCCTGAGCTGGTCGAGCGTCGCCTCCCGGCAGGGCATGCCCAGGTGCCACCAGAACCGCATGAGGTGGCGGCATTCCTGCTGGTCGCGGTCGTCGGCCAGCCGGTCGTGGATGACACGGCGGACGTACCCGAGCTGCTCGATGTCGCGGAAGTCCGCCGGTAGTTCCCTCGAGGCTTCCCCGAGCCGTGCCCGCTGGTGAGGCGTGGTCGCCCTCGGCGGAGATCACTGTCACGATCTTCGGGACGGGAACCACGCCCACGACCAGCGGAGTGCTCATGACGACGGACAGCCGGACGACGGACGAGGCCGCGCGGGAGGCCGGGGTGGAGGTGAAACCGGTCGCCGGGTACATCGGCGCGGAGATCGACGGGGTCGATCTGGCCGCGGACCTCGATGACGCCGTGGTCGCCGCGATCAGGGCGGCGGTGCTGCGGTGGAAGGTGGTGTTCTTCCGGGGGCAGCGGCTGGACCACGCCGGGCACGTGGCGTTCGCGCGCCGGTTCGGCGAGACCGTGGTGCTACCCCGGCGGGGCAAGGCCTCGCCCCCGGACTTCCCGGAGATCGAGACGACCGCCGACCGGCTGGAGCTGGGCGGGCGGTTCGGTATGGAGCACGACGAGTGGCTGCGGCGCCGCCGCCCCACCCTGCTGCGCGGCTGGCACTGCGACCACGGCGCCCGTGCCGACCCGCCGGCCGCGACGATCCTGCGCGCCGAGACCGTACCGCCCTACGGCGGCGACACCACCTGGTCGAACCTGGCGGCGGCGTACGCCGGACTCTCAGCGCCGCTGCGGCGGTTCGTCGACGGACTGCGGGCCGAGCACCGGCTCGGCGTCGGCTACCAGCCACGGCCCGGCGACGACGCGTACGTCCGGCACCTGCTGGACCGGCAGGTCGCCACGCTGCACCCGCTGGTGCGCGTCCACCCGGAGACCGGAGAGCGGATCCTGTACGTCAACGGCTACTACGTCGAGCAGATCGACGGTCTCTCCCGGCCCGAGAGCGGCGCGATCCTGGAGATGCTGCTGGAGCAGGCGGTCCGGCCCGAGTACACGGTCCGGTTCCGCTGGGAGCCGGGCAGCGTGGCGTTCTGGGACAACCGCGCCACGATGCACCTCGCCCCCGGCGACACCGTCCATCTCGATCACCCCCGGACCATGCACCGCGTGATGCTCGCCGGGGACGTACCCGTCGGGGTGGACGGCCGGCCGTCGGAGCCGGTCACCGGGAGCACGCCAGGCCGTTGGTGACCCCGGCCCGGGCCCGAGGCCGGGCTGCGCGTGTGCCCCCGTCGGTCGCCTCGGGCGGAACGGTCACTCCGCGGATCTCGGAGTGCTGCGCTGCTTGGCCAGGAAGCGCGCCTTCTTCTGACGATTCCCGCACGTGTTCATGTCGCACCACCTGCGGGTGCGGCTCTGGCTGGTGTCGAAGAAGGCGGCTCGGCAGGTCGGTGATGCGCACAAGGCCAGTCTTCCGTCTCGTTCGCCCGCGATGATGCTGATCGCGTCGGCGGCGATCACGCCGAGGGCATCTTCCACGGAGGAAGCCGAGCCGAGTTGCCATCGCCGCTTGCCCTCAGGCGTCAGGACGGCCGCGGCCCGGCCCTGAGCGCTGCGGTCGTTGATGACGTGGACAGCGGACGCGGGGAGAGGGTCCTGGACCGCGGCCGCTGTCGCGACGGCGTGGATCGACTCCCTCAGTTCCTTGGCGAGGTCGAGCTGGGCGGTGGTGCAGGAGTCGACGGCGAGGCCGTTCACCGCCAGCCAGTCGACGAGTCGGTGCGGCGTGGGAATGCGCTCCACCGCGTCGCCATGACGCTCCGACAGGGTCCCCGTGAAGCTGGTCGCCAGCACGCTGCCGAGACGGAAGTCAGGGAATTCACCACGCATGGAACCACCTTAGCGGGTTGTGGCATGACTCCGAGGACTGTTAGAACCTTCTCAGCCGGTTCCACTATGGCCAGGAGGTCTCATGCCCCGTCTGCCCAGCGACGTGCAAGCGTTTGCAGCCCGCGCGACCGATGCCGACCTCGACGATCTGCGCGCGCGGCTGGCCGCGGCGCGACTGCCGGAGGCCGAGACGGTCCACCGCGCCGCGCCAGGCCCTCGCCGATGGGGCCAGGGTGTTCCGCTCGCCGACCTCGTCGATGTCGTGAACTACTGGCGCACCGGGTACGACTGGCGGTCCTTCGAGGAACGCCTCGACCGGATCGGCCAGTTCCGCACGACCATCGATGATCTGGGAATCCATTTCCTGCACCGCCGATCCGCGCGCGCGGACGCCACTCCTCTGATCCTGACGCACGGCTGGCCGGGCAGTATCGCCGAATTCGTCGCTGTGGTGGACGAGTTGGCGGATCCGGAAGACGCGGACGCGCCGGCGTTCCATGTCGTGGCCCCGTCGCTGCCCGGCTTCGGATACAGCGACAAGCCGGCCACCACCGGGTGGGGGACCGAAAAGATCGCCGCCGCATGGGTGGAACTGATGGGAAGGCTCGGCTACGGCAGGTTCGTAGCCCACGGCGGCGACTGGGGAGGCAACATCACCACCGTCCTCGGCGGCAGGTTCCCGGCGCACGTTCTCGGCATCCACACCACCTTCGCGCAGGGACCGCCCGGGCTGACGACGGACGGACTGACCGCGATCGAGCGCAAGTGGACCGAGGAAACCCGCCACTTCTGGCGCCACCGCGCGGCGTACGCGAAGCAGCAGGCGACCCGGCCGCAGACCATCGGCTACTCGCTCGTCGACTCGCCGGTCGGACTTCTCGCCTGGATCCTCGACAAGTTCGCCGAGTGGTCGGACACCGAGGACAGCCCGTTCGAGACCATCTCGAGGGACCGCGTTCTCGACGACGTCACCCTGTACTGGCTGACGCGGAGCGGCGCATCGGCGGCCCGCATCTACTACGAAAGCCACAACTCACTCGATCCCGAACTGCGGGTCGACGTCCCGTCCGCCATCACCATCTATCCCCGCGACGTCGAGAAGTGTCCGCGTCCCTGGGCGCAGGAGCGGTACCGGCAGATCGTCCGGTGGGGGTCGCCCGAAAAGGGAGGCCACTTCCCGTCGCTGGAGGTTCCCGGGTATTTCGTTCAGGACCTGCGGGAAGGCCTAGCGGCCGTGCTGGCCGCTCAGCGGTGAACGAGGCCGTCAACCGCTCCCGGACTCCCCGCCGGACCGGAGCATCTGGCTCGCGGCCAGCTCGCGATAGAGGGCACTGCCGACCAGCAAGTCCTCGTGACGCCCGCCGGCAACCGTGCGGCCGTCCTGGAGCAGCACGATGTGGTCGGCGTGCTGCACGGTGGACAGACGGTGGGCGATGACCAGCAGGGCGCACTCCTGGGCGATGTCCTTCATGACGGTGGTGAGCGCCGATTCGTTGATCGCGTCGAGGTGCGAGGTGGGTTCGTCCAGCAGGAGCAGCGCGGGCCGGGCCAGCAACGCGCGTGCGAGGGCGACACGCTGGCGTTCGCCGCCCGAGAGGTTGCAGCCGTGTTCACCGATGACGGCGGCCAGGCCCCCGGGCAGCCGGTCGACGACCTCTTCGAGCCGGGCCAGCTCGACGACGCGCCGGATCTCCCCATCCGTGGCGTCGGGCACGGCGTAGGTGATGTTGTCGCGCAGGGTGCCGTGGACCACATGGGTGTTCTGGTCGACCACGGCGATGCCCCGGCGGCAGTCGCCACGAGTGAGTTCCCTCGCCGGCCGCCCGCTGAAGCGCAAGGTGCCCGCATCCGGCTCGTAAAACCTCGCGACCAGGGCGAACACCGTGCTCTTGCCGGCTCCGGACGGGCCCACCAGGGCCACGTGCCGGCGCGGCGGGACGGCGAACGACACACCGCGCAGGACCGGCCGCTCCGGGGAGTAGCCGAAGTGGACGTCGCTCAGGGCGAGAACGGGCTGTTCGGCCTGGCCGGCCGCACGCGTTCCGGTCGGTCCGGCCGGCTGCGATGCGGGCGGGCGGTCCGTCGGGTTCCGGGGTGCGGTGGGTTCCACGGGGAGGCGGAGCACCTCGTCGATGCGCTGGTAGGCGCCCATCCCGCGTTGGATGAGGCCCACGGAGCGGAAGACGGAGGACAACGGGAGGACGAGGTACGAGGCGTACAGCAGGAACGCGACGAGGTCACCGAGGGAACCGGCCTGGCCGCCGACGCGCAGGCCGCCGACGACCAGGACGATGAGAAAGGAGCCCTGGACCGCGAGTTCGACGGCGGAGCTCATCACGGAGGCGAGCTTCGCGGTGCGCACCCCCGCGCCGTAGGCCGCGTCCACGCGGGCGCCGATGCCGGCCGCCTCCCGCTCCTCGGCTCGGTGCACACGGACCATGGGCAGGGCGCTCAGGGCGCGGTCGAGATCGGCGGCGACGGCTCCGACCGAGCCCTGCATGTGTTCGGAGGCGTTCCTGATGCCCGTGAGCAGTGAGGCGACCACCACGGCCGACGCCGCCACGGTCACGACGACCAGGAGCAGCAGCAGCGGGTCCAGCCACGCCATGAGGGCGATCGCCCCGGCCGCGACGAGGCTTCCCGTCACGAGATCGACCAGGGCCTGGGAGACGACCTCCCGCAGCAGGGTGGTGTCGGCGGTCACCCGGGAGATGAGGTCGCCGCTGCGGTGGCGGTCGTACTCCCTCATCTCCAGGCGGAGCAGCCGGCCCACCAGCCCGTGCCGGAGCTGTCGTACGACCCCTTCGCCCATCCGCTCCAGAAGGAAACGCCCCGCCGCCCCGGTCGCCGCCTCGACGACGAACAACGCGCCCAGGAGGGCCAGCAGAGGCCAGATGACCTGTCCGCGGCCGCTCGCGTCCACGACCTGCTTGGCGACGAGCGGCTGGGCCAGTCCCAGGGCGGAGCCGACGAGGGTCAGCACGCCGGCGACGGCGATGGCGCCGCGGTGCCCGGCGGTGAGCCGGTACATCGTGGCCACGGCCGCCAAGGTGGACTTACCGCCTACGGCTACGGCTTCGGCTTCGGCTTCGGTATTCGCGGCCCGGTCGCCGTGCGGGACCGTCGCGCCGGTCATCGGTCGGCAGGTCCTGACAGCGGGGCGACGGCCACCAGCCGGGCGAAGTAGCCCTGCGGGACCCCCTCGCCGACGGGATGGCCCTCAGCCTCGACCCAGGCGTGCGCGGTGAAGGGCGGCGTGACCCGTACGCCGGTGCACCAGGTCGGCCAGGTTCCACCGAGCCGGCACAGCAGTGCCGCTCCCAGGGAGCGCGGCAGGCACCCCTTCGGCCCGGCGCAGCGCAGGCTGACGGCGCACATGGCGTCGCGCGCGCTCTGGGCCTGTCCGGTGCTCGCCGGTGCGGCACCGCGCCGCAGGACGCCGAGCACCGTGCGGAGGCGGCGGGGCGGCAGCGATGCGAGGACGACGGCGGGAAGCAGGACGAGGCGGGCGGCCATGCGCCGGGCCAGGGGCACACCGGTGGGCCGCTCCAGCGCGCTGGGCGTCGTCATGAGGCGAGTCCCGACGCGCGCAGCTCGCGGACGAGCGTCTCGACGTCCTGGAGGGCTTGCGACCGGTCGATGTCGAACTCCCGGACCAGGGCGGCGGCCGCGTCCGCCTCCTCGCCGCCGTCCAGCAGCGTACGCACCACCAAGGTGGCCGTCGGGTTCAACTCCCAATAGGAGCCGACCTTTTCGTCCAGCAGAACCGTGCCGTAGTCGGTCTCGGCCGTGGAGACGTCGTCGCCGAACCGCAGGGGCATAGGGGTGCCTTTCTGACGTGTGATGTGTGTGACCAGCGGTGAGGTCAGGGTTGCGGGACACGGGTGAGCCCGCGCAGCCACACCTCCGCGGCGATCGTGGAGTAGAGGATGGCGTCGGAGAGCCCCGGGGAGGCGGGCCGCCGGGCCAGGCGGCGCAGCTCCGCGCCGTCCACCAGGCCCAGTTCCGCAAGCCGTGAGTCCTCCCACAGGGCCAGCAGATCGGCCCGGTGTTCGCGCAGTCCGTTGGAGTCGTCCATGGAGCCCGTGGCCTTGTTGCTGCGTCGCAGGCATTCCTCCGGCACGATCCCGCGCATCGCGGCGCTCAGGACGGGCTTGTACCGCCAGGGCGTCACGCGCTCGCCGGGACGTACGGAAAGAAACGCCTCGATGACACGGTCGTCCAGGAAGGGAGAGCCCATCGGCAGGCCCGCACGGGCCGCCATCCGGTCCCACTGCCGGATGACGCGGGTGCACGAGCGGATCTGCTCCAGGTCGGTGTGGAGCCCGCGGTCCGGATGCAGCGGAGAGGTCGTCGCCGCCGCGTCGAGCAGGGCCCGGCGCGCCATCCGCTCGGCCTCGGGAGTCACCCAGTCGAACAGGCGCGGGGTCATGCCCCAGCCGAGACCCGTCGCCACGGACGGGGGCAACGGGCCGCGCAGGTCACCGGCGGCATCGGCGAGCCACCTCCGGTACGGCCGGGAGTCGGCGAGAGCGCGGAGGGTGCCGCCGAGCGGCCATCGCCACAGCGCCCGGAATCCGCGCAACCGGCGCAGGGTGAACAGCGGGTGGGTGCGCAGCAGCCGGTGGTAGTACGCCTCGGAGCACCACGCCACATGGTCGCCGCCGATGCCGGTCAGATGCAGCCGGCTGCCGCGTGCGGCGAGGCCGGGCAGGTGGTGCAGCACCCGGGAACGGTCCATGACGCCGATGGTGGGTTCGTCCAGGAGGTCGTCGATGCCGAGCAGGTCCTCGTAGACCAGGGGCGAGGCGTCGGCGTCCCAGATCACGTGCTCGACGTCCGGCAGGTACCCCATCGCCCGCTCGGCCCAGATCAGGTCGGTGTCCGCCGGATCCCGCCCGGGCCACGTACTGGCCACCACGTGGGCGGGGGAGCGGTCGGCCAGGAAGCAGACGGAGGTCGAGTCCAGGCCCCCGGACAGATCGCAGCTCACCACGCCGCCCTGCCGGGTGCGCGCGCCGACGGCCTCCTCCAGTGCCGTCCGGATCAGGGGAGCCGCGTCGGCGAGCGGCCGGACCGGCTCCGGCGGTGTCCACCACCCGGTGTGCCGTGCGCTGCGCCCGTCCGCGGCGACGAGCACGGCGTCCTGTGGCGGAACGGCGGTGACCGCCCGCCACATCGATGTCTCGAACAGTGGGTACGGGGCGGGCCACAGCAGGCGTACGGCCAGTTCCGCCACGTCGGGCTCCGCGCCCAGGACGGCGGCCAGCGTGTCGGCGCGGGTCGCTGCGACGCGTACCCCGTCGATCTCCGCGTGGAAGACGAGCCGCAGTCCGGAGGCCGTGCCCTGCACCCTGATCCGGCCGTCGAGGGTGCCGACGAGGTGGAAACTGCCGGGGAGGGACCGGGCCGGCGCGTCGAGCTCCGCCAGATCACGCAACCGTGCGGCGCCGCGCCGCAGTTCGTCGGCGTCGACCGGGCAGCAGCCGACGACGGCGAGGGAGGCGCTGCCGACGCTCGCCGTGACGATGTCGTCGTCGTGCCAGTGGCCGACCAGCCAGGGCCGGCCCGACGCGTGCGCGAGGGTCCGGCTTCCGGGGCGGGCGAAGGAGCGGGCCACGGCGGCCGCGTCCGCGCGGTCCGGGAAGACCGCGAAGTGCGCGTCGCCGGGGCCCGTCCCCGCACTTTCGTGCAGTTCAGTCATGACGTCGGGTCAAGGACCGTCGGTCGTCAGTTCTTGCTCAGGATCAGCCGGTCGCGACCGGAGCGCTGAAGGAGCCCCGTCTCCTTCCGGAACGTACCGAGCCGGACGAGCGTCGGTGCCTCGTAAGCCTTCTTCATGACCACTCCTCACGTGCAGGTTCGCCGACCGCCTCCCTGACCGACGGCTCCGGGGACCGGCCCCGGTGCTGCCGGTCGGCGCCGGGCTCATCGGGAACCCGGGCCGGGAAGCGGACGCATCACCAGCTAGCTCCAGGGCGTGAGATCAAGGCAAGGGCCTTTGCGAAGCTCGGATAATATGCAAAGGCCGAATCTGTCGGGTGGTGCGCCGGCTCTTGTTCGGCCGGCGTCGGCGCCGGCCGAGGCTGCGGCCCCGGCGCGCGAAGGTCCGCATGAACGATTTGACGTGCGCCTCCGGCAGATGCTCGCGGCACCTGCCAAGGACGGGTCCGGCGATGGCCCGGGTGGGCGCCGCCGGGGCGCACTCAGCGCCCAAGCCGTGCTCCCCTCGGCTTGCCGGTTTCCGAGCCGGCTTGGAAGCCACCCAGCCACTTCGCCGAGGACGGCACCGACAGCCCTAGACGCTCGGGTGCCATCCCAGGGCCGGGCCCAGTTTCGTCGCCGTGTCGGTGAGGATCTGCACGTAGTCCTCGTGCTCGAAGGAGAACGGCAGGGCGAACGCCACCTCGTCCACCTCCCGGAACGCGGCGTGCGCGTGCAGCCGTTCGGCGATCTCGGCCGAGGTGCCCACCAGATCCGGCGCGAACAGCAGCCGCGCCGGACCCTGCGGCGTCGCCGTGCGGGGAGTGCGCCGGGCGGCGTACTCCTCGTACCGGGCACGCTGGGCGGGCGAGGCGGAGTCCGTGGGGATGACGACCAGGCCCTGCGAGACGCGGGCGTCTTCGCCGTCGGGATGGGCGGCCCGGAAGGCGCGGATCTGTGCGAGCTGGATCTCCGCGAAGTCGTAGGGCCCCTCGGGTTCCTCGGCTTTCACGACGCTGCTGGAGAGGAGGTTCATGCCGTGCTCGCCGGCCCATCGGGCCGACCGCAGGCTGCCCCCGCCGTACCAGAGGCGGCGGCCCAGGCCGGGGGAGTGCGGCTCCACCCGGTCGGAGAACACCTCGAAGCCCTCGACGCCGCTGAAGTCCGTCGCCGGCTTGCCCCGCACGAAGTCCAGCAGCCGCTCTACCCTGCCGTAACCGAAGTCCTCGGTGTCGGCCGTGTCCGGGTAGAGCGCGCCCTTGACCTGGTCGAAGTGCAGGGGCGGGCCCACGCTCACGCCCGGGTTGAGGCGTCCGCCCGACAGCAGGTCGACGGTGGCCAGGTCCTCGGCCAGCCGCAGCGGGTTCTCCCACCCGAGGGGGATCACCGCCGTGCCCAGTTCGATACGTCGTGTGCGCTGGGACGCCGCCGACAGGACGGCGACGGGGGAGGAGATGCCGTGCTGCAGATGCCGGTGCCGCACCCACGCGCTGTCGAAGCCGAGCCGCTCGCCCAGCTCGATGATCTCCAGGGTGGACTCGTGGCCCGGGCGCGGGTCCGCCGGGTCGAACAGCCCGATGGTCAGGAAACCCAGCTTGCGCAGCGGTCGTGGGGTGGGTGGCACGAGCCCTCCATCATTGAACCTTCAATGGCCTATGTCGGTGCCAACCCCGCGCCGGCTTCCACTGTTCCCCGTCAGCCCGGCCCTCCGGTCAGCCTGGTCGGCCCGCCCGTCCGGTCAGCACAGCGGGATCGTCACCTCGTCCTCGACCGGCGGGTCGATCTCCTGGGCACGGTTGCCGGTCGCCGCGAAGCAGCGCAGCCGGACCGCTTCCGGGGAGACGTCCAGGCGCAGGAAGCACTTGAAGAACGGCGGGTCGTACGTCGCCGAGCCCGGTGAGAACAGCGACGTGTAGATCTTCCGCACGGGCAGCCGGATCCGCTTGGCCCGGTCGGGGCGGCGGCCGGTGCCGAGCAGCCCGGCGACCAGGCGGACGCGCCGGGTGACGCGGGTCGAGGCGGCCGGGGCGCGGGTGGGCCTGATCCCGAGCCGCTCGGCGATCACCGCCGTCGCCTCGGCCTCGGTGAGGGTGAAGAAGCGGCGCATCCGCAGCCTGCGGCCGTAGAGGCGGCTGTAGAAGGCCAGGGAGTCGCCGCGCAGCGGGTAGCAGCGGAAGTCCCGCTCGGTGACGCCCGCTACGTCGACGCGGGGGATCGTGTGGGTGGCGTGCATGAACGCGCCGCCCCCGCCCGCGACGACGTACTGGAGCGTGCGCCCGTCGTCCAGCCGGACCGGGTAGCGCTGGTAGTTGTGGATGTCGCCGCCGACCGCCGCCACGTAGTGGTGCTCCGGGGCGCGGACGATGTCGTCGACGGTGCCGCCGCCTTCGATGGCGCAGGGCTCGCGCCGGCCGTCCACGTACAGGGGCGAACCGGTGACCAGGATCTTCGGGCGGGGCCCCCGGGACACCTCGCGCAGCCACGCGCCCTGCTCGGCGTCGAGGGTGCCGAGCAGGCCGGTGTCGATGCCGACGATCCGCAGCGGGCCGGCGTCGATCGCCCAGTACGGGCCCGGCTGGACGGCCCGCTGTTCGGGGGCGTCGCGCAAGGTGCGTGCCTCGGCGAGGCGTTGTCCCGCGTCCGGACGTGGCCGGTGCCACAGCAGCGACCGCAGCCAGGCCCGGGTGAGCGGGCGCGGCCGGGGTTCCGGCGGCAGGGGCGGGGCGTCGTCACAGAAGACGCGCATGAAACCGCCGAGGTCCTCGTACCAGTCGTGGTTGCCGGGTATCGCGTAGATCGGCGCCCGGTAGTCCCGGTAGGGGCGGAAGAATTTGGTGCCGTAGTCGTCCGCGCTGCCCACCGGGTAGATCACATCGCTGGCCAGCACCGCGAACCGGGTGTCCTGACCGGTCCTCAGGAAGCCCGGCACGACGGCGTACTGGGGGTCGTCGCCCTCGCCGGTGTCACCGATGACCAGGAAGGAGAACCGGTCAGGGTCGTCCCGCCGGATCACCTTGTCGGAGGGTGCGCCGGAGGCCGCCCGCTGTGCCACCCACCGGCTGCGCGTCCGGCCGGTGGGGTCACCGAACCAGGAGGCCAGCACGCCGTTGCGGGCGACCCACAGCATCGTCGGGTCCAGCCAGGAGATCTTCTCGGCCTTCGACGGCATCAACCGCCGGTACGCGCCTCGTTCGCCGGTGCCCCAGCCGGCGCCTTCGGCGGTATCGCGTGAGGAGTCGGACACGGGTGCACCGTAACAATCGATCGTGCAGCGACCGGCGGTGGGCCGCTCACCGCTCGCGCGCGGACGAGGAGGAGGCCGTGGTGCGCCGAGACGTCCGGCGAGGCGCCGCGGAGCCTGCGGCCGGCGCGTCCGGCCGGGGTGCGGGGGCCCGCTCGCCGAGCACCAGCAGCGGGTCGAACATCACCACCACCCCGGCCAGCAGCAGGAAGACCACCGGCCCCAGCAGCATCGGCAGCAGCAGGGACGTGGGCGACTCGCCCGCCCACGTCCCGCCGGTCGTGTCGTGCACATGGACGCTGATGGCGGCCATGCCCGTGTAGTGCATCCCGGACACCGCCACGCCCATCACCAGGCTCGCCCCGAGACTCATGAGGAATCCGCGAAGGGTGACGGCCGACCACAGCGCGGCGGTCGCGGCCCCTACGGCGATCAGCACGGACAGCGCGACGCCGACCGGGTCGTAGCCGACGTCGCCGTTCAGCCGCATCGCCGCCATGCCGAGGTAGTGCATGCCCGCCACGCCCAGTCCGGTGATCGCCCCCGCGACCGCCAGCGTGACAGCGCTTGCGCCGCGATGGCCGACGATGAACACGCCGACGCCCACCACCGCGACGGCCACGACGAGACTGAGCACCGTCGTGGCCGCGTCGTACCGGACCCGGGTCTCCTCCACATGGAAGCCGATCATGGCGATGAAGTGCATCGTCCAGATGCCGCATCCGATGGAGGCGGCGCCTAACGCGAGCCAGCCCGTCTTCCACGACTGCGCGCCGAGCAGCGAGCGCACGATGCACCGCAGGCCGAGCGCCCCTCCCAGACAGGCCATCAGATAGGCCGCCACCGGGGTCACCGCACCGTAGCGGAACCCGTCGACCGTGCCGTCCATGCGCCAATCCCCCCGATGCTGACTGATAATCAGCAAGGTCTACGCGCAGGGATCACGGGAGTGCAAGCCCTTACCGTCGGTAGGTCGTCAACTCGTGTCACCAGGGAGTCGATTGCGGTCAGAATGTGCGCTTCAGCAGCTCGAGAAGCGCCGTCCAGTGACGCTCGTCGCCCTCCCGGTGGTACGACGCGGTGTCGGCCTGCGTGAAGCCGTGCGGCGCGCCGGTGTACACCTCGCACCGGTGGCGCACGCCCGCCGCCGTCAGGGCCTCCTCCAGGCGCTCGATCTGCTCCTCGGGCAGGGAGTGGTCCTGGTCGGCGTGGCCGAAGTACAGCTCGGCGGTGACCTTGCCGGCCACCAGGTGGGGGCTGTCCGGGGTGTCCGTGGCCAGTCGTCCGCCGTGGAAGCCGGCGGCCGCCGCGACCCGGTCCGGGTGGGTGCCCGCGGTGAGCAGCGAGAGGCGGGCACCCATGCAGTAGCCGGTCAGCGCGACCGGGCCGTCGGCCACCGCGGGCGACTCGGCCAGCCAGTGCAGATACGCACCCGCGTCCCGCATCGCCCGCTCGTTCGTCAGGTCCTGCATGACGGGAACGATGCGCTCGAATATCTCCGGACGCGCCCCCGGGTCGATGAACTCGGGAAGGTCGAACAGGGGCGCGCGACCGTGCCGGTAGAACACGTTCGGCACCAGCACCGTGTAGCCCTCGGCGGCCAGCCGGTCCGCCATGGAGCGCAGCTGCGGACGCAGGCCGAAGGCGTCCATGAACACCAGGACAGCCGGGTGGGCGGCCCCGTCTGCGGGGTGGGCCAGATACGCGTCGGCGGTGCCGTCCTCGGTGCGGATGTCGACGGCGGTTCCCTGTACGGCGGTCATGGCGGGGCTGCCTCTCTGCGGGGGTGGGGACCTGCAACCCGTCCGCGTGACCGGGCGGATCATGGTCATCGTGACACGCCCGTCCCGGGGCAATTCGCCCACCCCCGGCACACGGTTGAACCGTGAACGGCCCTTGGCGCGCGCTTTACTCGAACCGTGAGGGGTCGCCCGCGCCGTGCCGCACGATCTCGGCCTCCCCGCCGGAGAAGTCGACGACCGTCGTCGGCTCGGTCCCGCAGTCGCCGGAGTCGACCACCCCGTCCAGCACGTGATCGAGCAGGTCCTTGATCTCCCACCCCTGCGTCATCGGCTCCTCCTCGCCGGGCAGCAGCAGGGTGCTGGACAGCAGCGGCTCACCGAGTTCGGCCAGCAGGGCCTGGGTGACGACGTGGTCGGGGATGCGCACCCCGACCGTCTTCTTCTTGGGGTGCTGCAGCACGCGCGGCACCTCCTTCGTCGCGGGCAGGATGAACGTGTAGCTGCCGGGCGTCGACGCCTTGATGGCACGGAACACGTCGTTGTCGATCCGCACGAACTGGCCGAGCTGGGCGAAGTCCTGGCACACGAGGGTGAAGTGGTGCCGGTCGTCCAGCTTGCGGATCGTGCGGATCCGGTCGATGCCGTCACGGCTGCCGATACGGCAGCCCAGTGCGTAGCAGGAGTCCGTGGGGTAGGCGACAAGAGCGTCGGCACGGATGCTGTCGGCGATCTGGCCGATGGTGCGGGCCTGCGGGTTGTCGGGGTGCACGTCGTAGTACTTCGCCATCCGCCGAGCTTATGCCGCCGGCGCGGGTCGGCGGCGCAGGAGGGGGCGGCGCCCGGGACAGCGGCCCCTGCCGTCCGGCGTCCGGGCCGGGGGGATCGCCCCGCGGACGTGAGGTAACGTCCCCGACCGGTGTGCCGGAGGCGGCGCGAGGAGCGAGGGGAAGGCCCAGGTGGCTGGCCGAGAGGACGGGAACCGGCAGCGGGAGACGCAGGCCGGTACAGGCCCGGCGTGGGCGGAGGAACTGCTCGAGCATCTGCGTCCGGCCGGGCGCGACGTCCGCAGAGTCGTCGCCTGGCTCGCCGCCACCCTGGGCGCGACCGTGGCCCTGCAGGACGCCGCCGGGAACCTCATCGCCGGAAACCGGCTCCCGCTGGAAGAGGACCTGGTCGCGGACATCACCACCGGCCGGATCGCCTCCGCGGCCTGGGAGAGCCGGGAGCGCCACCTGCGCCTGGTCAGGGTGGAGCACCCGTCCCACGCGTGCGTCCTGGCCGTCTCCCGGCAGGACCCCTTCGACCGGCGGGCCTCCGGTGTCGTCACGCACACCGCCCAGGTGATCGAGTTGCTGCTGACGGCGAGCGAGTCGACCGCGGCCGGGCACCGGCTGCGCCGGGCCACCTCCGATCTGCGCCTGGCGATCCTGCAACTGCTGATGGTCGAGGACACCATCGCCGCCCGCCGCGTCGCCGCCGGTCTCTGGCCCGGCCTGCTCGACGCCGAGACGGCGTGCGTGTACGTCGTCGAATCCGCTCCCGACGTGCGCGACCGCGTCGCCGAGGAGTGCCTGGACCGCACCCGGGAGGACGCCCTGGTCGTGCGCTGCCCGGCCATGGACGGGCATGTGATCGTGGTCGGCCCCAGGGAGACCACGGGCGACGCCCTGCGGTCCCTCGTCGGACGCCACCCTGACCTCTTCCTCGGCGGCAGCGTCCGCCAGAGCCTCGCCCAGACCGCCACCGCCTACGGGCAGGCCGTCAGTGCCCTGGCCGTCGCCCACTTCCGGCCCGACAAGACCGCCGTCTACGCCGAGCGCACCCACCCCGAACGCCTGATGGACCCGGTGGCGCTACGCGGCTGGACGTCCCGCGTGCTGCGCCCCCTCGATGCCCTGCCGCACCACACCCGCGCCGAACTTCTCGCCACCACCCGGCTCGGCCTGGAGTTCACCGCCGTCAACGCCGCCAAGGTCCTCGGCGTCAGCCGCAACACCGTCCGCGCCCGCATGGAACGCGTCGAGGCCCTGCTCGGCACCGACTTCGCCGACCTCACGGCCCGGGCCGTCGTCCACCTGGCGCTCAACACCCGGATCGGATTGCCCGATGTGCCGGCCGATGGCACCGAGGAGCGGGATCTGCGCCTCGCCGACCTGCTGTCCGGCCCCGCCGTACGTACGTGGGGGCAGGACCTCCTGGGGCGGCTCGACGCCGATGCCCGCAATCCGCGCCGGACGCTGCGCACCTGGATCGCCGTCGGCGGCAACGCCGAACGGGCCGCCCAGGCCCTGGGGGTGCATGCCCAGACCGTGCGCGAGCACGTCCGCAGCGCCGAACCCGTCCTGGAACGCCAACTGCTCGCCGCGGGCACCGATCTGTACGAGGTCGTCCTGGCGCACCTGACCGTGGGCGACCTCGATCTGCCGGTCCTGCGGAGCCCGGCGTGAGCCTCTTTGCCTCCGGGGCAACCGGTTGGCCGGATCCGGGCGGGACGAAACCGGGCCATCCGGACTCAGCTGTGCACGGGTGAGCCCCGCTGAGCGTGCAGCGGGCATCGACACGGTTCACAAGGCCTCGGACAGGGACGTAAGTTCAACTCACCGCGGGGGCTCGACCGGAACGGGGGACCGGTCGCGCTCCCGCGTGCCGGCACCCCCGCCGGGGGGCGTCAGCCCCGCAGCCGCACCGGGATCTCCTGCCAGCCGAACGCGATGAACGACGGCACCTGCCGCAGCCCGTCGTCGCCGGTGGCCAGGCGCAGGCCGGGGAACCGGTCGAACAGCGCCGGCAGCGCGGTGAGGGCTTCCAGCCGGGCCAGCGGCGCCCCGATGCAGCGGTGGACGCCGATCCCGAACGCCAGATGGTCGTCCGCGCCGCGGGTGGCGTCGAAGCGGTCGGCCTCCGGGCCGTAGTGCTCGGGGTCGAGCCCCGCGGCGGCGTACGTCGTGATGATGGCGTCGCCGGCCGGGATCATGACCTCGCCGACGGCGAGATCCGTGACGGCGAAGCGCAGCGGCAGCGACGCGATCGACGGGTGGGCGCGCAGCGTCTCGTCGACGACGGCGTCCCAGCCGATCTCCCCGGACCGGACGGCCGCCAGCTGCTCGGGACGGCGGAGCAGTGCGACCACCGCGTTGCCGATGAGGTTCACGGTGGTCTCGAAACCGGCGCCGATCACCAGCAGCAGCGTGTACAGCAGCTCTTCGTCGCTCAGCCGGTCGCCGTCCTCGTCGTGGACCCTGATCAGCTCGGACGTCATGTCGTCCCCGGGGTGCGCAGCCCGGTGGGCTATCAGGGCCGGCAGCACCGTCCCGATCTGCCGCTGCACCGAAGCCGCGTGCTCCGGGCTCGGATCGGAGGTGTCCATGATGGCCGCGATGAGCCGGCCGGTGTCCTCCCGCAACTCGTCCGGCACACCCATGAGTTCGCAGATCATCCGCATCGGCAGCGGATGGGCGAATCCCTCCTTGACGTCCACGACCTCGCCGTCGGCGGCCTCCAGCGCGGCCAGCAGCTCCGCCGTGATCGCCTCCACCCGGGGCCGCATCGCCTCGGTCCGACGGTGCGTGAAACTCGGAGCGACCAGTTTGCGCAGCCGGGCGTGGTCCGTTCCGTACGTGGAGAGCATGTTCACCACGCCGACCCAGCCCAGGATCCAGGCCCAGGACGGTTTTCCGGCGATCTCGGGCCACAGCCGCCAGTGCAGCCGCGGGTCCTTGCTGACCCGAGGATCGAGGATGAGTTCCTTCAGCGTGTCGTAGCGCGTAGGCGCCCAGGCCGGGATGCCGCCGGGCAGCTCCACGGGCACGATCGGGCCGAGGGCACGCAGCCGGGCGCTCTCGGCGGCGATGTCGGCCCCTAACGGGTCCAGAGCGATGCGGTCGGTCACGGTCACGGTCGTCCTCCTGGCTGGTCGGGGGAGCGGGGGCTGAAACGGACGGGCAGGGCCGTCAGCGAGCGGTGGAACGGGCCGGGCCGCCATGTCAGGCGCTCACGGGGCAGGACGGGTTCGAGGTCGGGCAGCCACTGGGTGAGCCGTTCGATCGCCTCGGTGGCGATGAGCAGGGTGTGCTGCTTGACCGGACAGGCGTGCGGGCCCGCCGACCAGGACAGGTGAGAGGCGTCCGACGGGTGGCGGTCCGCGCCGCGCTCCCGCTCGGCGGCCTGGGCGAGCGCGCCGTAGGAGATCACCACCGGAACCGCGGCCCTGATCCACACGCCGTGCAGGGTGACCGGCGTACGGGCGTAGTGGATGCCGTAGTTGGCGAGCGGCGTCTCGTGGTGCAGGACCTCAAGCACCGCGTCCGTCACCGGCCGGGCGCCGCTGGTCAGCGTCGAGTAGTAGGCCGGGTTGCCGAGGATCCGGGACAGTGCGTTGGACACCAGGTTGGCCGTCGGCTCGTGCCCCGCGCCGAGGGTGAGGAACACCTGCCAGGTGACTTCCTCGGGGGTCAGCCCCGCCGGGTGGTCCAGCAGCCAGCTCGGCAGATCGTCGCCCCGCCGCTCGGCCTTGGCGGCGATCAGCTCCAGCACGTACCCGCCGAACTCGGCCTCGCCCTCGGCCGCCTGGGCGCCGCCCTCGATCAGCTTGCCCAGGGCGCTGTCCAGCCGGTCGCTCGCGCTGTCCGGCAGGCCGAACAGGCTGTTGAACACCAGCGCCATCAGCGGCCGGGTGAACTCGCCCACCAGGTCGGCCTCGCCGCGCGGCCCGATCCGGCTCACCAGCAGGTACACCGCCCGGTGTACCCGGGCCCGCAGATCGTGCGGCTCCACCAGATCGAAGGCGTCGATCAGCGAGGTGCGGTAGCGCAGGTGGGCACCGCCGTCGGCGAACAGGGTGTTGGGGCGCCAGCGCATCATGCCGAGCACCGGCGAATCGTCGGGGACGGTCGCTTCCCACGGCCGGGGGTCGTGCGAGAACGTCTCCGTGTCGTGCAGCAGGTCCAGCGCCGCCCGCCGGTCGATGACGACGTAGGCCGGGACACCGGGCGCGAGTTCCGCCCAGCCGACCGGGCCGTGGGCGCGCAGGGCGGCGTAGTAGGCGTGGGGATCACGGGCGAAGCCGTCCTCCCACAGGCGGACGGGCGCCGCGAGGGAGAAGGCCTGCTCGGCGGGGGAGGGGTGGGTCACCGGGGCTCCGGGGGGTGGTGGTCGATCAGGTGCTGTACCAGCGCGAGCAGGGCGTCGACCGAGGAGTCCGCCTCTCGCGCGTCGCACGTCACCATGGGCGTCGTCGGCTCCAGGTCCAGGGCGGCGCGCAGTCGCTCGGGCGTGTGGTGGCGGGGCGCGTCCGGGAAGGTGTTGAAGGCGACCGCGTAGGGCAGTCCCGATTCCTCCAGCAGCCCCAGCACGTCGAACGAGGCGTCGATCCGGCGGGCGTCGACCAGCACGAGCGCGCCGAGCGCCCCATGGGCGACGTCGTCCCACAGGGCCCGGAAGCGTTCCTGGCCGGGCGTGCCGAACAGGTACAGCACGATGCCGCCCGGCAGGCTGATCCGGCCGAAGTCGATGGCGACCGTGGTGGTGGACTTGTCCCGTACCCCGGCGAGATCGTCGACCTGCGCGGACGCCTCCGAGAGCTGCTCCTCCGTGTGCAGCGGCCGGATCTCCGAGACGGAGCGGATCAGGGTCGTCTTGCCCACCCCGAAGGGCCCTGTGATCAGGATCTTCACCAAGTCCTGGGCGGTGTCGGGCAGGTGGATGCCCGCACCTCCCGGCTCGGCTTCAACGGTGCTTGAGGTCGCGGAGGCCATCGGCCACTCTCTTCAGCAGGTCGGGGTCGAAGCGCCGGGCGGGCGGGATCGGCGCACGGGCCAGCACCAGGTCACGGTCGAGGAGGTCGGCGGCCAGGACCAGCACCGCGGAGACCGGCAGCCGCAGCAGGGCCGCGGCCTCCACCACCGTCAGCGAGCCGTACTCCAGCTCCTCCAGCAGGGCCGCCTGGGCGGCGGGCAGTTCGGCGGGGGCCGGCTCACCGCTGCCGGTGAGGACCGACAGCCGCTCCAGATGCGCACGGCTGGGCCGCGCCACCCCGCCGGTCGACAGGTACGCGGGAACCAGGGGACGGCCGCCTCGGCGGCCGGTCATGCCGGCGTGCCGCCGTCGGCTCCCCGGGGCCCGGCGGCCATCGCCTTCTCGCCCAGCCGCGCCACCTGCGAGTGCACCCGGTGGGCGAGCAGGTCCAGCCGCACCTCGGGATCACCGTACGCGGCGACGCAGGTGCCGTGGTCCGTCGGCACGATCAGCACATAGCCGTGGTCCGACTCGATGACGACCTGCCGGATCTCCGCCCGGTCGGTGTCGGCGAACGCCGCCGCCGCGGTACGGCAGGCGCCCTGCACGGTGCTGGTGATGGCCGCGACCCGCTCGGCCGACGGCCGCGACAGCGCGTCGGTGTAGCCGGTGACGAGTCCGTCCCGGGTGAGCAGGGCGGCGGCCACGACGTGCGGCACCTCCAGGACCGGTTCGAGCACCCATGCCGTGTCCCCCGCTGCGCGGCTGGTCATCGAGCCGTTCCCCCTTCGTGTCCGGTGCTGTCGGTGTCCTCGGATGCCGCGTCGGCCGTGGTCGCGGCCGGGGCACCCTCAGGTACGGCTGGAACGGCGCCTGTGTTCGACCGCGCGGCGGTACGCGCTGCCGCGGTCCCGGACTGGAGGGCGCCGAGGGCGGCGGCGGACTCCTCGGGACGCCGGGAAGGGCGTGGTGGTGCGGGTTCGCCCGCGGCCGTGCCGGCCGCGGGCGTGGCACGACCTCGGCGCCGCCGCTGGGGGAGGCCGCCGCCGTCCCGCGGGCCGTGGTGGCCGGGCGCCGGGGTGTCGTCGCCCAGGTGCTGCTCCGTGCCGTATCCGTGGTCGTTGCCTGCGTCGTTGCCTGCGTCTGTGCTTGCGTCTGGGCCTTCGCCTGCGCCGGTGGGCAGCGGTTCGGCCCTGCGTGGCTCGGTCTCCGGCTGAGCCGAACCGCGGGGCGCGCCGGGACCGCTCGCCGCGGCCCGCACGGCTTCCCGCCGGGTCGAACGTGGCGCACTGGCCGCCGGGGGCTGCTCCTGCGGGTCGATGCGCGTCAGCAGATGGCTGTCGACCCGCACCACCGCCCGCACACCGCCGTACGGTGACGGGGAGGACAGGTCCACGCTCAGATCGAACTGCCGCGTCAGTTGGCCGACGGCCGCCAGACCCATGCGCGGCGGATCCCCGAGCTCGGTCAGCAGGATCGGATCCGAACCGGCGACCATCCGCTGGGCCCGGGCCCGCTCGTCCTGCGTCATGCCCAGGCCGGCGTCGTCCACGGTGACGCAGACGCCGTGGTGGACCGCCTCGAGATGGACCACGACGTCCGTGTCGGGCGCGGAATGCCGCAGCGCGTTGTCGAGGAGCTCGGCGACGATGATGGCGACCGGTTCGACGGCGTGGGACACCAGGGCCGTACCGGCCGCGAGGTGGTTGTTGACCCGGACACGGCGGTAGCCCGCGAGCCGGGCCTGACCGCCCGTCACCGCATCCACGAGGTGGGACTCCTCCCGGGCGAGCCCCACCCAGGCCCCGCACACCACCGCGGCGATCTGTGCGCGCCGCAGCGACTGCTCGTTCTCGTGGTCCAGCTCGAACAGGATCTGTGCCAACTCGGGGTCGTCGTAGCGCTGTTGCAGTCCCCGCAGAGCGTCCTGCAGCCGGTACAGCGCCGCCTGGATCTCCCGGGTGGCCCCGCGCATTCCGGCCTGCGCCGCAGCGTCGATCCGGGTGCGCTGCGCGGCCAATTCGGCGTGCAGCGCCTTCAGTACCCGTTCCAGGGCGCTCCCCAGCGGTGAACCGGACAGCTGTGGGTTCAGCGGGCCGGGCTCGCTGACGTGGGAATGTGCGGCCTGCCGGGCCGCGGCGGGCACCCGCCGCGCCGCCAAATGCTCGATCTCGGAAGCGAACGCCCTTGTGGTGCCGTCGAGTTGAGCCCGCAGCGCGGCCGTCTTCGCGCGCTGTGCGGCCAGGTGCCGTCGTGAGCGCAGCAGCCCGCCGCCGAGGGCGAACGCGGACAGTGTGCCGAGAGCGAGGGCGCCGACGGCCAGGTCCGGTACTTCGATCATCGAGTCGATTCCAGGAGGGAGTCGGGCAGGGCTGGGCCCGAGGTGCTCAGGCGAGGCACCCGCAGCACAGTACACACCGTCATCGACCGGTCTCGCACGGTGGAGTGCCACTTCGTTCCGAAAGTGACCGCTGTCTGTGGGCTTCCGGGTCAACTGTCTGAATTGCCGTACGAGGTGGTTGAGTTGCTGTTGTGTGCGGGTCTGACCCCTCCCTCCGCTCCGGCTGTCAGGTGACTGTCGGCGCGGCGTCGATGTGGCCACGTGAACCGTGACCGGTTGATCACCCGGCGTGATGGCGTGGGCTGTGTGCCCGGCCGGGGAGCGGGTACCCGTCCGGCGCCTGAAGAGGTCCGCTCCGCGAGAAGGAGGCCCGCATGAGCAGTGGATCGGAGACCGGCGGCGTGACCGGTACGCAGGACAAGGACTACAACCTCATCTGGTACGTCGAGGCGTGCCTGAACAACGCCCTGCGTCTGGAGAGCTACATCCAGGACGCCGAGCGCGCCAAGGACACCGAGGTCGCGGACCTGTTCCGCAAGGCCCAGGCGGACAGCCGCAAGGGCGCCGAACTGGGCAAGGGGCTGCTTCGCGCACGCCTCGACGGGGGCTGAGGCTCACCGGCCCCCAAGGGCCCGGACCCCGTGCGGGCCCGGGCCCTTCTCCGTGTCAGAGCCGGAAGACCCCACCGACCCGTTCGGCGAGTTCGTCCTCCGTCATCGTGCCGTCCACCGTGAGCGCGGGCAGCCCGAGGCGCGTGGTCTCCTCGTCCAGCCGCTCGGTGAACAGGGCGTCCCGTGCGGCGAGGTTGCGGACCGCCCGCCCGGGATCACCGGTCCGCTGCGTGAACATCCCGCCGCTCGCGGCGCGACGGGCGAAGACTGCCCGGCGGAACTCCGGTGTGGGCAGCAGCCAGATTGCGTGTCCGGGCTCGGTGACCAGCGGCAGCACCAGGTGCGGGAGCAGCCGGAACCCCTCGACGACCACAGGCGTGTCCCGGGCCAGTCGCGCGACATCCTCGACGATCGGACCGAAGGCCTCGCCCCGGAACCAGGGGAACGTCTCCATCATGGTCTCGGGGGACCGGTCGACCCACCGCTCGTCCAGGTCCATGGCCATGAACGCGTGCAGGAAGGGCGCCTCCTCGGCGGTGGTGCGGCGCGCGTGATCCGCCATCACGTCGTCGGTCGCGTAGACACGCCAGCTGTGCCGGTCGGCGAGACGGCGGGCGATCGTGGACTTGCCCGCGCCGCTGCCGCCCCCGATCCAGTAGACGTTCCGCATTCCTCTCCCTCCCGCGGTCCCCGCTGTCGGTGCGGATACTGACAGCCCACCATGCCCCCCTTTTTTTCAGCGCCGTCGCCCCGAGCCGCCGAGGCCGCCGGACGAAGTCCGTGGCGCGTGAGTGACCGCGCCACCCGGGTACCCGGCCCGTCCCCGCCAGGACCGGCCGGGCGGCCCTTCGCGGCTCCCCGGCCGGCCGCCGGCCACGAGCCGAAGGAGCCCACGCATATGACGGACGTTTCCGGCACCGGCCCCGCACCGGGCGACGACCGCAAGGTACTCACCGACCGCCAGGGCCATCCGGTCTACGACAACCAGAACCAGCGCACCGTCGGCGCCCGCGGCCCCGCCACGCTGGAGAACTACCAGTTCCTGGAGAAGATCAGCCACTTCGACCGGGAACGCATCCCCGAACGCGTCGTGCACGCCCGCGGCGTCACCGCATACGGCCACTTCGAGGCCTACGGCACCTGGGGTGACGAGCCGATCGGCCGCTACACCCGGGCCAAGCTGTTCCAGGAGCGCGGCAAGCGCACGGACGTGGCCGTCCGCTTCTCCACGGTGATCGGCGGCCGCGACTCCTCCGAGGCCGCCCGGGACCCGCGTGGTTTCGCCGTCAAGTTCTACACCGAGGACGGCAACTGGGACCTGGTCGGCAACAACCTGGGTGTCTTCTTCATCCGTGACGCCATCAAGTTCCCGGACGTCATCCACGCCCTCAAGCCCGACCCGGTGACCTTCGAGCAGCAGCCGGGCCGCATCTTCGACTTCATGTCGCAGACGCCCGAGGCCATGCACATGCTGGTCAACCTGTTCAGCCCGCGCGGCATCCCCGCCGACTACCGCCACATGCAGGGCTTCGGCGTCAACACCTACAAGTGGGTCAACGCCGACGGCGACACCAAGCTCGTCAAGTACCACTGGATGCCCAAGCAGGGCGTACGCAGCATGACCGAGGAGGACGCCGCCAACGTCCAGGCCGACACCCTCGGTCACGCCACCAAGGACCTGTACGAGGCCGTCGCCCGCGGTGACCACCCGGAGTGGGAGCTCCTCGTGCAGCTGATGGACGACCACGACCACCCCGAGCTCGACTTCGACCCGCTGGACGACACCAAGACCTGGCCCGAGCAGGACTTTCCGCCGAGGCCGGTGGGCCGGATGGTGCTGGACCGGATGCCGAGGGACTTCTTCGCCGAGAACGAGCAGATCTCCTTCGGCACCGGCGTCCTCGTCGACGGCCTGGACTTCTCCGACGACAAGATGCTCGTCGGCCGGACCTTCTCCTACAGCGACACCCAGCGTCACCGGGTCGGCCCGAACTACCTGCAGCTTCCCGTCAACCAGGCCAGGAACGCGGAGGTGCGCACCAATCAGCGCGACGGCCAGATGGCCTACCACGTGGACGGCGGGGGAGGGAATCCCCAGGTCAACTACGAGCCGTCCATCACGGGCGGCCTGCGCGAGGCCCGCTACCCGACGCATGACGAGCAGGGGCCCGAAATCCAGGGCCGGCTCACCCGAAAGCGCATCCCCCGCACCAACGACTACCTCCAGGCCGGTCAGCGCTATCTGCTGCTGGAGGAGTGGGAGCGCGACGACCTGGTGAAGAACTTCATCGGTCAACTGTCCAAGTGCGACCGGGCGATCCAGGAGCGCATGGTCTGGCACTTCCTGCTGGTCGAGAACGACCTCGGCCTGCGGGTGGGCGAGGGACTGGGCATCGGTCCGGAGGACGTGGCAGGACTACAGCCGCTGGCGAGCCAGGACCTCACGGACGAGGACCGCGAACGCCTGGCCGACCTCGGCGAGAACAAGCCGCGCGACGTCGAGGGCCTCACCATGACCCACTGCGTCCCCGACGAACGGCACGTCGTGACCCGCTGACGCGGATCACCCGTTCAGGGCCGTGCGGGCCACGCCGAGGGCCTGTTCCGCGTAGCCCCGGCCGAACAGCACGGCGTGCACCAGCAGCGGAAACAGCTGGTGCACGCCGACACGCTCGGCCCAGCCGTCCGCGAGCGGCGCGACCTCCTGGTAGCCGTCCAGCACCCGCTCCAGATGGGGGCAGCCGAACAGCCGCAGCATCGCCAGGTCCGTCTCCCGGTGCCCGCCGTGCGCCGCCGGATCGATCAGCCGGACGTGCCCGTCGGCCGCCCACAGCACGTTGCCGCTCCACAGGTCGCCGTGCAGCCGCGCGGGCGGCTCGCCGGGCCCGGCCAGCTCCGGCAATCGCTCGCACAGACGCTCCACGACGGCCGCCTCCGCGGCCCGGAGCGCGCCCCGGTCGACCGCCCGCCGCAGATACGGCAGCACGCGCTGCCCGGCATACCAGCGGGGCCAGTCGGCATCGGGCTCGTTGCGCATCGGCGCGAGCCCGATGTAAGCGTCCACCGGGCCGTCCGGCGGCGCCGCCCCGAAGGCGGGCGCCCCGGCGGCGTGCAGCGCGGCGAGGTCCCGTCCGAACCGCACCGCTGCCGCACGGTCCGGCCGTCCCTGCGCAACCCGGTCGATGATCAGCAGGCCGTCCTCGTGCCCGTGCACCTCCGGCAGCCGAACGCTCCCGGCAGCGGACAGCCACCGCAGCCCCGCCGCCTCGGCACGCGCCGCCCCCGGTGCACCGGACCGCTTGACGACCAGGACCCGCCCGTCGACGAGGGTGACCTCGGTGAGAGCCCCCGACAGCGGCCTCTCACCGCTGACCGCTCGCCCGGTGAGCCGGGCCACGAGATCGGAACAGACGGTCATACGAGCTCCTTCCCCGCCCTCATGGGGCGTTCCGACTCCAGGACATGCGCCACGCGCCGGTCACGCGGGACGGTGAAATCCCGCCGCCGGGCGACAGAACCGGCCATCGCCGGGGGAGCAGTCGGGTCATGACGAGTACACCGTTCCAGCGCACCATCGCCCTGCCGGCCCCCGTGTGCGAGCAAGCCGCACAGCATCTGGAGCAGGCCGCGCAGCGGGCCGTCGACGGCGCCGCGATCCCGCTGAAGGCGTTCCGCGAGGCCGCCGACAACGACTTCACCCTGCCGGCCCCGGTGGTCGAGCAGGCGGCGGCCTGCCTGCTGGTCCTCGCCACCGAGACCGCCCAGACCGTCCGCCCGTCCGCTCTGCGCGCCACCATCAGCGTCGCGCTGCGGCTGCGCGACGCCGTACAGCTGGCCCATCAGCCCGCCCTCAGCAGCAGGTTCTGGTGAGCGAACCCCGGTCTCTCAGGCTGCGCGGAAGGCGACTTCGACCTGCCGGTGACGCAGCGCCTCCAGCGTGACGTGCTGCCGGCGGGCCCGTTCGATGAGCTCGTCGAGCTGCCGTCGGTCGAGACGCTCGTCCGTGGCGGCCAGATCGCGCAGCGTCTCCCAGCCGGCCAGCTTGCCCTCCACCCCGAGCGCCAGCGCTTCCAGCTCCCACAGGGTGCTCAGCGGGGAGCGCCGCACCAGGCTGCCGTTGCTCTTCAGCCGTCCCACCTGCTCGGCCGCCCGGCCCGCGTAGACCTTGTAACGGCGCACCGGGACCTCCAGGCGCCGCATGAGGTGGAGCAGCGCCGTCCGGTCCTCGGCGATCTCGTCGGCGACCGGGGCCAGCGCGTCGGCGAGCGCCGAGCCACCGCACGAGCGCAGCAGGTAGCGCACCCGCGCCGTCCCGGCCGTGGCACCGGCGAGATGGTCGTTGAGGTAGATCCCCAGCAGGGACATGTCGGTGGCCGGGGCACGCTCGGCGCCCGGCGAATCCGCTCGCTGTTCCGTCATGACGCGACTCCTGTCGTACTCCGGCCCTGCTCCACGGTCACCGTGGTGGTGACCCGTACGAGACAGGGAGGGCGGGGTGTCGAACCGGTCCCGAAGCGCACGGGGGGCTCGACCGGGGCGAGGGCGCCGAGGCTCTCGCCCTTGCGGGTCACGGTGGCCGAGGTGACCGGGTGCAGATCCCGGGCGCCGTACCACTGGTGCCGTCCGGCCCGGGCACCGGCGTGGGTGTGTGCTCCCAGCAGCAGCCGGGCGGGCCGGTCCCACAACGCGATCCAGCCCGGGCGGACGGCGAGACGCCCCGGGACCACCCGCAGCGCCAGGCCCGGCAGGGTCCGGCGGCCGGTGCTGAACTCCAGGTGGAACGGCGGGGCGGTGACGGTCCAGTGCCGGCGATCGGTGACCCGGACCCCGACCGGTACGACCCGTACGTCGTCGAAGACGTAGGTGCCGGCGACGAACTCCGCCGTCTCGACCGTGGGTGCCAGCAGCAGCCGGTGTCCGTCGGCTCCTTCGACCATCACGTCACTGAACGGCCCGAACGGCGACCGCGGCCAGTGGCCGAGCACCACGCGGGCGCCGGACGCCGTCCCGATCCCCGCTATCCAGCCGTCGAAACGCAGTGAGCGCACGGGCGGCCGGACGCCGGCGCGCCGGGCCGGACCTGCGGGTTCGGGGCCGTGGGAGAACACGCGGGCCGGGTGCCCGGCGCCTGTACGGCGAAACGGCCGCCGCCGCTGTGCACGGCGGACGGCCCGACCGGGCCGACGGGCCGACGGCGGCGCGCCTGCACCGGGCGGCGGCCGGACAAGGCGCAGGGCGGCACGGGTGCACGCGGCGCGGATCGACAGGGAGGGTGGCGGCGCGGCTGTACGGGTGTGGATCGACAGGGAGGGTGGCGGCGCGGTTGTACGGGGTGCGGCTCGGCGAGGCCCGGCGGCGGAGACGGCTGCGCGGCGCGCGTTGGCGAGACGCAAGGACTGCGTCCGGTCCCGCCGGGCGATGTGGCCGAGGCCACGTCCTGGACGAGGTCCCGATCACGTCCGGGGGCGGGAAGCGGCGGTTACCGTCTACGACCAGATCCCCGCTCCCTTCCTTCGGACGGCCCGGCAGTGCACGCAGATCTCTCCCCTGTCATCGCGGCGACCGCCCAGTGGCTGACCCGCGCCTTCCCCGCCTCCGGCGGCGCCCTGGCCGCCGCCCTGTGCGAGGTCCAGGCCCGCCAGGCCGTGACCGTCGCGGCCTGGCTCAGGTACCCGACGGCGATGGACGCCGCCCTGCTCGGCATGGCCGGCCCCGGCGGCTCCGGGCGGCTCGACTGGGTCACCGGCGCCGACGCCGCCCTCGGCGACGACGTGGACGCACAGGCCTGGCGCACCTGGGTGGACGAGGTCGTCGCCAGCTGGGCGGCCGGTCTGCTCACCGACCCGGAGCTGGCGGCCCGGGCGGTGGCCGCGCTCGCCGGCGGCAGCCACAGCACCGGCGCACCGGCCGAGTTCCGCCGGCTCGTCGCCCCCGACGACAGCGACCGGAACGCCGCCGCCCTGCTGCGCCACCCCGACCTGCTCGCCCCCGTCGCCGGCCTGCACCAGGACCAGCTCCTCGACCGCCTGAACCCGGGCCGCACGCTGATCGCCTGACGCCCGGACGCACCAGCCGATCTGGGCGGACAGCTCCTCACCGACCCGTCTCACCCTCCGTGACTCACCGGTTTGCCGTACGCGGCCGTGCCGTGCCCGCACGGTCGTCGGAGGCTGGGGCGTGAGCTCGACGGCACTCCGGCCGCTTCGCCGGCCGAAGCGCGACCGTCGTGCCGCGCGCCGCCGCCGACGGAGGAGAGACCGACATGAGCACCGCCCTCTCACGGAAATGGGAACACGCCGTCGTCACCGGTGGCGCCGGGTTCGTCGGCTCCCACCTGTGCGCCGCCCTCCTCGACGCCGGCGCGGCCGTCACCTGTGTCGACGACTTCAGCACCGGTCGGCCCGAGAACATATCGCCGCTGCTCGAACGGCCCGGTTTCACGCTCGTCCAGGCCGACGTGTCCGAGGGGCTGCGGATCAAACGGTCCCCGGACCTGGTGCTGCACTTCGCCTCCCCGGCGTCCCCGGCGGACTACCTGCGCCTGCCGCTGCACACCCTGGAGACCGGCAGCCTCGGCACCCGCAACGTCCTGGAGCTCGCGCACTCCGCCCACGCCCGTTTCGTCCTCGCCTCGACCTCAGAGGTCTACGGCGACCCGCAGCAGAACCCCCAGGACGAGCGCTACTGGGGCAACGTCAACCCCGTCGGGCCACGCAGCGTCTACGACGAGGCCAAACGCTTCGGAGAGGCACTGACCACCGCCCACGCCGAGACCGAGGGCACCGACACCTGCATCGTGCGGCTGTTCAACACCTACGGCCCTCGCATGCGCGGCCACGACGGACGGGCGGTGCCGACCTTCGTACGGCAGGCCCTGGCCGGTGAGCCCCTCACCGTGACCGGCGACGGCCGCCAGACCCGGTCGCTGTGCTACGTCGACGACACCGTGCGCGGCATCCTCGCCGCGGCCGCCCACGGCATGCGCGGCCCCGTCAACATCGGCAACCCGACCGAGATCACCATGCTCGACCTGGCCCGCCTGATCGTCGAACTCGCCGGGTCCTCCTCCGAGATCCGCTACATCGAACGCCCCGTGGACGACCCGGCCGTGCGCTGCCCGGACATCACGCTGGCCCGCGACAAGCTGGGCTGGGATCCGCGGGTGCGGGCCGAGGAGGGGCTGCGGCGCACGATCGCCTGGTTCCGCGAGGCCGGCGCCGAGGAGTGAACCCTTCCGGGCACCCCGCACCATCGCGTCCCCGGTGTCTCCCGACCGCCGAAAGGCCCGCCTCCCCATGCGCATCCTCGGAATCAACGCCCTCTTCCACGATCCCGCCGCCGCCCTGGTGATCGACGGACGGACCGTCGCCGCCGCGGAGGAGGAGCGGTTCTCCCGGCGCAAACACGGCAAGAGACCCCTGCCGTTCTCCGCCTGGGAACTGCCCGAGCGGTCCGCGGCCTGGTGCCTGAAGCGGGCCGGGCTGCGCCCGCAGGACCTCGACGCCGTCACCTATTCCTTCGATCCGGCACTCGCCCGGCCGGCCGAGGACATGGGCCTGGACGACCCCTGGGACCATCTGCGGCTGACCTACGCCCGCGAGGCACCCGGCTTCCTGAAGACCGCCCTGCCCGGTCTCGACCCCGGCATCGTCCGCTTCGTGCCGCACCACATGGCCCACGCCGCCTCCGGCGCCTTCGCCGCACCGGACGCCCAGAACTCCTCCGTCCTCGTCCTCGACGGCCGTGGCGAACGCGCCTCCCACCTGGCCGCGCGTCGCGTGGGCGACCGCCTGGAGGCACTGCACGCCCAGGACCTGCCGCACTCGCTCGGCCTCGTCTACGAGGAACTCACCGAGCACCTCGGCTTCCTGCGCTCCTCCGACGAGTTCAAGATCATGGCCCTCGCCTCCCACGGCAGGCCGCGGATGCTCGCCGAGCTGCGCCGCCACGTGTACCCCACCGGCGACGGCGGCTTCCACGCCACCGGCGTGCCCTGGCACGAGCTGTGCGCGCCCCGTGGTCCCGACGAGCCGTGGACACAGGACCACGCCGATGTCGCCGCAAGTGCCCAGGCCGTGCTGGAGGAGACCCTGCTGGACCTGGTGCGCTGGCTGCACGGCCGGACCCACGACCGGGTGCTCACCCTCGCCGGTGGCGTCGCCCTCAACTGCGTCGCCAACTCCCGCATCGCCCGCGAGGGTCCCTTCGCCCGGGTGTGGGTGCAGCCCGCGGCGGGAGACGCCGGCACCGCCCTGGGCGGAGCCCTGCTGCTGTCCGCCGTGGAGGGGGACGCCCCGGAGCCCATGGCCGGTGCCGACCTCGGACGGGAATGGTCCGACGCCGAGCTCGGAGCCTGGCTGAAGACCGCGGCCGTACCCTTCGAGCGGCCCCAGGACATCGCCGCGACCGTGGCCCGCGCCCTGGCGGACAACGGGATCGTCGCCTGGTTCCAGGGCCGCTCCGAGTACGGCCCCCGGGCCCTCGGCCACCGCTCCCTGCTGGCCCACCCGGGGCACGCGGGCAACCTGGAACGTCTCAACGACGTCAAGGGCCGCGAGCAGTTCCGGCCTGTCGCCCCCATGGTCCTCGCCGGCCGCGCGGCCGACCTCTTCGAGGGCCCGCTGCCCAGCCCGTACATGCTGTTCGTGCACGATGTGGCTCCCGCATGGCGGGACCGCATCCCCGCGGTCGTGCACGTCGACGGCACCGCCCGCATCCAGACCGTCGACCCGGACGGCGAGCCTCTGGTCGCCCGCATGCTCGGCGAGTTCGAGCGGCTGACCGGGCTGCCCGTGGTCGTCAACACCAGCCTCAACACGGCTGGCCGGCCCATGGTCGACGACCCGCGCGACGCCCTGGAGTGCTTCGGCTCCTCGCCCGTCGACCTGCTGGCCATCGGCCCCTACGCGATCCGGCGCGGCGACCTCTTCCGTACCGATTCCCGCAGCGGCGACGCCGGAGGCCCCCGATGACCCGCCCCGAGGCCCGCACGCCCGACGCCGAGTACGCCGTCGTCGTCCCGACCCTCGGCCGGCCCAGCCTGGGCGCCTGCCTGCACGCCCTCACGGAGGCGACCGGGCCGGGTCCCGTCCGGGTGGTCCTCGTCGACGACCGGCCCGACGCGGCCCGCACCCCCCTCACCGCCCACGTCCCACCCGCCCTGCGCGCCCGCACCATCGTCGTGCCCGGCGGCGCGCGCGGACCCGCCGCCGCACGCAACCTCGGCTGGCGGGCCGCCGGTGACGTGCCCTGGATCGTCTTCCTCGACGACGACGTCGTCCCCGGGCCCACCTGGGGCGACGACCTGACCCTGGACCTGGCCGCAGCCACCGAGCGCACCGCCGGGATCACCGCCCGGATCGAGGTGCCCCTGCCCGTCGGCCGGCGCCCCACCGACTGGGAACGCAACACGGCCGGACTCGCCGGCGCCCGCTGGATCACCGCCGACCTGGCATACCGCCGGGCCGCGCTCCTGGCCGTCGGCGGATTCGACGAACGCTTCCGGCGGGCCTTCCGGGAGGACGCCGACCTGGCCCTGCGCATGCTCGACGCCGGCTGGACGCTCACCGTCGGCCGGCGCACCACCACCCACCCCGTACGGCAGGCCGGGCGCTGGACCTCCGTCCGGCTCCAGGCCGGCAACGCCGACGACGTGCTGATGACCCGGCTGCACGGCCGTCACTGGTGGCGCCGGGCGGAGGCACCCCGCGGGCGCCTGCCCCTGCACCTGGCGGTGACCGGAGCGGGGGCGGCGGCGCTCGGCTGCGCCCTGCTCGGCAGGCACCGGGCCGCCGCGGCCTGCGCAGCCGCCTGGCTGGCCGGTACCACCGAGTTCGCCCTCGCCCGCATCCTGCCCGGGCCGGGCACCCGCGACGAGGTGCTCACCATGACGGTGACCAGTGCCCTCGTCCCACCCGCCGCGACCTGGCACTGGCTGCGCGGGCGGCTCGCGCACCGCAAGGCCCGTCCGCACACCACGTTCGGGAGCGGTGAACCGGCGCCCGCGTCCCGCCCGGCCGCCCGGGAACGGCTGCGGTCATGACGCCGCCCCTCACCCCCTGGCTGCTGCCCGGGCAAGGGCGGCAGCACTCGCACGTCCCGGGCGGTCCCGGCCTGGCGGCCGTTCTCTTCGACCGCGACGGCACCCTCGTCGCCGACGTGCCCTACAACGGGGACCCGGCGCTGGTCACACTCATGCCGGGCGCCCGCGAGGCCGTGGACGCCGTGCGCGCCGCCGGGGTGCCCGTCGGTGTCGTGACCAACCAGTCGGGCGTGGCCCGGGGCCTGCTGACCCGCAGCCACGTGGAGAGCGTACGGCTGCGGGTGGAGGAGCTGCTCGGGCCGTTCGCCGTCTGGGCCGTGTGCCCGCACGGGCCGGGGGAGGGCTGTGCCTGCCGCAAACCGGCACCCGGACTGATCCTGGCCGCGTGCCGGCGGCTCGCCGTGCCACCGGAACGCACCGCCGTCATCGGCGACATCGGAGCCGACATGGAGGCGGCGCGGGCGGCGGGGGCCCGCGGGGTCCTGGTCCCCACGGCCGTCACCCGTGCCGACGAGACCGCGACGGCCGACGTCACGGCACCGGACCTGCCTGCGGCCGTACGTCTGGTCCTCGGCTCCGCGCTCCCGGCACGGGAGCCGCGATGACCCCCTCCCGCCTTCCCCGCACCCTGGTGGTCCGCCTCGACAGTGCCGGAGACGTACTCCTCGCGGGGCCCGCCGTGCGGGCGGTCGCCGCCGGCTCCTCGTACACCGCGCTGCTCTGCGGACCACAGGGCGCGGCGGCCGGGCGGATGCTGCCCGGCGTCGACGACGTGCTGACCTTCGACGCCCCCTGGGTCGGGCTGGAGCCGCCGCCGGTGACGCGTGCGGACACCCGGCGGCTGATGGAAGCGCTCACGGCGGGCCGCTTCGACCGGGCGCTCGTGCTGGTGTCGTACCACCAGAGCCCCCTGCCGGCCGCCCTGCTGCTGAAGCTGGCCGGGATCGGACGGACCGCGGCCGACTGCGAGGACTACCCCGGTGCGCTCCTCGACCGGCGGCACCGCAGGAGGCCGCACCGTCACGAGGCCTTGGCCGCCCTCGACCTGGCCCGCGCCGAGGGCTTCGCGCTCCCGCCCGGCGACGACGGCCGACTCCGTGTCCTGCCGCCGCCGGGCACCGCCCATCTCACCGGTGCGGAACCGTACGTCGTGCTCCACCCCGGCGCGGCCGTGCCCGCGCGGGCCTGGACGCCGGGCCGGGCGGCACGGGCCGTGGCCGCGCTGTCCGCCGCGGGGCACCGGGTGGTCGTGACAGGCGGGCGCGCCGAGCGCGAACTGACCGCACGGGTCGCCGGGCGGCACGCACTGGACCTCGGCGGCGCCACCGACCTGCCTCACCTGGCCGGGGTCCTGGCCGGAGCCCGGGCCGTGGTGGCCGGCAACACCGGCCCGGCGCATCTCGCCGCCGCCGTGGGCACACCCGTCGTCAGCCTCTTCGCACCGGTCGTGCCGGCCGAACGGTGGGCCCCCTACGGCGTACCGCACGTGGTGCTCGGCGACCCGCACGCGGCGTGCGCGCAGACCAGGGCCCGGCACTGCCCGGTGCCGGGACACCCCTGCCTCGACGGCATCGGCGACGGCGAGGTGCTCGCCGCCGTGGAGACCGTCACGGGCCACCCGGCGGACCGGGGAGAACCGACCGAACGAGGAGCAGCCGTATGAACATCCTGCTGTGGCACGTGCACGGCTCCTGGACGACCGCGTTCGTCCAGGGCCCGCACACCTACCTCGTCCCCGTCACGCCCGACCGCGGCCCGGACGGCCTCGGGCGGGCCCGGACCTTCACCTGGCCCGCCTCGGTCCGCGAGGTCACCCCCGCGGAACTCGGCGACACGCCGGTCGACCTGGTCCTCCTCCAGCGGCCGCACGAGGCCGCGCTGGCCGAACGCTGGCTCGGCGGGCGCCGCCCCGGGCGGGACGTGCCCGCCGTGTACCTGGAGCACAACGCGCCCGACGGCGGTGTGCCCGACACCCGGCACCCGTGCGCCGACCGCACCGACCTGACGCTCGTGCACGTCACCCACTTCAACCGGCTGTTCTGGGAGTGCGGCAGCACCCGCACCGAGGTGATCGAGCACGGCATCGTCGACCCGGGCCACCGCTACAGCGGCCGGCTCGCCCGCGCCGCCGTCGTCGTGAACGAACCCGTGCGCCGCGCCCGGCACACCGGCACCGACCTGCTGCCCGCCCTCGCCGAGGCCGTCCCGCTCGACGTGTTCGGGCTGGGCACCGAGGGCCTGGCCGGACACCTCGGCCTGCCGCCGGACCGCTGCCACACCGCCGACCTGCCCCAGAGCGAGCTGCACACGGCGCTGGCCGAACGCCGCATGTACCTGCACCCGGTGCGCTGGACCTCCCTCGGCCTGTCCTTGCTGGAGGCGATGCACCTCGGCATGCCCGTGCTGGCGCTCGCCACCACCGAGGCGGTCGAGGCGGTCCCGCCCGGCGCCGGCACCCTGACCACCCGCCCCGACGTCCTGGCCCGCGCGGCCCGCCGCTACCTCCACGAACCCGAGGCCGCGGCCGCGGACGGAGCCCGCGCCCGCCAGGCGGCCCTCGAACGCTACGGGCTCAAACGCTTCCTGGCCGACTGGCAGCGCCTGATCACGGAGGTGTGCTCATGACCCCGTCCCTCAGCCCCTTCCCGTCCGGACCGCTCGGCGGCGGCCCGCTCGACCCCGGCGTCCTCGCGATCGCGCTCGTCTCCGAGCACGCCAGCCCCCTCGCCGCACTGGGCGGAGTCGACGCCGGCGGGCAGAACGTCCACGTCGCCTGCCTCGCCGGGGCACTCGCCGACCGCGGCCACCGCGTCACCGTGCACACCCGCCGCGACGCGCCCGACCTGCCCTGGCGGGTGGAACTGCGCGACGGCGTCGAGGTGCACCACGTACCCGCCGGCCCTGCCGAACCGCTCCCCAAGGACGAACTGCTGCCGCACATGGACGAGTTCGGCCGCCATCTCGCCCGCGGCTGGCGCACCCGGGCGCCGGACCTCGTGCACTCCCACTACTGGATGTCGGGCCTGGCCGCGCTGCGCGCCACCCGCGAGCACGGCCTCCCCCTGCTGCACACCTACCACGCCCTCGGCACGGTGAAGCGACGGCACCAGCGGCTCGCCGACACCAGCCCGCCGGAGCGCATCCCGGGCGAGATCGAGATCGGCCTGAACTGCGACCGCGTCATCGCCACCTGCCGCGACGAGGTCCACGAACTGGCCCGCATGGGCATTCCCCCGCACCGGATCGGCATCGTGCCGTGCGGTGTCGACACCGACCGGTTCACGCCCAGGGGCCCGGCCGCGCCGCGCGGCCCGTACCCGCACCGGATCCTGCAGCTGGGCCGGCTCGTGCCGCGCAAGGGCGCCGCCGTGACCGTCGCCGCCCTGGCCCGACTGCCCGGCACCGAGCTGGTCGTCGTCGGCGGGCCGCCCGCCCAACTGCTCGACGGCGACCCGGAGGTGCGGCGGCTGCGCGACATCGCCCGGGACGCCGGTGTCGCCGACCGCGTCCGCTTCACCGGCGCCCTCACCGGCGACGATGTGCCAGCACTGCTGCGCTCCGCCGACGTGGTGGTCTGCCCCGGCGACTACGAACCCTTCGGCATCGTCCCGCTGGAGGCCATGGCCTGCGGCGTGCCCGTGGTGGCCAGCGCGGTCGGCGGGCAGCTCGACACCGTCGCCGACCCGGGCACCGGACGACTGGTTCCGCCCCGCGACCCGGCGGCCCTGGCCGGCGCCGTAGCCGGGCTGCTCGCCGATCCGGAGGCCCGCGCGGCCTGCGGGGCGGCCGGCCGCCGCCGGGTGCTCAGCAGATACGGCTGGGGCCAGGTCGCCGCGGCCACCGAAGCCGCCTACTGCGAGGTCCTCGACACCGAGCCCGCCGCCACCGGTGCCGGCTGACCCGGCCGGTCCCGCCCACCGCCCGAAGGAGGTGTGGGTCCCCGCCGTCCCCGCACGGCGGTGCGCCCGATCCGCATGAGCGAATCCTCTGCACAGCCCGGCCTCGACGCCGCCCGTCTGCACTGCCGGTCGCTGGAGAAGGCCCTGGGCCGGTTCCGGGAGAACGGCCTGGACCGCATCGCGGACTGGGGCGGCCGCCTCGCCGACGTCCTGGGCGGCGGCGGCCGGCTCCTCGCCGCGGGCAACGGCGGCAGCGCCGCCCAGGCCCAGCACCTCACCGCCGAACTGGTCGGCCGCTACCGCCGCGAACGCCGCGCCTACTCCGCGCTCGCCCTGCACGCCGAGACGTCCAGCGTGACCGCCATCGGCAACGACTACGGCTTCGACCACGTCTACGCCCGTCAGGTCACCGCCCACGGCCGCCCCGGCGACGTCCTCATGCTGCTGTCCACCTCGGGGCGCAGCGGCAACCTCATCGCCGCCGCCGTGACCGCCCGGCAGGCCGGACTGCGCGTCTGGGCGCTCACCGGGCGCGGCCCGAACCCCTTGGCCGAAGCCGCCCACGAGTCCCTGTGCATCGACGCGGACACCACCGCCAACGTCCAGGAGACCCACCTCGTCGCCGTCCACCTGCTCTGCGAGTGCTTCGACACGGCCGTGTCCACGCCCCCCGAGCGGCGCGCGGCCCTGACACACGGGAGTACGCCATGACCAGGACCGGGCCGCACCCCCTCGTCGTCGTCGGGGACGTTCTCCTCGACGAGGACATCGAAGGCGTCTCCACCCGACTCGCCCCCGACGCCCCCGCCCCCGTCGTCGACGTCACCGGCGACCGTCGCCACCCCGGCGGAGCCGGCCTGGCCGCCGCCCTCGCCGCCCGTGGGGGCCGGGACGTGGTCCTGGTGACCGCGCTGGGCGAGGACGAGGCCAGTGAGGCGGTACGACGCGGGCTGCGCGGCCGGGTCAGGATCCTGGAGATCCCGCTGGACGGCACCGTGCCGGTCAAGACCCGCGTCCTCGCGGGCGGCCGGCCGGTCGTCCGCATCGACCGGGGCGGTGGCACCCCCGGCGAGCCCGACGACGCGGTCCGGGCGGCGCTGGCCGACGCGCACGCCGTCCTGGTCGCCGACTACGGCCGGCACACCGCGGGCGCCGTGCGACCGCTCCTGGAGGACGCCGCCCGGCGCACGCCGCTGGTGTGGGACCCGCACCCCACCGGGGACCCGCCCGTGCCCGGAGCACGCCTGGTCACCCCCAGCGCGGCGGAGGCCCGGGCCCTGTACCCCGGCTCCGGAGGGACTTCGCTGGGCGCGTACGCCGAGCGGGCGGCCCGCCTCGCCCGGCTCTGGCGTGCCGCCGGGGTGGCCGTCACCCTCGGCGAGCGCGGGGTGCTGCTGGCCCGGCCGGGCCCCGGCACCCCGATGCTGGTCCCCGTGCCCTACCGGGCCGCCGGGGACCCCTGTGGGGCGGGCGACTGCTTCGCCGCCACGGCGACGGCGGCTCTGGCCGACGGTCTGCTCCCCGAGGAGGCCCTGCAGCGGGCCGTCGCGGAGGCGGCCGCGTTCGTCGCCGAGGGCGGCGCGGGCAACCCAGGTCTGTGGCGGACCGAGCCCGAGCCCCGCGCCGCCGACGAGCCCGCGGCCGACGCGTTCGGGCTCGCCGAGCGGGTCAGGGCCGGTGGCGGCACCGTCGTCGCCACCGGCGGCTGCTTCGACCTGGTGCACGCCGGTCACGTCGGGCTGCTGGAGAGCGCCCGGCGCATCGGCGACTGCCTGATCGTGTGCCTGAACTCCGACGCGTCCGTCGCGCGCCGCAAAGGGCCGGGGCGCCCGCTCAACCCGGCGGCGGACCGGGCCCGCGTCCTGGCCGCGCTCGGCAGCGTCGACGCGGTCGTGGTCTTCGAGGAGGACACGCCCGAGGCGGTACTGGCCCGGTTGCGGCCGGACGTCTGGGTCAAGGGCGGCGACTACTCCGTGCAGAACCTGCCCGAGGCGAAGGTGCTCCGCACGTGGGGCGGGCAGGCTGTGGTCCTGCCCTACCTCGACGGCCGCTCCACGACCCTCCTGGCCCGGCGGGCGGCGCAGGCGGCCCTGCGGCCGTAGGGCGCACGCGGGGGAGCGGAGCTGTGCGGCCCACACGCCGGGAGCCGCCCCCGTACCGGCGCCCCGCTCGGGCCGCCGGGCGCGGTGCCGGTCGGCCCGTTGGTATGGAGCCCGCTCGGGCCGCCTGGGCCGGTGTCGGCCGGCCCCGCGGGTGTGGAGCCCGCTCGGGCCGCCGAGGTCGGCCGGTCGGCTCGGTGGGTCTGGCGTCCGCTCGGGCCGCCGGGCACGGTGTCGGTCGGCCCGTTGGTGTGGAGCCCGCTCGGGCCGCCTGGGTCGGTGCCGGTCGGGCCGGTAGGTCTGGCGTCCGCTCAGGCCGCCGGGCTCAGGGCCGGCCTGCCCGGCGCGTCGTGCTCCTCTTCGCGAAGGACGACCGGTACCGGGTCCCGGCGACGGCGGAGCAGGGAGCCCGCCCCGATCGCGCCGGCGATGAGCAGTCCGCCGGTGACGAGGGCGCCGCGCGGCCCGGCCAGTTCCATGAGGAGGCCCAGCGCGGGAGGGCCGCCCAGGCCCCACACCGTGCCGATGCTGCCCCACACACCCAGCACCCGTCCCCGCAGGTGGGGAGGCGGGTCGGTCTGGAGGACGGCCGTGCCGACGGTGTCGGAGACGGACTCCACCACGGCCATCGGCAGGACCAGAGCGATCAGCACCGCCAGTGACGGTGACAGCCCCGCCACCACCTGCAGCAGCGCCCCCGCTGACGCCAGTACGCCCACGAGCCGCACGGACGGCCGGCGCAGCCGGGCGCCGAGCACCGCGCCGAGAATGCCGCCGACGGCGAGCACGGTCGACACGGTGCCGAACGAACCGGCACCACCCGCGAGCGGCCCGGTGACGAGCACCGCCAGGGTGAGCCCGTAGTTGCGGCCGAACATGGAGCTGATCCCGGTGACACCCGCCAGCGCGACCAGACGCGGGCGCCGCACGAAGTAGGCCAGCCCTTCCCGGACGGTCAGGTCGGGACCGGTGTCCTCGGGAGCCGGGGCGTCCTGCCGCACGGCACCGGCCGCAGGACGCAGGAAGGGGATGACCGAGGCCACGAACAGGAACGACAGCCCGTTGCCGAAGTACGCGGCGGACGTGCCGAGGAATCCGACCGCCACACCGGCCAGGGCCGCCCCCACCAGCCGGCCCGCCTGGTGCACCAGCGCCCCGACTCCGATGGCCGAGGGCACGTCCTCGGCCGGTACCAGGTCGTTGCCCAGCAGCGCGCACGCCGGGTTGTCGACGGTCGCGACGACACCCGTGAGGGCGGCCAGCACCATCAGCGAGGTCATGTCGATGAGGTCCAGCGCCACGAGGACGGCCGTGGTGAACGCGATCGCGCCGAGCACCGCCTGACTCACGGCCGCCGTCAGCTTGCGCGGCCACCGGTCGACGGCGGCCCCGCCGAGCACGCTGATCAGCAGCGCCGGAGCGGCCTGCACGGACATGGACAACCCCGTCGCGGCGGCGGACCCGGTGATCTGCAGGACCAGCAGGTTCTGCACCGTGAGCTGCATCCACGTACCGGCGTTCGACACGAAGTTCGCGACGGACCACCAGCGCATGCTGCGGTACCGCAGCGACCGCCAGGGCGAGCGGGAAGCGGGCAGGGCAGGGGAGGGGGAGGAGAAGGAAGGCACAGTGCGGTACTCGAAGACGAGTCGGAGGACTCAGAGGAGGGCGACGAGGAGCGCGTCACACCGGCGGCGCTGCACGGTGGACCCCCTCGACGGGTACGGCGCCGACCATCGTGGCAGAGGGGACCGGAGAAGCGGTTCCACCTGCCCTTGATCCACCCTCTCGTGCCCTCCAAACCCCCTGCCCGGCACGGGCTTTGAGGCCACAGTGTGGTTGATCACACGAGGTGACCTACGCGGCGGTCGATCACAGGCACACAGAAGCGGGGCCCGTCGCCTCGGGCGACGAGCCCCGCTCAGCAGGGGTGACCTGGCTCACCCGGACTTGCCCCGGCCGCTCAGCGCGTCCCGCAGCCGGTCCACCATCCCGGTGCCCGGAGCCAGGAGCTTGTTGGCCGGAGGCCTGTCGGGGGCCGCCGGGTGGGGCCGGGTGGGGGCGGTCTTCTTGGCCTTGCGCACCTTGTCGCCCAGCTCGTTGAGCGTGTCCATCGGACAGGCCTGCCGCAGCCGCGGGAAGAGGTTGCCCTCCTCGTCGGCGATGTGCGAGCGGATCTCGCTCATCAGCATGCCCATCAGCCGGTCGAAGTCGGCGTCGCCCGCGTCACAGCCCTCCAGATCCTTCATGATCCGCTCGGCCGTGGCGTGATCCTGCAGTTCCTGGTCGGCGAGGGCGTCCCCACCCGCCACGTGCTCGCGTACGGCGGGGTAGAGGTAGGCCTCCTCGGCCACCGAGTGCCGCACGAGCTCCATCGTGACCTGGTCGGCGTACATCTTGCGGTCCTGGTGGCCGGACGGCAGTGCCTCGATCCGGCCGAACATCTCCTCGACCTCGCGGTGATCGGTCACCAGCTCGTCGATGACGTTTCCTCCGTGTCCCATCTCCTTCACCTCCAGCGCTCGGGTCCCCCAGGCCCCGGGGGGTTAACGTGCGGTCCGCCGGTGCCGCGCGGGGCGGCTCAGGCGGGGAGCTTGGCCCGGACCCGCCCGACCGCGGTGGCCGGCCGTGCGGTGGCGCGGACGGAGCGGCGCACCAGGCCCGCGTCGCGCCGCAGCCCCCGGGCGGCGTGGGTGCCGCGCCACACCACCGAGGGGCGGGCGCCGGTGTCGTCGGCGGCGATCAGCAGGCCGCCGAGCATGGACAAGTTCTTGAGGAAGTGGATGCGCTGCTGGGCCCGCTCCTCGGGGTCCTGCGCCTCCCAGAAGCGGTGCCCCGCCAGTGTGGTCGGCACCAGCGTGGCGGCGATGGCCAGCGCGGCAGGGCGCGGCACGCGCCCCGTGGCCAGCATCAGCCCCGCCGCGACCTGTACGGCACCGCTGAGCCGTACGACCTGCTCGGTGCGGTCCGGCAGGGCCGGGACGCGCTCGGTGACCGGTTGGACGACAGGCTCGGCGGCGTCGGCGACCTGCTTCGGGTCGCGGACGGAGTTCATACCGCCCGCGAGGAACATCGAGGCCAGCATGGGGCGGCCGAGCACACGCAACAGACTCATGGCCCTCTCCAGGGAGTCGGTGGGTACAGCGCTCGCCGGGTTCCCCAGCCGGAGCCGAACCACTCACACCGCCCGGTGCCGCGCCCACGCCTCCTCGCGCAGCGCCCCGGACAGCAGGACGTCGGCGGCGGTGCACGCGAGGGCAGAAGTCGCGGCGATCAGCACCTCGCGGGCCCGGGGAGAGGCGGCCGCCTCGGCGAACTCAGGGGTGTGGTCGGAGCCGTCCTCGCCCGTGATCGCGACGAACGGGTGGATGGCGGGCACCCGAGTGCTGACGTCGCCGATGTCGGACGATCCCAGGTACACGCCCGGCGTGGGCGGTGACAGCTCGATCCCCGCCCGGGCGAGATGCGCGGCGAACCGCTCGGAGAGCACCTCGCTGTCCCGGAAGTGCTCGTAGCGCACCGTGGCCCGCTCCACGTCGACGGTGGTGCCGGTGGCCCGGGCCACCCCGTCGGCGCACGCCCGCAGCCGCTCGGCCAGGTCCTCCAGCGCCGCCGTCGTGGCCGCCCGCAGACCGAACAATCCCTCGGCGTACTCGGGGACGATGTTCGTGGCCGTACCGCCGTGCGTGACGATGCCCTGTACGTGCGAGCCCTCGGGCAGCCGGCGCCCCAGTACGGCCAGCACGTTGAACAGCTCCACGAGCCCGGCCAGCGCGTCGACGCCCTCGGTCGGGTTGCCCGTGGGGTGGGCGGCCCTGCCGTGGAAGGCCACCCGGTACTGCACCTGCGCGGTCAGCGGCGCCCGAGCCCAGCTGTACACCCCCGGGTGGAACATCAGCGCCGCGTCGACCTCGTCGAACACCCCGGCCTCCACCTCGACGGCCTTGCCGCCGCCGCCCTCCTCGGCGGGGGTGCCGACCGCCAGCACCGTCCCCGCGGGCGGCTCGGGCAGGGCGGCCGCCAGGGCCAGCGCGGCACCCAGCCCGGCCGCCGCGATGAGGTTGTGGCCGCACGCGTGTCCGAGGCCGGGCAGGGCGTCGTACTCCATCAGCAGCGCCACGGCGGGCCGGCCCCGCCCCGAACGCGCGGTGAACGCCGTCGGCATCCCCGCCGCGCCGCGTTCCACGGCGAAGCCGGCGCGCTCCAGCTCACCGGAGAGCAGGGCAGCCGCCCGGTGCTCGGCGAAGGCGTACTCGGGGTCGGCGTGCAGGCGCCGGGCCACGTCCCACAGCGCGTCGGCCCGTGCCGCCACCTCCTCGCGTATGGCCTGGTGCACGGCGTCGGGCGTTCGGCTCACAAGGGCTCCTCGTCGTCACGCACGGTGTGCGTCGTCCCGGGGCGGCTCTCGCCGCCGGACGTCGGCCTGCTGGGGCGGACGAGGGCTCACCCCCGGTACCCCTGTCTCCCCCGGCCGGGTTTCACCGCCCGCCGCCATGACACCTCCGGGGGCGCGCCCGGCGGGGGAGGGGCCCAGGCAGGGGATCCTTCGCTTCGGCAGCACCACACCGCGACGCCCGCGGCGTTTCGTCCGTGGCCCGGGGTGAACACGGTCGGTGTACCCGCCGGGCCACGACAGCGTGGACGCCGCGGCGGCGGCTCGGGCGGGCCGGACCCGGGAGGAACCATGGACCACTCGCGCGTGCCCGTCCTGGAGGCGCTGGAGGACTTCCGGCGCCGTGGCGACATCGCCTACGGCCCGCCCGGCCACAAGCAGGGCAGGGGAGTGGACCCACGGGTCGCGGAGATCGTCGGCCTCGACGTGTTCCGCTCCGACGTGCTCTCCCTCAACGGGCTCGACGACCGGCGCCAGTCCCAGGGCGTGCTGAGCCGGGCCCAGGAGCTCATGGCCGACGCGGTCGGCGCCGAGCACGCGTTCTTCTCCACCTGCGGCAGCTCCCTGTCCGTGAAGACCGCCATGCTCGCCGCCGCCGGACCCGGCGAGAAGCTGCTGCTGTCGCGCAACGCCCACAAGTCCGTCATCGCGGCCGTCGTCGTCAACGGCGTCGAACCGATCTGGGTGCACCCGAAGTACGACGGCGAACGCCACCTGGCGCACCCGCCCGAGCCGGACGACGTCCGCCGTCGCCTGCGGGAGCACCCGGACGCCAAGGGCATGCTGCTGATCACGCCCACCGACTGGGGTTCCTGCGCGGACATCAGGGGAGTGGCCCGGGTGTGCCACGAGCTCGGTGTGCCCGTCATCGTCGACGAGGCGTGGGGTGCCCACCTGCCGTTCCACCCGGACTTGCCCGCCTGGGGCATGGACGCCGAGGCCGATCTGACGGTGACCAGCGTGCACAAGATGGGCGGGGCCGTGGAGCAGAGCTCCGTCTTCCACCTCCAGTACGACCGCGTGTCACCCGAGGCCCTCAAACAGCGGGAGGACCTCCTCGGCACCACCAGCGCCTCGTCCCTCGTCTTCGCCACGCTCGACGGCTGGCGTCGCCAGATGGTCGAACACGGCCATGAACTGCTGGACGCGGCCATCCGCCGCGCGGAACGCATCCGGGCGGCGGTCGCGGAACTGCCGGGTCTGCGGCCCATGGGCCGGGAGATCGTGGAGGAGGGGCTCGCCGCCGACCTCGACCCGCTCAAGGTCGTGATCGACGTCCGCAAGCTGGGCCTGAGCGGCATGCAGGCCGTGGAATGGTTGCGCCTCCACCGCCACGTGGACGTCGGAGGCTCGGACAGCTGCCGCGTCAGCGCCTCGATCACCCATGCGGACGACGACGAGACCGAGGAAGTCCTCCTGGACGCCCTGCGCGCCCTCGTCGAGCACGCGGACTCCGTCGAACGCCGCCCGCCGGTCCGGCTGCCCGAGCCCTCGGCACTGGAACTGGAGCAGGCCATGCTGCCCCGCGCGGCGTTCTTCGCCTCCGTCGAACACGTGCCCGCCGAACGGGCCGCGGGCCGCATCGCCGCGGAGATGATCAGCCCCTACCCGCCGGGTGTCCCCGTGGTGGCACCCGGCGAGGTCATCACCGACGCGGTCCTGGACTACCTGCGCAGCGGCGCCGAGCACGGCGTCCTGATACCGGACGCGGCCGACTCCTCCGTCCACACCGTGCGGGTCGTGGCCCGCGCTGACCAGGCGTGACGTCGCAGCGGCAACCGCCGCAAGCCAAGTAACTCATGCGCGAGATGTTGAAGAAGTGACACAAATAAACTTCTGCGTCGGTTGGCATGATTTGTCCCCATCAGGTGCACTAGAGAGGCAAGCAACCAACTTCAGTAAAGGAGATGGTGCAATGACTGCCACGGAGAAGGTCACCAGGGACCTGACGGGCATCCAGAGTGCCGACATCGAGGCCGCGCTCGACCCGGCAGAAGCCGACGGCATCTACCGCGACAGCCGCGAGTGCGCCGCACTTGCGCTGTTCAAGGGCGGTTTCGGCCTGCTCCTGTCGCCGCCCACCCCGCGCCCCAAGAAGGGCTAGTGGACCGTCAGGAGTAGAAGATGGAGCAGTCAGGCACTTCGTCCCTCTTGCAGGGCGCGGTGCAGGACCTCGCTTCCGCCGTGGTCTCCGCTCTCCGGAGCGGAGACCACACACGTGCGGCCGCCCCCGAGCGGGCCCACACGGAAGCGCAGGACCTCGCCCTCGCGGCCGTACGTGTGCTGGGAGCCGACGCGTTGCTGCCGAGCACCCTTCTGCACACCCCGCCCCCGCCCGACGAACTCGCCGTATTCCGCAAGGCCGTGGAGGCCTACCCGCCCGGACCCGACGCCGCACCCACCGTCCGGTGGAGCCACCGGGCCATGCGGCACACGCTGCGGCGGCTCGACCCGGGCTACGCCGACGCCCCACACCAGGAGCCCGACGCCGCCTGGCTCGAGGGCGCGACCTGGCAACTGCTCACTCACCAGCTCGCGGTGCTGGCCGCCCTCGCCGTGCCGGGAGAGGACTGCGCGGTGGCCCGTGCGGCACAGCGGCGTCCGGTCGACGTCGCCCGGGGCTTCGTGCGCGCGGTACGCCGCAGGGACTGGCGACAGGCGGCCGGCGCCGGACGCTGGCTGACCCTGCTGGAGGGCGTACCACAGACGCTGGGACTCGACAACGGGCTGGACTTCGTGGAGCTGATGGGCGGTCAGGACCCGCTCGTGGCTCTGCAGGTGGGTGCGGCACGGCTGACGAGGACGGGAGCGTTCGTGTGAGGGACGCACGGGGGACACGACAGGTGGCCGAGGACGCGCTGGGGTGGGTGTCGGCGCATCGCGCGCAGTTCTCGCTGGGCGAGGACGCACTGGCCGCCGACGGACAGGTGAACCGCAGCTGGAAGCCGCTCGGGGAACTGGCCCAGGTGTGCGCGACCGTGTGCCGGCACACCGCGCCCCCGGATCCGCTCCACGCGTGCGCGGCCGACCTGATGGCCTTCGCATGGCAGGAGACCGGCCGGGGCGAGCTCTTCCTGCGCCTGCAGCGGCTGGAGCCCTTCGCCACGTATCCCCTGGAGGTGTACGCCGCGATGGCCGCGGCGGGCCTGCGGCACCGGGGCTACGAGGCGGCCGCCGCCACCGTGGCCCGCACCCGCGGCTGGCAGCTCACCGAGCAGGAGCCCACCCGGCGGCTCGGCGTCCTGAACGCCGAGGCCCGCACCGGCGTCCGGCAGTCCGACGCGATGCCGCAGGCGCTCCGGCGTACCTGGCCGGCCGGGCTGCCCGAGCCCTGGACCTTCGAGCAGTCCTCCGGCTACTCCCTCACCCACGTGGTCTTCCACCTCACCGACTGGGGACGCGCCGGACCCGCGGGGATCCCACCCGACCTCGCCGGCTACCTGGCCGACTGGCTCCCGCCCTGGCTCGACACCTGTCTGGACGCCGGGATGTGGGACCTCGGCTGCGAGCTGCTGGCCGTGGCGGCGAGCCTGCCCCTGCCGCCCGAACCCGCCGTCCTGCACGACGCCTGGGCGCGCATCGCGGCGGTACAGCACCCCCTCGGCGCGGTCCCGGAGCAGGGGAGCGGTGCGGACCACGACGGCAGCCCCGACTTCCTCTCCCACTACCACCCCACCCTCATGGCAGCCTTCGCGGCGACCCTGACCACCGGGCGGCTCGACGACGGAACCCGGGCAGCCGCACACCATCCGCCCGGCGGACAAGGAGTGCTGGGATGACCGACACCCGCCTGATCCACAACGTCGGAGTGGGCGCCCTGGAATGGCTGTGGGCCCACCGGGACGGATTCGAGCTGGAACCCGAGGTCGACCCCGAGATCGGGTTCCTGGAGCGCTTCAAACCCATCGGCGAGCTGGCCATGATCTGCAAGGTGCTGTTCCGCGAGGGTGTCGCGGGCTCTCGCCAGGCGCAGCTGGCCCGGCAACTCCTCGACCACGCCTGGCGCGAGACACTGGACGGCGGCCGCATGCTGGTGCGCGGTCAGCTCACGGAGCCCATCTCCCCCATCCCCTTCGAGGTCTACCTGCCCTTCAAGGAACTCGGTTACAGCCAGCCGGAGGTGGAGCGGGCAGCCGTCCTGAACCACCGGATCGACAGCTGGGCGGCTTTCGAGGCGACCCCCACCCGGCGGCTCGGCCTGTCCGCGTTCCAGCGCCGGTTCGGCCTCCCGCCCCGGCCGCCGGAGGCGGAAGTGAGGGGCACGACCTGGCTGGCCCGCACCCCCGAGCCCTGGACGGTGGAGGGGCACATCGCCTACGACGTCACGCACAACGTGTTCCACCTGACCGACTGGGGGGAGAGGCCGGAGGGTCTGCCGCCCGCCACCGCCGACTACCTCGCGACCTGGCTGCCGGTCTGGATCGACGACTGGCTGGACCTGGAACGCTGGGACCTGCTCGGCGAACTGCTGGTGGTCGACGCCTGCCTGCCCCGTCCGACCCTGGACGAACGGGGCTGGGAGGGCTTCGCCGCGGCACAGCAGCCCGACGGCGCCATGCCCGCACTGCGGACGATGCCCCAAGGCACGCCGGACGAGGTGTTCGACATCGTCTATCACCCCACCCTGGTCGCCGCCTACGCCTCCGTACTGGCCACATCCCGGTCCTTGTCCCTGCTGGCACCCGCGTCATGAGCTCCCCTCGGAACGCACCCTGGCCGGGCGGACCGCCCGGCGACGCCCCCTCCGCGGACGAATCGCCGGCCGTACGCCATGTGCCCGCCGTCCAAGGCCCGGAGGCCTCGCGCGGCACGCCGGCGGGCCGGCCCCATGCCCCGCATGACGTGCCGTCGGACGAGTCCCGGCACGTGCGCGCCGCACTCACGACCGCGAGGCCCGCAACCCGCGTGCCGCCGCCGGAATCCCCTCCCGACGACGGCCCGGTCCTCGAGCGGCTCGCCGACGCCGTCACCGCATCCGACGCCCCGCACGTGGTGTTCGCCCTCTCCCGGTACGGACAGCGCAGCGTCGTGAGCGGCGGCACCGCCCCGTCCCCGGCGCTCGCCCGCGAGGACCTGCGCTACGAGATCGGCTCGGCGACGAAGACGTTCACCGGGTTGCTGCTGGCCCGGCTGATCGACAGCGGCCGGCTGACCGGTGGTGAACCGGCCGCCGCCCTCCTGGCCGAGGGGCGGCCGGCAGGCGTGAACCCGGTGACGCTGGCCCACCTGATCACCCACACCTCCGGACTGCCCGCCCTGCCGGCCGGGTTCTTCCTCCGGGGCCTGCCCGCCTGGACCACCAACCCGTACGCCCGTTTCCCGCGGTCCCGGGTCGTCGACGCCTTCCTGCGCCACCGGCCGCGCCACCGCCCCGGCACCCGCTGGCGCTACTCCAACTTCGGCGTCGCCGTACTCGGACACGCGCTGGCCGCGGCGACCGGCACCCCCTGGGAGGACCTGCTCACCGACCAGATCCTGCGTCCTCTCGGTCTGGACGGCACGACCCTGTGCGCGGACGACTCCGGTCTCGACGCGCCCGGGCACGGAAGGGACGGCGTGTCACCCGTGCCCGCCTTCGACGCGGGGGGCTTCCGGGCAGCGGGTGCCGTACGGGCCACGCCGCACGACCTGCTCACCTTCCTCGAGGCCCATCTGGACCCGGCCTGCGTGGCACCGCACCTCGCCCCCGCCCTGCGGGCGGTACGCCGCCCCGTGCTGCGCAGGGGCATCGGGCACCGGCACGTCCACACCATCGCCTGGTTCTGTCACCCGACGGACGGCGGGCCGATGTACTTCCACAGCGGTGCGACCCTCGGCCACCAGGCGTTCCTGGGATTTCGCGCCGACACCGGCACCGCCCTGGCCGCGGTGTGCACCCGCCGTTTCCGTGGCCACGACCCGTTCCTGGCCGCCGCGTACGCGGTGCTGGCAGAGGAGTAGCGGGCCCCGCCCGGCGCGGGCGGTACGAGCCGCTCCGGCGCCGGACAGTCCTGACCCCTCGTCACACCCGCTGCCACAGGGCAGGCGTGCGGGTGGGCGCCCAGGCGCCCTGGGCCTGGTGGGTCTGCAGGCACCGGTAGCGCACACCGGCGTGCAGCACGGTGGCACCGGCTTCGTAGACACGGTTCGCTGCCCACGCCTGCGTGACGCTGCCCTGCGGAGGCGCCGATTGGACGGCGGCGGTCTTCAGGGTGAGGCCGAAGTCGCTGAGCAGCGCATTGATCGGCTGGTAGAACGTGGTGCCCCCGCTACCGCAGTCACCCGTACCGCCGGAGGTCACGCCCTGTGCCTGGACGCCCGCGACGAAGGGACCGCCGGAGTCGCCCGGCTCGGCGCACACCGTCGTCCGGGTCAGCCCGTCCACCCTGCCCTGGGCGTAGCTGACGCTGGTGTCGTGCTGCTGGATGCTGCCGCAGTGCCAGCCGGTGGTGGAGCCGGAGCGGCAGACGGCGGCCCCGACGAGCGCCTGGACCGAGCCGGTGATCTGCACCTTCTGGTCGCCCTCGGCCCTCACGTTCGCGGTCGTGCTCCACTGGTCGTTGACGGCGACCCACGACATGTCCTTGCCCGGGAACGTGGAGGCCTGGAACGTGCCCTGCGCCGTCCTGTCGAAGCCGGTCGTCGTGTCGCCCTTCTTGCCGCAGTGGCCCGCCGAGGCGAAGCCCTGCTGTGCGCCCTTCGTGACGGAGAAGCCGATCGAGCACCGGGCGGCGTCGTTGATGTAGTAGGCGTCGCCGCCGGTGATGTCCGCCAGGAGGCGTGGCCGGCTCGCCGTCACCTTGACACCGACGCTCTTGCCGTCGAGGCCCGCCGCCTTGATGAACGCGGCGGCCGCGGCCTTGGTCCGGGCCTCCACGGTGACCCGGTTCGCGGGGACGTCGACATACCACAGGGGTGTGTCGCCGGTGCCGACGCGGGCCGCCGCCCGGTCCAGCTTCCGCTTCGCGGCCACCAGGTCGCGCAGCGGCTTCTTCACGACGGCCGCTGTGGCCCCCTGGGCCTTGATGGCGGGCACGTCCGCGGCCTTGGTGGTGGCCACCACGAGCTCCTGCGAAGTCGCGCCGCGCAGCCAGGCCCCCGCGAAACGGCTCCCCAGCGCATTGCGCAGCAGCCCCGCCCGGGCACCCGCCTCCGCCTCGTTGATCAGCCGCCGGGAGGCCTGGGCCCGGGTCAGCCCGAGGTCACGCTCCAGGGCGCGCAGCAGCGCAGCCGACGGCCGGTCGGCGCCGAGGGTCTGGGCGGTCGAGGGCAACGGACCCGCGGGGGGCGCGGGTTCGGCCGCCACGGCGTAGGGGAACCCGGTGGCGAGGAGCGCGCCGAGTGCGGTCAGGGCCGCCCGGCGGCCGGTCACGGCATGTCTGTATGCCATTTCGATGTGTCTCCTTCGATCGCGGTGAACCCGCCGGCGAGGCGGTATGCCTTGCCGGAGCGGCCCGGAGTGCTGTCGGGCCGCCCCGTTTCGCGCTGTGGCGCTCGGGAGGGCGCCCTGTGCGGTACTGCGGACACCCGGCGTGTCACGCGGACTTCAGGCCGGGCGAACCCACCTCCGTGACGAAGGACGCGGTCGTCGAGACGGTGCCCCCGGGCGTGTTGACGGCCGAGACGGTCCGGAAGTCGGCCCGGGCGTTCTCACGGCCCAGCTCGACCCGGACGTAGCCGCGCCGGCCGTCGTAGTACTTCATGTGCGGGTTCGCCTTCATGAACGTGTCCCAGTTGTCCGGCTTGCTGGTTCCGTTCCCGCCGCTGGCGATGGAGGTGCAGGCGAACTCCGTGCCCAGCGTCCTCGACTGCGGGTCGTCGAAGTCGTCCTTGACGTCGAAGGCGTAGCCGACGTGGACATCGCCCGTGAGGACCATCCAGTTGTCGACGCCGGCGGCTTTCGCGCCCGCCATGACCCGGTCACGGGAGGCCCGGTAGCCGTCCCAGGCGTCCATGGAGACCCGGGCCGGCTCCGTCAGGTCGAACTTGCGCTGGGAGAAGCACACCTGCTGGGGCATCACGTTCCACAGCGCGCCGGAGTCGCGCCAGCCGTCCAGGAGCCACCGCTCCTGGGCGGCGCCCGTGAGCGTGCGCGCCGGATCGTCCGACTCGCTGCCCGGCGCGTGGGGCCGGTCGGCGTAGGCCTGGTCGGAGCGGTACTGGCGGGTGTCGAGGATGTCGAACTGGGCGAGGGAACCCCAGGCCAGCCGGCGGTACAACCGGGCATCGGGGCCCTGCGGCAGCTGCTCGGCACGCAGCGGCTGGTTCTCCCAGTAGGCCCGGTAGGCGGCGGCGCGCCGCACCAGGAACTGCTCCTGGCTGCTGCCGTTCTCGCTGACGGCGCCCGCGTAGTTGTTCTCCGTCTCGTGGTCGTCCCAGGTGACGAGAAACGGGTGCCGGGCGTGCGCGGCGAGCAGGTCCGGGTCGCTCTTGTAGAGCGCGTAGCGCAGTCGGTAGTCCGCCAGGGTGGTCGTCTCGCGGTTGAACACGTCCGGCAGTTTGCGGTCGGTGTAGCGACGGGCCCCACCGGCGGAGTCCACCGGGTACTCGTACAGGTAGTCGCCGAGGTGGAACACCACGTCGACATCCTCCTGCGCCAGATGCCGGAAGGCCGTGTAGTAGCCGTCCTGGTAGGCCTGGCAGGCCACGGCGGCCAGCCGCATGCGCGTGGTGTCCGTGCCCGGGGCCGGCGCCGTACGGGTCCGGCCGGTGGGGCTGATCCAGTCGCCCACCCTGAACCGGTAGTAGTAGTGGCTGTCCGGCATCAGGCCCTTGACGTCGACGTGCACACTGTGGGCGTACTCCGGATGGGCCGTGGCGGTGCCCTGCTGCGCGACGATGGCGAACCACTCGTCCAGGGCCACTTCCCAGTCGACGGCGACCCGCTGCTGGCCCAGGCCGCCGTCCTCGGCGAACGGCTCGGGGGCCAGCCGGGTCCAGATCAGGACCGAGTCGGGCAGTGGGTCGCCGGAGGCCACACCCAGGGTGAACGGGTCGTCGGACACCCGGGTGGCGGCGAGTTCGGGAGCGGCGGTGGCGCCGCGGGCCGGCCGGTTGGTGGCGAAGGCGAGCATCGTCGCCGCCGCGGTGACCGTCAGGAACCGGCGGCGGGCGACGTGCGGCGCGGCGGTGCGCAGCACATCGTCGTGCGGGGAGAAGGCATGCTCGGACGGTGCTCTGCGACGGCCCGTCAGCGCCATCTGGTGTCCTCTCGTACGGGGCGGTTGCGCTCCCGTGCGGATGTATGGGGACATCGTCGGCGTGCGGAGCGCGGAGCTCGCATGCTAAGCAGACAAAATGCCTTAAACGGGCACGACGTGCGGGGGGTTCACACCACAGGCGGTACACCCGCGGCTCGGTGCGCGTGGCGGCGGTCGACAGAAAGACGCCGCGCCGGTGTAACGCGCGCGGCGTGAGAGGGCGACAAGCGGGTCGAGGCAGATTCGCGGTGTCGCAGCCCCAGGCCCGAGCGAGGGACGGGGATCACCACATGAGCCTTGACCGATCCCGGACCCGTATTCCGCGTGTGGGCAGGCCACGGCGTGGGCCCTCCGCCTTCTGGCGGAGCCGCTCCGGGGCCTGGCGCTCGCGTCGGTGGAGGGGAGCCGGCCCATGTGTCCGAGGTGGCGCGCAACCTGGTCCTCTCCGCGCGAGCGGAGGTGAGCCGCCGTCCTGCTGCTCGAACCAGAGCCTGCGATGCCTTGTCAGCGGCGGAAACGACGGGGCCCGGGCTCTTCGCGTGACTGCCGGGCCCGGGCCGCCCGGGCCCGGCAGCGGTCGCCAGGAGACCGACGCCGTCCCCTACATGACGGCCTTGTACCCCTGCCAGCTCGTTGCGATCTTCGTGCGGCCGCTGAACGACCCCTTGCCGTCACCGCTGTTGCGGTACAGGTTGCCGCCGGTGTCGCGCGAGAGGAGGTCCGTCCTGCCGTCGCCGGTGATGTCGCCGACCGCGACGACCGCGTCGTAGGAAGCGCCCCAGTTCGAGAACACCTTCACGCGGGCCTTGAACGTGCCTCTGCCGGTGCCCGGGTACCGGTACAGGTTGTTCGACTTGTCCTGGGCGAGCAGGTCGCCGATGCCGTCGCCGTCGAGGTCACCGGCCCCGACGACCTTCTTGTACGACTTCCAGTCGTCGTACAGCTTCACGCGCGCCGACAACATGCCCGTACCGGTGCCCTCGTACAGGTAGACCGTGCCGGTCGAGGCGTTGCGGGCGATCAGGTCCGGGCGGCCGTCACCGCTCACGTCACCGGGCGCGGTCAGCACGTCGTACTGGGTCCAGCCGGAGGCGGAGAGCGTGGTGTACGGCGTCGAGGGTGTCACCGCCGCTCCGCACGCCGGGCGGTAGGCGCGCAGGGCGCCGCTGCTCGGCCGGACCAGGACGTCGTTGCAGCGATCGCCGCTGAGGTCGCCGAGCGGCACGAACCGCGAGGTGGTGGGCCAGCCGGCGCCGGAGACCTTGCCGGACAGCGTGCCCGACCCGGTACCGCGCTGGATGGTGAGGGCGCCCGAGGCGTTGAGCGTGAGGATGTCGCCGACGCCGTCCTTGCCCGCGTGGTCGCGGGGCGCAGCGGCCCCGGCCGTCACCGCGACGCTGCCCGAGAGGCTGAGGGCGGTGCCCTGACCGTCGGCGGGCTGGGCGGTGAGCGTCCAGGTGTAGGTGCCGTTGGTGACCGGTCGGCCCGTGGCGTCCTTGCCGTCCCAGGCGGCCTTCAGCAGACCGCGGGCCTCGGAGCCGGACAGCGTCCGCACGGTGGCGCCGGACGCCTTGTTGCGGACGGTCACCTTCCAGGCGGCGGCGGGCTTCGACAGCCACCAGCTGCCGGACCAGCTCGCGGCCCCGGACGTGACCGTGGAGTCGACGGCCGACAGCACGGACGTGGGAACGCCGGCCGGTACGAGGTGGACGCGCTGCTCGCGGTCGGCATAGGCGATGCCGCCGCCGAAACGGTCCACCGTCCAGTTCAAGCCGGCCCTGAGCTGGTCCTGGCCGATGTCGGTCCAGTCGGCCAGCTTGCGGCTGGGCAGTTCCGTGTGATCGCCGCTCGACGGAAGCCCGTTGTGCAGGTCGATGAGCTTCAGCCCGCTGCCCGACTGGGAGCCGCCGACGCGCTCTACGAGATAACCGTCGCCGAGGAGGACCCTGCCCGCCGGAGCGGTGGCGGTCCGCTTGGCCGTACGGTCGTAGACGCCCGAGCCCTGCACGTCACCCCAGTAGTCCACACAGGTCCAGTACACCCAGCGGCCTACGGCCTGGAGGTCGGACGGAGTGCAGCCGTTGCGGGTGGTGAAGGATTCCACGGCCGTGCCCGACGGGAGCCGCGTGGCCGTGACCTTCCCTCCCGTGGCCGCGCCGCTCCACAGCGTGCCGCCCCAGACCGCGGCGGCGACCCGGTCCCGCTTCTGCAGCACCTTGCCGGCGGCACCGTCGGCGAACTCCCCGATGTACTGCGTGCCGGAGGAGGCGCCGTCGATGACCGCGTACCGCCCGGAGAGTCCCTTGAGCTGCGGGGTGGAGTCGCCCGTGTCGAGGGTCGGGCCCCAGTCCTTGGCGCCGTTGGCGCGCAGCATGGTCAGACCGGACTCGGTGGCGTTGCGGCGGCCGTGGCGGCCGGTGCCGTCGGCGAACATCGGCAGGCAGTGGGTGCCACCGGCGTCGCAGTCGCCTTCCCGTCCGCCGACCAGCCCGTCCACGGTTTCCTCGGCGATGCTCGGGGTGCCGCTCGTCGTGAACCGGGTGCTGCGGTAGGCGCCGATGATCGTGCCGGGTTCGTACAGCGTGCTGTTGCCGGCCGTGGTGAGGATGCCGCTGCCGAGCGAGAGCCCGTAGACCTGCGCCGGCATCGGCTGCACGGTGGTCAGACGCTTGCGCATGACCGTTCCGTCGCCGGCCCGGTAGACCCGGTACACGCCCCAGTCGAGGTCACCCTGCTCGACGTTCTGCGCGGCGCCCGCCACCAGGACCGAGCCGTCCGGTGCCTGGACGAGTCCGTGCGCGGCCGGGTCCATGACCTTGGTCATGTCGGTGTCCGTGGCACGGGAGGAGAGGGCCCACAGCGGCTGGCCCCGGTACTTGTTGTCGCCGGGCGCCACCGGTTCGAGGCCGAGGAGCTTGTCGCCGACGATCCCGTACGCGGCCTGGTAGGTCAGGGAGTCCGTGTCGAAGGTACGGGGCGCGGTGGACGGCTTGTCCCGGTCGTACAGGTCCGCCTTGCCGCGCCCGGCACGCAGCCGCAGGATCGAGTGGGTGCCCAGCCGGAAGCCGCTCACCTCCCAGGCGTCCCCGCCCTCGACCCGGTCGGGCAGATGGCCGAACACACCGAGGGAGAGCTCGATGACGCCCCAGTGCCGCTGGGTCCCCTCGCCGTCGGCGAGGTCGTAGCGGACGATGACGGACCGCGCGTCGCCGTCCTCGACCACCACGTCGGACGCCCCGGCCGGCAGGCCCTGCACGGGCGTCCGTACGACGTCGCCCCCGTCCCGCACACGTGACAGCTGGTAGGTGTTCGGGTTGCCGTCGACGCCGCTGGTACTGGTGAGAACGGTGTCGCCGAAGGTGCCGCGGTAGGTGTGGCCCTGCGGCACCGGCACCACGGCGGCGCCGCCCGAGGTGCCCGCGCCCCGGAGCAGGGTGACCCGCGCGTCCTCCTCCGAGTAGAGGGCGACCGTGTCGGAACCGTCCCCGTAGTAGCCCGGCTGGAAGGACGCGGCCTCACGGAAGTAGCCGCTGTCGATGTCGTACCGCACCGGGACGTCCAGCCGCTGCTCCAGCGTGGTCGTGGTGGCGGTGTCGTACTCCGTCCACAGGAGCCGGTCGTCGCCCTCCTGGGCCCAGAGGAAGCCGCTGGTCCCCGCGTTGAGGATCTGCGTGGCCCGGGGAACGGCACGTGGAGCGGCGGGCAGCACGAACTCACCGGCCGCCGGCGCCGGCTGTGGTGCGGCTGCCGCCGAGTGCGGCAGGGCGGCCGGCGGGAGGCTGAGCGTCAGCGCCGTCGCCAGGACGGCCGCCGTGCGTACCGCCCCCCGGCCGGGCTGTGCTGGACGTGAACCAAGCGCCGGTCTGTGACTGCGTCGGCCGAGTCGGGCCACCGTTCCTCCTGGAAGGCAAGAAGAAGGCATGGTGGGACGACGGCAACGCCCTGGCATGTCCCCCGGCCCCCCGGCCGCGCCCCCCACGCGAGTGGGCGAAGCCTAACAGCATGTCCATGACCGGACGGTGCTGCCGAACCACCTGGACGCGAGATCCCGATCCAGGCCGGAGTACGCGCCGGAGAGGTGGGCCCAGCCAGCGGGTGAGTAGCCCCTGCCGGGTACGGCGGCCAGAGGTACTCGAAGCGGTCGAAGGCAGTGGGCGCCTCGACCGGGGGTCACGGTCACTCGACGAGTCCGGACCCCCGTGGGGCGTGCGCCCCGCCTATCGGTTGACGGACCGCATGCCTGCCTCGTCGTACCGCTCACCCGCGGCCTCGGGCAACTCCGCGTCGATCCGGGCCAGGTCGTCCTTCGTCAGTTCGATGACGGCGGCGGCGGCGTTCTGCTTCAGGTAGGCGCGGCGCTTGGTGCCCGGGATCGGCACCAGGTCCTCGCCCTGGGCCAGCACCCAAGCGATGGCCAGCTGAGCCGGCGTGACGTCCTTCTCGGCGGCGATCTCCTTCACCTTCGCCGCCAGCCGCAGGTTCGCCTCCAGATTGGCGTCCTGGAAGCGCGGGTTCTGGCGGCGCCAGTCGTCGGCGTCCAGGTCGTCCGGCGAAGTGAACCGCCCGGCGAGGAAGCCGCGACCGAGGGGCGAGTACGGTACGAAGCCGATGCCCAGCTCCCTGCAGGCGGGCAGCACCTCGGCCTCCACGTCCCGCGACCACAGCGAGTACTCGCTCTGCACGGCCGTGACCGGGTGTACGGCGTGCGCACGCCGGAGGGTCTGGGCGCTCGCCTCGCTCAGCCCGATGCAGCGCACCTTGCCCGCGGCGACCAGTTCGCCCAGCGCGCCGACCGTTTCCTCGATCGGCACGTTCGAGTCGACCCGATGCTGGTAATACAGGTCGATGTGGTCGGTTCCCAGACGCTTCAGGGAGCCGTGGACAGAGCTGCGGACGTGTTCGGCCGATCCGTCCTGCGGGCCGACCGTGCTGATGTCGCCCGGTACAGCGTCGTCCATCCGGTAGTTGAACTTCGTCGCGATCACGTATTCGTCGCGGCGCCCCCGGATCGCCTTGCCCACGAGGGACTCGTTGGTGAGCGGTCCGTACATCTGCGCGGTGTCGAGGAAGTTCACCCCGAGGTCGAGGGCGTGCCGGATCGTCGCGACGCCCTCCTCCTCGTCGGCGGTTCCGTAGAAGGCGGACATGCCCATGCACCCCAGGCCGATGGCCGATACCTGCAATTCCCGCAGACTGCGCTTCTGCATGTCGTGTCCCAGCCTTCCCTGCACGCTTGATCGTCCTTCGGGCGGCACGAAGTCTCCCGTCCATCCAGACATGAATGCCACCGCCCGGCATCCCAGGAGGAGCGGGCGCTGTGACGGCTTCGTGCACCGTCGCGTCCTCGACGCTATGACGTGGAGCGCACTCCAGGGCAAGTGGGATGTGAGGAACGCCGGCTCTGGTCGGGCACCACACCCCTGTGGCGCTCCAAGGCATGCCGGTGCGCCCGCCCTTCCCCTATGGATGGGTATCCACTCGTAGTCGACCGCGTGACTGCTGGGGCGGACTATGAGGACGAGGTGTATCTGGACCCGATGGAAGAGCCCGTGCCGCGTTTCGCCCCGCGGACGCCCGAGTCGGTTGGGGACTACCCGCGGCCGCCCGTCATACGGGAGGACGACCGTGACGTAAGGGTGAAGTGCGCCGGCCGACCGTTCAAGGGCGCCCCGGGCACCCGACTGTGGTGAGGGTGAGAGGCGTCGAGAGGGGCGGTCGTGGGCGGTCGAAGTACGCGTCAGCTGCCCCGAAGAGCGACCGCCAGCGTAAGTTCAAGGACCCGGTGCGGCGATGCGAGATCCGGAAAGAGCTCCCGCAGCTGCGACATCCGGTACCGGACTGTCTGGGGATGGACGAACAACGCCGCCGCCACCTCTTCCCGCCTCCCCTGGTGCAGCAGCCACGCCCGCAACGTCTCCTCCAGGCGTCGTGCGGTCGCGTCAGGCAAGGTCCGCAACGGTGCAAGGGCTCGGGCACGCAGGTCTGCGAGCGCGTCCGTGTCGGCGCTCAGCACCAGCTCGGGCAGGTGGTCCTCGGTGTCGCGAATATCGGAGGAGAGGGAGCGGGCGCGCAGGGCTCGTGCGTACGAGGCGGACGCACGGGTCCACGGCCGAGCCGGGCCGACCACGGCGGTGCGGTCGGTCACCTGCCTCAAGAGATGTGATCGGTCGGCGTCGGGGACGAGCAGCACACCGGTGGCGTCCGGCAGATCGTCGAGGACGAGGGTGCTCGGGTCGAGCGCGCGGTAGGCGGGCCGGGCCTGGGAGGCGGGCAGCAGGACCGCGGTCAGCGAAACCGGGGGCTGCCACCCTGCCCGTTGAGCGGAGGCCAGCAGTACGTCCGGGCTCGCGCCGGCGAGGAGGTCGCGGGCCAGGTGCTCCAGGTGGCGCTCGTGGGCCCTGCCCTGGGCGGCCAGTTCGTCGGCGTGGCCCGCGGCGCTCGCGGCGGAGAGCTCGTCGATGTAGGCGAAGGTGAGCTCGGCGAACTTGGCGACCTCGGCGGCGGGCAGACCCGCGGGTACGGCACCGGCCGCCAGGCATCGCCAGGCCACGCGGGCGCCGACGCGGTAGGCGCTCAGGAGGGCGTCCATCGAACGGCCGTCGCGCACCTCGCCCCGGCCCAGCTCGTAGGCCGCGTCACCGGCGTCGCCGCCTGTGGCGTTCCCGCTCGCGAGGTCCAGGTAGTGCCCCAGGGCGGTGCGTACGGCTCGGCGGATGGTGCCGCCCATGTGGCCCGCGAGGGCGTTGGCGTAGGGAGGGACCTCGTCGATGATCGCCTGGACGACCTCGTCGGCGGTGGTCTTCAGCGCGGCCCGAAGTGCGGTGACCGTCGTCTCATCCAGAGCCAGCTCGCTGGCTCTGCGGATTGCATGGCTCATTTTTTGTTCCCTGCGAACAATTCAGCCGACCAGATTTACGTCCTGCGGTCAGGACTTTACGCCTACGGCGCAGCAAGCTGGAGCCATGACGAGTGCAGCCCTCCGCAGCAGGGCTTGGAAACTGCTGGAGATGGTCACGACGCCGCTGCTGCCGTCGGACTACCTCGACCTGGTCAGCCCGCTGCGTGCGGGCGCTGATCTGCGTGGGCGCATCGAGGCCGTGCACCCCGAGACGGGTGACGCGGCGACCATCGTGATCAGGCCGGGACGGGGCTGGCGCGGCCACACAGCCGGTCAATACGTACGGATCGGGGTCGACGTCGACGGGGTGCGCCTGTGGCGTGCCTACTCCATCACCTCGCCGACGAACCGCCAGGACGGCCGCGTCACGATCACGGTGAAGGCGATCCCGGACGGCAAGGTCAGCAACCACCTGGTCCGCAGGGCGAAACCGGGCACGCTGATCCAGCTCGACCAGGCGACCGGGGACTTCGTGCTGCCGCAGGCCGAGCCCGCCAAGGTGCTCTACCTGACGGCCGGCAGCGGCATCACGCCCGTGATGGGCATGCTGCGCGACATCGAGTTCGACGACGTGGTCATGGTCCACTGCGCGCCACAGCCGCAAGACGTGATCTTCCGCAACGAACTGCACGACTTGGTGGCGGAGAAGAAGCTGCGGCTCACCGAGGTGCACACCGACACGGACGGCATGCTCGACATCGCCCGTCTCGACGAACTCGTGCCCGACTGGGCCGAGCGCGAGACCTGGGCTTGCGGGCCCGCGGGCCTGCTCGACGCCGCCGAAGAACACTGGAGCGAGCACGGCGTCCTGGAGCGCCTGCACATCGAACGCTTCCGCCCCAGCATCGTCGTCGCCGGCGACGGCGGCGAGGTCACGTTCAGCGCCACCGGCAAGACCGTCGACGCGGACGGCGCCACGCCGTTGCTGGACGTCGGCGAGGAGGCCGGCGTGCTCATGCCCTCCGGGTGCCGCATGGGCATCTGCTTCGGCTGCATCACGCCGCTCAAGGCGGGCGCCGTCCGCGACCTGCGCACCGGCGAGATCACCGAGGCCGAGCCGGGCGTCCTCATCCAGACCTGCGTGTCCGCCGCCGCGGGCCCCTGCGACATCGAACGGTAGGACCACCTTGACCGCCATCGACCCCACCGCCCACCTGACCGCGGAGCAGATCGAGGAGCTCGGCCGCGAGCTGGACGCGATCCGCGACGAGGTGATCGCCGGCCGCGGCGAGCAGGACGCCGCCTACATCCGCAAGGTCATCTCGGCGCAGCGCAAGCTCGAGCTGGTCAGCAGGGGCGTGCTGCTGTTCTCGATGTTCCCGCCCGCGTGGCTGCTCGGCACCGCCGGTCTGTCCGTGGCGAAGATCATGGACAACATGGAGATCGGCCACAACATCCTGCACGGCCAGTGGGACTGGATGCGGGACCCGAAGATCCACTCCACCACCTGGGAGTGGGATCACGTGTCGCCGGCCGACCAGTGGAAGCACTCGCACAACGAGCTGCACCACACGTACACCAACGTGATCGGCAAGGACAACGACCTCGGTTACGGCATCATGCGCGTCGACGAGGACCAGAAGTGGCACCCGTTCCACCTCGGCCAGCCGCTGTGGAACTTCATCAACGCCTGCTTCTTCGAGTACGGCATCGCGGCCTACGACCTGGAGCTCGGCAAGAACCTGCACAAGCGCCGCCGCAAGAACCCGGAGTTCCGCGCGCGGGCCAAGGCCGTGGGTCGCAAGATCCGCAGGCAGGTGCTCAAGGACTACGTGATCCACCCGCTGTTGTCGGGCCCGTCGTTCCTCCCCACGCTCGCCGCCACGTTCACCGCGAACCTGGTCCGCAACATCTGGTCCCATTCGGTGATCATGTGCGGGCACTTCCCCGAGGGCGTGCAGGTCTTCGAGCGCCGGTCGATCAAGGGTGAGACGCGCGGTGAGTGGTACCTGCGCCAGATGATGGGCTCGGCCAACATCAGCGGCAGCAGGGCCATGCACTTCATGACCGGCAACCTGTCGCACCAGATCGAGCACCACCTGTTCCCGGACCTGCCGAGCAACCGGTACGCCGAGGTCGCGGTGAAGGTGCGCGCGCTGTTCGAGAAGTACGAGCTGGAGTACGTCACCGGGCCGCTGCCCAAGCAGGTGTACTCCGCGTGGCGCAAGGTCTTCCGGCTCTCGCTGCCGAACAAGAAGCCCAAGGTCAAGACCCCGGACCGCGAGCGGGAGCTCGTCGCGGCCTGATTCCCGGTGTTATTTCAGGCGGCGGTCGCCTTGGGCGGCGGCGCCGACCGCGGCGGACTCCCGTGCCGGCAGGTGGTAAACGTGGAAGGCCCGCCCGATGACCGGCTGGGCGACGTTGCGCACCCGCACGCCGCCGCTGGTCATGCCGTGTTCGGTGCCGGCGTGCGCGTGCCCGTGCACCGCGAGGTCGGCGCCGGCGGTGTCGATCGCCTCGGCGAGCAGATAGCTCCCCAGGAACGGGTAGATCTCCAGCGGCTCGCCCGCCAGGGTGTCCGGGACGGGGGAGTAGTGGGTGAGGGCGATCCGCGCGTCACAGCCGTCCCGTGCCAGTTGCTCCAGGGCGGTCCGCAGACCGTCGGCGCACCGGCGTGAGTGCTGGACGAACTCCTTCATCACCGGCTCGCCGAACTCCCCGGCACACCGGCCCACGAAGCCGCCCCCGAACCCCTTGGTCCCGGCGACGCCGATCCGCGTCCCGCCGCTCTCCACGACCGTGCTCTGCCCTTCCAGCACCTGCGCGCCGGCGTCCCGGAGGATGGCCGTGACCTCGTCCGGGCGGTCGTCGTGGTGGTCGTGGTTGCCGAGGACGGCGACGACCGGAACGGCCAGGTCCTGAACCTCCCGGGCCACCACCCGCATCTCCTCGGGCGTGCCGTGCCGGGTCAGGTCTCCGGCCAGCAGCAGGAGATCGGCGCACTCGTGCAGGGTCTCGAAGGCGGGGCGGAGCACGCCCTGGCTGTCGGGCCCCATGTGGATGTCTCCGACGGCTGCGACGCGGATCATGAGAGTTCCTCCGCGTGGTCGGGGGAGGACGCCTCGGTGACCACGAGGTCGCTGTGCACGGGGAGTCCGGCGAGCTCCTCGTGGACGGTGCGCACGATCTCGTCGCGGCAGGGCGCCGAGGGCACGGTGCCGGTGAGCAGGACCGTCCGGCCGCGGGCCTCGACCCGTACGCCCAGTTCGCCGAGCTCGCCGGAGGCGAGGCGGTCCTGGAGGTGGGCGATCCGGTAGTCCAGGTTCTCGGCCGGCGGCCCGCCGCCCGGGTCGTGGGAACCGTGGGTGCTCATGGGTGCTCCTTCAGATGACGTTCAGGCGTTCCAGGAGGAAGAAGAAGGCCGCCGGCATGGGTTCGTCCCCGCACTCGCGCCGTACCTTCTCCCAGTCGACCTTCTCCCGCAGGGCGCGTGCGATGGGCAGGGCCGCCCCGAAGTCGCAGTGGTGCTCCGAGAACGCGGCGGTCAGGCTCCACAGCAGATCGGTCGGGGCCAGCACGGGCATGCGCACGGAGTCGACCGACAGCTCCTGCGCCCGCTCCAGCATGTCCGCGCCGACCGGCCGGTGTGCCAGCTCGAAGATGAGGTCGACCGGCTGGCCGAAGCACGTGGCCTTGATCAGCCAGTCCTCCGGCGGGGTGTACACCGTCAGCCCGGCCTCGTGGAGCGTGGCCGCCACCGCTTCGGCGTCCTCGGGGCGGATCGCGAAATCGACGTCGTGCTGCAGGTTCTTCTCGCCGCCGTGGGCGTACGCGGCCACGCTCCCGGCCAGTGCGAACAGGTGCCCCTTGCGCTTCAGCAGGGCGCCGACCTGTTTGGCCGCCTCCAGGAGCGCTTGATTCCGGTCCTGGGGGAGTTCCTGCAGCGGCTGGTCGGCTTGCGGATCTTGTGGTGGCGCGGGCTCGGCACCGTCCGGTGCCGTCCGGAGGTCGGGGATCCCCGGTCGCCGGACGAGCGTCGCGTCATCACCGTTCTGCGTCATGACCACTCCTTCGCCGAACCGGACACTCCGCTCCCGTGCGGTGTCCGGACCCGAGACGGCCTGTGTGCCTGCTTTGAGTACCCGGCGCTCCCGGCCCGACACGGACGGCTTCCACGCGCCTTCACCCGGCCGACCGCCCCGGAGGATCCCGGCACCCGGCCGAACAAGACAAGCGCATACTCGACCAAAGGCGGAATATGGGGCAAAGGGGTGGGAAGTCGAATCACGCCGCCGGCAACGCGCTTGTGGAGGTCGACATGAACCAGGAGACATCACGTTCGTCGGATCTTCCGCAGCCGTTGCGGGCCGTCGCCTCGGGCCTGCGGCATCTGCCGGGCGCGGAGCAGGTGGGCAAGGCGGCCACGGGCGCGCTGGACATGATCGGCGCCGTCTCGCCACGCGGCCGCCGGATGGCCGTCTACGCCGGCGCCGGGGTGCTCGGCGTGGCCGGAGTGGTGGAGTGGCCGGTGGCGGTGACCGGAGCCGCCGTCGCCTGGCTGACCCGGCCGCGGCCCGAACAGCGGCCCGACGGCGCGTCACCGAACGGCGGAACAGGAACGGGAAGCAGCGGCTCCGCCCGGGCCTACGAGGACGACGAGGACACCTCCGGGTACGGCCCCGGCGGCAGGCTCGCCTCCTCCCACTACCGGCACGACCAGCCGGAACAGCACGTCCACGAACAGCCCGCCAAGGTCGGCGACACCGCCACCGCCTCCGCTCTGAAGCAGGTCGCCGAGGCCACCGCACACCACGGCGACGAACACCCCCACGGACACACACACGACAGCCGCCCCACCGGCTGAGTCGGGACAGCAGCAGATGCTCACACGCTTCGACGTCACCCCACTCGTCGGGGTCGTGGCCGGTGCGGCCGCAGGCGCCGCCCGCGGCACCGCCCGGTCGGTGACGTCCGTCTACGACACCACCCGCCGCGTCCGCAACGTCGCGCGCAACGCCCTGACCGGCGGACAGCACTGGACGGCCGGGCAGCGCCTCCACCTCGCACTGCGGCACTCCGACGGCGATCCCGGAGCGCTCGCCCACCGAGTCGCCGAGGAACTCGTGGAGCACCCGGACGTCCTCACGGCGTACTGGGACGGGGGACTGGGCCGCCTGGTGGTCACCGTGGCCGAGGACGTCGCCACCGACCGCGTCACCGAGCGGGCGACCGCGCTCGCCACCCGCCTCGGTCTCGAAGAGGGCGCCGACCCCACCCTCCGGGACACCAGCCACCCCGGCGACCCCGCCGAGGTACGCGTCATCGCGGCGGCGATCCTGCTGGACGCCGCCGGAGCGGCCGGTGCCCTGGCCGGCCGGTCCCTGCGACTGCCTCCCACCTCACGCGTCATCACCGCCACCGTCACGCTGCTGCGCGAGAACCCCCGCTTCCGGGCCCTGCTCCGGCAGCGGTTCGGCGCGTCCGGCATGGAACTCCTGCTCGCCGCCGCCAACGCCGCCGCCCACGGCATCGGCCAGACCCCGCTGGCCCTCGTGCTCGACGGCGTCCTGCGCGGCAACCAGCTCACGGAGACGGTGGCCAGGGCCGCGGCCTTCGAGGCACTGCACGACGACGTCTGCCACCACCGGCGCACCAGCGTGTCCTGCCCCGCGGACATCCGGCCGCCGCTCAAAGTGACCCCGGCCGCCGAGTACGCCTCCCACGCCAGCACCGGCAGCCTCGCCGGCGCCGCCGCCACCCTCCTCGTCACCCACAGCGCCAGGGACGCGGCCGAAGCGGTCCTCGCCGGATCCCCCAAGGCGGCCCGCTACGGACCGGCCGCCTTCGGCGCGACCCTCGGCAGCTTCCTCGCCCACGCCGGGATCCTGCTGCGCAACGGAGAGCGCCTGCGGCAGCTGGAGATCGCCGACGCCCTCGTCCTGCACGCCGACGCCCTGCGCAGCCTGCGGCAGGACGGCGCCGACGACGGTCTGCCCGACGACCCGGTCCACCCCTTCGCCGAGGCCGTCCTGGACGCCGCCCGCCGGGCCGGACTGCACGTCGTGATCGCGGGCGGCTCCGACCTGAAGGACATCACCCGGCTCGCCGACGAGGTCGCCCCGACCGCCAAGCCGTTCGGGGACGTCGTACGGGCCCTGCAGGCCGAGGGACGCGTGGTCGTGACCGTCGCCCGTCTGCACGAGTCCGGCGGCGGGCACCTCGCCGCCGGGCTGCCCGCCGGTGACGTGGCCATCGCCCTCACCGATGGACGGGCAGCCGTCACCTGGGGCGTCGACGTGCTGGCCCCGAAAGGTCTCGCCGATGTCTGGAGGCTGCTCACGGCGATCCCCGCGGCCCGGCGCGTCGGACGCCGGTCGCAGACCCTGGCCCGCGCCGGCGCGGCCCTGTCCGGGCTCCTGGTCGCCCGCGGCGGGCAGCCCCCGGGCCGTCACCTCCTGTGGCCCCTCACCCGGCACGCCCCCGTCAACATCGCCGCCGCGGGCGCCCTGATCACCGGCTGGCTCGAAGCCGTCCGGGTCGCCCGGGCCACCCCACCCCCACCCCGGCTGCACATCCCCTGGCACGCCCTGGAGCCCCACGAGGCCCGGGACCGGCTGGGGCGCGCCGACCGCGACGCCGAGCCCCGCGGACTGGCCCTCGCCGCGGACCGCTCACGGCAGCAGGCCGTACGTGTGACCCGGCACCCGGCACTCGCCCCCGCCCGCTGGACGTGGCAGGCGGCCGGTGCCGTACGCCGCGAACTCGACGACCCGCTGACCCCGGTCCTCGCCACGGGCGCCGTCGCCTCGGCGCTGCTCGGTTCGGTCGTCGACGCGCTGCTCGTCGTCGGCGCCATGGACCTCAACGCCGTGACCGGCGGACTCCAGCGGCTGCGCGCCGAACAGGCCCTGGCCCGGCTCGCCGCCCGGCAGCAGCCCAAGGCCCGCAAACAGGACAGCCGCAAACGCACGGTCACCGTCGACGCCGCCAGGCTGCGGCCCGGCGACGAGATCAGCCTCGGTGCCGGCGACGTCGTACCCGCCGACGCCCGGCTGCTGGACGTCGACGGCCTGGAGGTCGACGAGTCGGCGCTCACCGGCGAGTCCCTGCCGGTGACCAAGGGTGTCGACGCCACGCCCGGGCTCCCCGTGGCGCAGCGCACCTGCATGGTCTTTGAGGGCACCACCGTCGTGGCCGGACGGGCCACCGCCCTCGTCGTGGACACCGGTGACCAGACCGAGGCGGGCCGGGCCGTCACCCTCGCCGCCCGCACCCCGCCGCCCGCCGGCGTCCAAGCCCGGCTCCAGGAACTGACCCGTAAGGCCCTGCCGGTGACCTTCACCGGCGGCGCCGCCGTGACCGGACTGTCCCTGCTGCGCGGCAGCCCCGTCCGGCGCGCCGTCAGCGGCGGTGTCGCCGTCGCCGTCGCCGCCGTCCCCGAAGGCCTTCCGCTCGTCGCCACCGTCGCGCAGATGGCGGCGGCCCGCCGGCTCTCCCGCCGAGGTGTCCTGGTCCGCACCCCGCGCACCCTGGAGGCGCTCGGCCGGGTCGACACCGTCTGCTTCGACAAGACCGGCACCCTCACCGAGAACACGCTGCGCCTCGTCCGCGTCGCCACCGCCGACGGCACCGTCCTCGCCACGGACGACGAGCAGGCCGACCCGATCGTGCGGCTGGCCGCGCGGGCCTGCCCCCCGGAGGAGACGGGTCAGGGCCGCCGCGTCGCGCACGCCACCGACGAGGCGGTCCTCGACGTCGCCCCGCCCGACGAGGGCTGGGCCCCCACCGGCGAGCTGCCCTTCGAAACCCGCCGGGGCTACGCCGCCGCCGTCGGTCGCGACGGCGACCCGGACATGGGTGAACTCCTCGTCGTCAAGGGCGCCCCCGAGACGATCCTGCCCGCCTGCCGGGACCTGCCCGGCCACGCCTCGGACACCGCCCACACGCTCGCCGGGCAAGGACTGCGCGTCCTCGCCGTCGCCCGCCGCGCCTGCCGGGCCGACGACGCCGAGGCCGAACTCGACGCGCCGCTCGCGGACCTGGAGTTCAGCGGTTTCGTCGCCCTCGCCGACGTCCCGCGCGACACCTCGCACGCCCTGCTCGCGGAGCTCCGCCGCTCCGGCATCCTGCCCGTCATGCTCACCGGCGACCACCCGGAGACCGCGCGCGCCATCGCCCTGCAACTGGGCTGGCCGGAGGAGACGGAGGCGGTGACCGGCGACGAACTCGTCGCCATGGAACGCCGGGAACGCGTCCGGGTCCTGCGCGGCGCGGGCGTCATCGCCCGGGTCGCACCCGAGCAGAAGCTGCACGTCGTGGAGGCCCTGCAACAGGCCGGGCGGGTCGTGGCGATGGCCGGTGACGGTGCCAACGACGCCGCCGCCATCCGCGCGGCCGACGTCGGCGTCGGCGTCGAGTCGCGCGGCTCGGCGGCCGCCCGCAACGCCGCCGACCTCGTGCTCACCACCGGCGACCTGTCCGTCCTCGTGGACGCGGTCGCCGAGGGCCGTGCCCTGTGGCGCAGCGTCGCCGACGCGGTGAGCATCCTCATCGGCGGCAACGCTGGAGAGGTCGGCTTCAGCGTCCTCGGCACCCTGCTCGCCGGCGCCTCGCCCCTGTCGACCCGTCAGCTGCTGCTGGTCAACCTGCTCACCGACATGTTCCCGGCCATGGCCGTGGCCGTCACCCCGAGCAGTGACCCCTCGACCGCGGAGCACGCGGCGACCGGCCCGATGGGCCTCGACGTCCTCGGCGTGCCCCTGCTGCGCTCCATCCGACGCCGCGGCATCACCACCTGCTTCGGCGCGGTCGCGGCGTACCTCATCGGCCGCCTCACCCCCGGCACCGAACGCCGCTCCACCACCATGGCCCTGTGCGGTGTGGTCGGCGCCCAGCTCGTGCAGACCCTCTCCGGGCGGCGTCACAGCACGCTGGTGTGGGTCACGGCCCTCGGCTCCGCCGCCGTCCTCGCCGTCCTCGTCCAGACCCCCGGCGTCAGCCACTTCTTCGGCTGCACCCCGCTCGGGCCCGTGGCCTGGGCCGGCGTCGCGCTGGCCATCGCCCTGTCGGCCCTGGCCCCCCGTCTCGAGCGGCTCCGGGCCGTCCACGCCCTCTACGACGGCGCGGCGCAGCTGGCCCTGCGTCTCAACGACCTGAGCCGCCAGGCCCGGCACTTCTTCCAGAGCGGGATCGCCGCCCCGGTGGCGTCATAGGGCGGAACACGAGAAGAGGCCGCCACCACGGGCTGTGGTGGCGGCCTCCTCCTCTGCGGGTCAGACCTCGCCGCGCCAGGCGCCGGTCTCCGTCCCGCGAGCCTCCATGAACTGCTTGAACCGCTTCAGATCACCGGAGACCTGCCGCTTCACGAAGCCCAGCTTGTCGCCGACGTTCTCGGCCACGCCACTGGGGTCGAAGTCCATCTGCAGCATGACCTTGGTCGTGTCGTCCTGGATGCGGTGGAACGTCACCACACCGGCCTGCCGCGCCTCGCCGCCCACGGTGGTCCAGGCGACGCGCTCGTCCGGGACCTGCTCGGTGATCTCCGCGTCGAACTCCCGCGCCTGTCCGCCGACCTTCGTCACCCAATGCGTGAGGGTGTCGGTGCGCTGCTCGATGCGCTCGACGCCGTCCATGAACTCGGGGAAGGACTCGAACTGCGTCCACTGGTTGTACGCGGTGTGCACCGGCACGCGGACCTCGATGGATTCCTCTACCTGCGACAAGGCGAAACCTCCCTCTCTCGTGTGTGAGCGACGGACGGGTACCAGATCTCGCGCCGCTCACTCCTCGTCATCACGAGTTGTCCGACCAGGTGTTTTTTCCGTCCTCGCTGGTACTCGGCCAGGAACTACGGATCGGGAGGTGATCGTCATGGCGGACACGCACCGCACGGCCCCCGCCGCTCCCCGCACAGGGAGCGCGCCGGCGGCCGGGGAGGAGCCGGTGGGCGAGCTGGTGCAACGGGCCACCGAGCAGCTGACCGACCTGGTGCGCGGCGAAATGCGTCTCGCCCAGGCCGAGATGACGGAGAAGGGCAAACGCTACGGCAAGGGCGGCGGCCTGTTCGGCGGAGCCGGCGTACTCGGCTTCGTCACCCTCCAGGCCCTCGTCGCCACGGTGATCGCCGCCCTTGCCGTCCCACTGCCGGTGTGGGCGGCGGCGCTGATCGTCACAGGCGTACTGGCAGTCGCCACGGGCGTGACGGCGCTGGCCGGCCGCAAACAGGTGCGCAGCGCCACCCCGCCCGCTCCGCAGCAGACCATCGACAGCGTGAAGGCCGACGTGGCCGAGATCAAGGAGAGTGCACAGCGATGACCCAGCCTCCGCACGACGAGCCGACCGCCCGCAGCCAGGAGGAGCTGCGCGAGCAGGTCGAGCACACCCGCCACGAACTGGGCGACACCGTCCAGGCCCTGGCGGACCGGGCCGACGTCAAGACCCGCGCCCGCGAGAAGGCCGTCGCGGTCAGGGAACAGGCCGGGGCCAAGGCACAGGAGTGGAGCGGGCAGGCCAGGGCCAAGGCCGCGCACGTCGCCCACACCGTGGAGGAGAAGCTGCCCGAGCCGGTCAAGCAGAAGGGCGTCGCCGCCGCTCAGGGCGCCAAGGAGAAGGCCGCACAGGCCGAGCAGGTCTGGCAGGACAAGGCCCCGCAGCAGGTGCGCGACCACCGTGCCGCCCTGCTGGCGGGCGCCGGTGCCGTGCTCGTGGCCTGCCTGCTGATCCGCCGTCGCGGAAACCGCTGAGCGACAGCGACCCCCCGGGCCCCTGCACCGCGCGCGGCGCAGGGGCCCGGGCTTGCGTGGCGGGCGCCCGGACGGCAAGGTCAGGTGCCGTGGCCACCTTGCTAATCGTCCATCACACGCCCTCGCCGCACTGCCAGGCGATGTTCGAAGCCGTCGTCTCCGGGGCGACGGACCCCGAGATCGAGAACGTCCGGGTCGTCCGCGTGCCCGCGCTGTCCGCCACCGCCTCCGACGTCCTCGCCGCCGACGGCTTCCTCCTCGGCACTCCCGCGAACCTCGGCTACATGTCCGGAGCGCTCAAGCACTTCTTCGACCAGGTCTACTACCCGTGCCTGGACGCCACCCGCGGCCACCCCTTCGGTTACTGGGTGCACGGCGGCAACGACGTCACCGGCGCGGTACGCGGCATCGAGTCGGTCACGACGGGCCTCGGCTGGCGCCGCACCGCCGAGGCCGTGACCGTGACCGGCGAGCCGGACAAGGGCGACCTCGAGCGGTGCTGGGAGCTGGGCGCGACGGTGGCCGCCGGACTCATGGACTGAACCGCCCGGGCCGTCAGGTCTCTTCGGTCTCTTCCAGCCGGCGCCGGTCCTGCTCGTCCCACGCCCGGGTGTCCCGCGGCTGGGTGTACGGCTCGGCCTCCGGCGGATGACCACCGGCGATGGCCCGCTGGCGAACCGTCTCCGCGTCGAACTCCAGACCCAGCAGGATCGCCAGGTTGGTGATCCACAGCCAGACGAGGAAGACGATGACACCGGCCATCGTGCCGTAGGTCTTGTTGTACGAGGCGAAGTTGGCCACGTAGACCGCGAAGCCGGCGGAGGCGACCATCCAGATCAGCAAGGCCAGGAAACTGCCCGGAGTGATCCAGCGGAACCCCTTCACCTTGGCGTTCGGTGCCGCCCAGTACAGGATCGCGATCATGCTCACGACCAGCAGGACCAGGACGGGCCACTTGGCGATCGACCACACCGTCAACGCGGTGTCGCCGATGCCCAGGGCGTCTCCGGCCTGCTGCGCCAGCCCGCCCGAGAACACCACGATCAGCGCGCTGACGACGGCCATCACCAGCAGCAAGACCGTCACGCCCACCCGCATCGGCAGCAGCTTCCACACCGGCCGGCCCTCGGGCATGTCGTACACGGCGTTGGCGGAGCGGATGAACGCCCCCACGTACCCGGACGCCGACCACACCGCCAGGATCAGACCGACGACCGCCATCAGCGAGCCGATGCCGGCGTTGCCCTGCAACTGGTCGACGGCCCGGGTGATGATGTCGCCCGCCGAGCCGGGGACGAGCTCGCGGACGTTCTCGGTCACCTTGTCCGTGGTCGAACGGCCGGTGAGGCCCAGCATCGACACCAGCACCAGCAGCGCGGGGAACAGCGCCAGCACCCCGTAGTACGTCAGCGCGGCGGCGCGATCGGTGAGCTCGTCGTCCTTGAACTCCCGCACACTGCCCTTGAGCACCGCGACCCACGACTTCCGGGGCATGTCGGTCGGAGAGTCCGGCGCCACACGCTCCACCTCGGGGTCCGGTCCGGGTTCCCCGAAAGCGGTGGCGGCGTCTTCCCGGCGCTCCACGGCGGCGGGATCGTCCCGGCGGTCCGCGTCACGAGCGTCCTGCCGATCCGCCGACGGGGCCTCCGGGCGGTCCGCCTCGGAGGTCTCCCGGGCCCCTGGGGGCGGGCTCTCAGGAGGCGGGGCCTCGGATTCGGTGTGTTCTTTTCGTCCCGGAATATGCAGCTTCACCATGTGAGACGGGTAACCCCAGGCCGAACCCTTAAGCCGCGCACCTGCAAGACCGATCCGCGTATCGAGTTGAGAAAGCGCTCCCACGGGCACCATGCCGCCATGACCACCTCACCCGCCGTCCGCCCCTACCGCCCCGAGGACCGTCCGGCCCTGGACGACATCTGTGTCCGCACCGCCCACCATGGCGAGGACAGCCGCCCTCACTACGAGGACCCGGGCCTCTTCCCGGCGACCTTCGCGGAACCCTACGTCCATCTGGAGCCGGAACTGGCCTTCGTACTGGACGACGGGCGGGGAGAGGCGGTCGGCTACATCCTCGGTACGGCCGACACCCCGCGTTTCGCCGAAGCCTTCCGGGTCAAGTGGCTGCCCCTGGTGGCCGACCGGTACCCGGAACCGCCCAGCCCCGCGCGCACCCCGGACGAGGCATTGGCGGGCATGCTGCACCACCCTGAGCGGATGGTGCTGCCCGAGCTGGCCGACCACCCCGCTCATCTGCACATCGACCTGTTGCCCGCATGGCAGGGCCGCGGGTACGGACGTCGCCTGATGCGGACCTTCCTGCGAGCGCTCCAGGACGCGGGGGTCCCTGCCGTCCATCTGGCGATGTCGACGGCCAACACCCGGGCCAGGGCCTTCTACGACCGCATGGGCTTCGAGGAGCTCGACGTCCCCGAGCCGGGCGAGGCGACCTTCCTCGGGCGCACCACAAAGGACCTGGACCGGCTCTGACCGATGCGGAAGTGGCGCAAACGCGCATTGCGGACCCGTGACCAGCGGGCGCACCCTGTGCAGAGTGGGAGCGCTCCCACATCGAAACATGATCGAAAGTACGACGGAACGCACGACACCCCCACACCTGAAAGAGGCAATCATGGATTGTCATGCGCATGACTTTCAGCCCCACAGGTTCAGGTCCCGCCTGACGCTCGCCCTGAGCGTGCTGGTCGCCGCGCTGCTCAGCCTCATTCCCTGGAGCGGCACCGCCGTCGCCCACGGCTCGGTCGTCGACCCGGCCTCCCGCAACTACGGCTGCTGGCAGCGCTGGGGCAACGACCATCTGAACCCCGCCATGGCCCAGCAGGACCCCATGTGCTGGCAGGCGTGGCGGGCCGACGCCAACGCCATGTGGAACTGGAACGGCCTGTACCGCAACGGCTCCGGGGGGAACTTCCAGGCCGTCGTCCCCAACGGCCAGCTGTGCAGCGGTGGCCGGACCGAGGGCGGCCGGTACAACTCCCTGGACACGGTCGGCGCCTGGAAGACGACGGACATCACCGGCAACTTCACGGTGAAGCTGTACGACCAGGCCAGTCACGGCGCCGACTACTTCCTGGTGTACGTCACGCGGCAGGGCTTCGACCCCACCACCCGGCCGCTGACCTGGAACGACCTCCAGCTCGTCAAGCGCACCGGCAGGTACGCGCCCAGCCAGAACTACGAGATTCCCGTGAGCACTTCGGGACGGAGCGGCCGCCACATCGTCTACACGATCTGGCAGGCCTCGCACATGGACCAGACCTACTTCCTGTGCAGTGACGTGAACTTCCGCTGACCTGCGCCTCCCCGCCGGACGGCGCGTCCGGCGGGGCCCTGGCGGGTTGGGGCTTCATGAGAATCCTCCGAAAGTTTTCGAGGCGAGTGAACGCAGCGGCGCTCCCGTACGTATGGGGCGAGGGGATTTTCATGCCCGGCACGCCACAAGCGCAGGAGAGCACCCTTGGGACGCAACACGCGAAGACGCCCTACAGGCCCACGACGCGCGACCTTCGCCGCATTCGCACTGATCCTCGGCGGAGGCGGCCTGATGGCCGCGAACGTCTACGCCTCCGCCACGGACGGTGGTTCGGGCGGTGACTCCGCCCAGACACGGTCCGGCACGGGGGTCCGGACCGCGGGCGCCACGATCGACTGCCCGGACGTCGGCAGCAAGCTGACCTCCGTCCCCGAGCAGGCGCGGGGGGAGGTCGACAAGGAACTCGCCCTCCTGGACGAGCAGATCGCCAAGGCCTACCAGCGGCTGAGCGAATCGGCCCAGCAGGTGCAGCAGGACCCCGGCTTCGCCGACAGCGCGGTCGTGAACCCGCTCAAGGAGAAGCGGGCCGCGACCCTCGAGCGCATCGCCATCGCCATCGACCGCGTGGGAGACCGCCCCGAGGGACTCGACGCCCTCGCCGCCTGCACCCTCCAGGACGGCAACCAGGCTCCCGCCCAGGGCGAAGGCCAGGACGCCGGCGCAAGCCCGCAGCCCGGCCAGGAGCAGAGCCAGGCAGGCGAGGGGCAGCAGAACGGCCAGGGCCAGGGCGCCAATGGCGGACAGGCGGGCAACGGCCCCGTCGCCGCCGACTTCGCGGACATCAAGAGCGTCCAGCCCAACGTGAACAATCCCCGCGAGGAGAGCGGCGCATCCCGCGGCTCCTTCGCCACCAGCTGCGGCGTGAACGAGAACGGGCTGTTCAACTCCGACAACATCATCGCCGCGCCGGGTGTCACCAACGGCGCCCATCACTTCCACGACTACGTCGGCAATCAGGGCAACAACGCCTTCGCCAGCGACCAGGACCTGGCGAAGGCCGGAACCAGTTGCGACGACCAGGGCGACAAGTCGTCCTACTACTGGCCCGTCGTGCGTCTGCAGAACGGAGCCCAGGAGCAGGACGCCGGCAAGCCCGGCGGCGGCATCGAGGGCAACGCGGGCGAGATCGTGACGCCGAAGCAGGTCACACTGACGTTCGTCGGCAACCCCCGCGAGAAGGTCACGGCCATGCCGCGGCTGCTGCGCATCATCACCGGTGACGCCAAGTCGTTCGTCAACGGCCCGGCCAACGCCAACGCCTCCTGGAGCTGCACCGGCTTCGAGGACCGGCAGCTGAAGGACAAATACCCGCTGTGCCCGCAGGGCAGCGACGTCGTACGGACCTTCAAGTTCCAGAGCTGCTGGGACGGCCGCAACATCGACAGCGCCAACCACCGTACCCACGTGGCGTTCGCGGACGCCTCCGGCAACTGCCCGTCCGGCTTCCGCCCCATCCCGCAGCTCGTCCAGCGCATCGTCTACGACATCGACGCGCCGAGCCTGCAGGACGGCGGCCGTACGTCACCGCTGTTCGCGGTCGACTCCTTCCCGGAGCAGCTGCACAAGCCGGTCACCGACCACGGCGACTTCATCAACATCTTCGACGAGGATCTGATGGGGGAGATGGTCGACTGCATCAACGACGGCCGCAAGTGTGGAGCCGGGGCGGGCGGCGGGCAGGACCCGGCACCGGGCGAGGAGCCCGAGGAGGAGCCGACCAAGACGCCGGAGGCCCCGCAGGAGGAGCCGACGAAGACCCCCGAGGCTCCGCAGGAGGAGCCGACCAAGGCGCCGGAAGCCCCGCAGGACGAGCCGACGAAGACCCCCGCGGCCCCGCAGGACGGCAACGGCGGCGGGAAGCCCGGCGACAAGGGCGACGGCGGTGACGACGGCAAGGGTGAGGCCCCGAAGCCCCCGGCGGACAGGCCGGCCCCCGAACCGGAGCCCGGCGACGCGTCCACCGCTCCCGGCAAGGCACAGCCCGAGGTGAAGGCCACCGACTCGGCGGACGGCGGCAAGGCCGCCGGGCAGGGCGGCGCTGCGAAGGACGACGACGAGGAGGACGCGGACGGCCTCGGCGAGTCCCAGGCCGTCGGCACGGCGACCAGTGCCGCCCCGACCCCGTCGGGCCCCTCCCGCACCGAGCCCCAGGCGGTCGGCGAGGGCGGCCTGGCCGACACCGGAGCCCAGCTCTGGCCGGCCGCGGCGGGCGCAGTGCTGGTCATAGCGGGCTTTGTCGTCCTGCGCCGGGTGCGGCGCGATTAGGAGCCACCCCCGGACGTGAGCCGTGAACGGCGGCGGGACCCCACCGGATCCCGTCGCCGTCGCGCGTCTCGGGCCGAGTCCCTGCGGGCCCCTGTTGTTCACGGGGCTGACTCTGGCCGGCGTCTACGGCGGCTACTTCTCCGCCGCGCGTGGCATCATCTACGTCTCCCTGATGGGCATGCTGCTCGACGAGACGCAACGGTGTGGGGTGGGAGGGTCTCGGCCCTCCCACCCCGGGCGCCCGGCGGAGATCAGGGGCGGCGCCGCCGGTCCCCGTGCTCGTCGGTCCCCTCGGTTTCGATGCGTTCCTTGCGGACCTCGCCGGTGACGGTCTCCTCCTCCGTGACCTCTTCGGTGGTCAGGCGGACCCGCTCCTTCGGCACGGCCCTGGTCTCCACCACGGGCTGTTCCTCGTAGAGCGTGACGTCGTGCTCCGCCTCGGTGATGTCCGGGCCGGTCATCGCCCTGTCCCGGTTGGTGTCGGTGATCGGCTCGCGCTCGACGCGGACCTCTTCGTGACGTACGGGGACGGTGTACTGCTGCTCTTCGGTGACGACGTACTTGCGCAGCCGCGCCCGGCCGGCCTCGTGGCGTTCGACACCGACGTGCATTTCCTCCTCGGACCGCGTCATCGCGTCGTCGGCGGTGCCGGCGGTGCCGGCGGTCCCGGCGGTGCCGGTGGTGCCGATCCCTTGGCCGGTGCCGGCCTGTGCGTCCTGCCAGGCGGCGTCCCAGTCGATGCCGTAGTGCTGGTACAGGCGCTGCTCCTCCTGTTCGGACAGGTGCCCGCCGGCGTCTATGTCGACGTTGGGAGCGTCCTTGACCTGGTTCTTGGCGTACGGCACCTCGAGGTGGTCCTCGACGAGGGCCGCATCGTGGATGGGTACGAAGGACTCGCTGGTTCCGAACAGTCCCGTCCGTACGCTGACCCACTCCGGCTCGCCGGTGACGTCGTCGAAGAAGACGTGCCTGGCGTCGCCGATCTTGTCGCCCCTGGCATCGAGCACGGGGTGGTCCAGCACGGTGTCGATCTGCTCTCGGGTGATCATTCCGGTATCTCCTGCATTGTTGATATTGATAGGTCCCCGCCGTCGGGGCGGGCTGTGCTGCTGTCTGCTGTTTGAATGCGGTTGGCCGGTCGGGCGGGCAGGCGCCTACGATCCGGGGCTGCCGTTGCGCCCACGGGTCTCCTCGGCCGTGGTCTGTGCGGAGCGGCGGGCCTGGTCGGTGACGTGCCCGGCTTGTTCTCCGGCCTGTTCCTTGGTGACGCGGGCGGCTTCGGAGGCGGTGTCCTTGACCTCCTGGGCGGCCTCGCGCCCGGCCCGGGTGGCGTCCTCCTTCAGTTGCTGAGCGGACTCCAAGGCGGCCTGCTTCACGGGCTCGACGGCCTCTCCGGCCCGCTCCGCCGCCTGCTCCTCGGCCTGCGAGGTGGGCAGCAGCGAGGCGGTCAGCAGTCCCGCGCCGAAGGCGATCAGGCCGGCCGCGAGCGGGTTGCCCTGCGTCTGCCGCATCGCCTGTTCAGGGGCCTCCCGTACCGCCTCACCGGCCTGCCCGGCGGTCTGACGAGCGGCGCCGGCGACCTTTCCGGCGGCCTGCCGCGCGGTATCCGCGGCCTGCCCGGTGGATTCCTGCACCGACCGGGTGGCCTGCTGGGTGCGGTCGGCGGTCTGCCCGGTGACTTCCGAGGCGCTGCCCATCACCCGTTCCCTGACCCCGTGCAGCGCGCCGCGGACGCGCCGGGTGCGACGCCGTACCATCCGGCGGGGGCGGGCGCGGTCGGCCAGCCGGGAGACGTCCTCGGACAGTCTCTCCCGCGTGGTTTCGATGTCGGCCCTTATCCGGTCGGGTGCCGTGCCCATTGCATGTCCTCCTTCAGTGTCTGCATGGTCTGCTCCGGCTTCGGCGAGACGGTGCGCATGTGCGCGCGGCCCCGGCGGTAGAGGATCAGGCCGATCACCGCCCACACTCCGGTGACGATCAGCGCGGCCCATCCCATGTCCATGACGTTGGCCAGGGCGAACGTCGCCGCCAGCGACAGGAAGACGGCCACCATGTAACCGGCGAAACCGGCTCCGCCGAACATCCCGGCAGCCTTGCCCGCCTTGGTGGCCTCCTCCCGGATCTCGGCCTTGGCCAGTTCCGCTTCTTGGCGCAGCAGTTGCTGCACGTCCGAGGTCACCGTCGACAGCAGTTCCCCCATCGAGCTGTCCTCCTCGCCGCGGTGCTTCGGAGCGTGCCGACGCGGGGCGAGGGGCGTGAGCGACGACATCTCATGCCTCCCTGAGCTCCGGCGCCGCGTCCCCGGGCAGGTTCGGAGCGCCGGCGGTGCGCTCCGGCCGGCCCGAGCCGGAACCGTTGGCCTTGCTGCCGGCCTTGGCGAGCCGTCCGACGGCGAACCCCGCCACGACCGCTCCGCCGAGGAACGCGCCGGGGCGTCGGCGGGCGAAGTCCTGCAGGTCGTCGACCAAACCGCCTGCGCCCCGTGTGTCCAGGTAGTCGGCTGCCCGGTGACCGCGGTCGGCCGCCTGTGTCACGAGGCTCCTGGCGGGCGAGTCCGCGTCAGCGCTGTCCGCGAGACCGGACAGGTCGTCCGCCCACTGCCGCATCACCTGCGCTCCTCGTCGCGTCTGGCTCTCGGCCTCCTCGGTGACCCGCGTCCGCAGGTCACCGGCCATCGCACCGGCCTGCGCCCTGGCCTCACCGGTGACGGCTCTGACCTGGTCGCCGGCGGTGCCGGCGACCTGACTCGCCCCTTTTCTGGCCTGACCGACGGTGGCCGACGCCTCCTGTTTCGCCGTCTGCCCGGCCTGCTGAGCACGACTGGTGCTCTCGTTCGCCATCTCGCTCATGGGTCTTCTCCCTCAGGCATCGCCCGTGGATTCGCTCTCGTCGCGATCCGGACCGTCCGCGGCGAAGGCGTATGCCGTCACCGTCCGCGGCGATGGCATACGCACGATCACCGCGTTTCGGCGCGTCCGGCCGAGTGCGAGGGCTCGCCGCCGACTCCTCATGCTCCGGCTGCCGTCCCGCACGCACCCTCCTCGATTAACCACACCCGCCAGGACAAAACGGCAAAAGTGGATTTTTCGGGCACAGAGGTTCGGGGTGAGGTGTCCGGCCGTCACAGGCGGCCGGTGTCATAAGCGAGTTGAGGCGGAGGTGGGAGTCGCGCTTCAGTGAGCCGCCGGACGCGCCCCGGTCTTCGCCCCCTCGGCGTCGATGTGCGGCACCACCCGGTCCAGCCACCGTGGCATCCACCAGGCGTGCCGTCCGAGCAGCGTCATCACCGCCGGCACCATGAGCAGGCGTACGACGGTCGCGTCGATGAGGACACTGACGGCCAGACCCAGTCCGAGCATCTTGACGACGATGTTGTCGCTGACGATGAACGCCGCGAACACGCTCACCATGATGAGCGCGGCACAGGTGATCACCCGGGCCGTGATCTCCAGGGCGTGCGCCACGGAGCCCTTCGCGTCCCCGGTGCGCAGCCACGCCTCGTGGACGCGGGACAGCAGGAAGATCTCGTAGTCCATGCTGAGGCCGAAGATGATGGCGAACATCATCATCGGCACGTAGCTCTCGATGGGCACCTTGCCGTGCACACCGAGCGCGGGCCCGCCCCAGCCCCACTGGAACACCGCGACGACCACGCCGTACGACGCGGCGATCGACAGCACGTTCAGGACGGCCGCCTTGACGGCGACGAGCAGCCCCCGGAACACGGCCAGGATGATCAGGAACGCCAGGCCGACCACGACGAGGATGATGATGACCAGCCGGGAAGCGACGATGTCACGGAAGTCGACCTGGGCGGCCGTCGTGCCGGTGACATAGCCCTTGGCATCCGTGCCCTCGACCGCGTCCGGCAGTGTCTGGTCGACCAGGCGGTTGGTCAGGTCCGTGGTCGTGGCGTTCTGCGGCGACTTGGTCGAGTAGACGGTGCCGATCAGGACGTCGCCGTCCTGCGTGGGCGTCAGGGGCGTGACGGCGGCGGCCCCTTGCACCGAGTCGAGCCTCTTCTGTGCCTTCGAGGCCAGAGCGGAACGCTGCGACGAGGGCACGTTCGTCTGGTCGATGACGACGGTGAGCGGGCCGTTGGACCCGGGCCCGAACGCGTCGGTCATCAGGTCGAAGGCCCGCCGGTCGGTGAAGGACGTCGGATCGGCGCCGTCGCCGATGTGGCCGAGCTGGATGGAGAACACGGGGATCGCGAGCACCACGACCACGGCCACGCCCGCCGACAGGAACCGCAGCGGCCTGCGCTCCACCCGCTGCGCGTACCGGTGCCAGGTGCCCTGGGGCGTGTCGCCCGCCTCGGCGTCGGTCTCGGCGACGGGACGGCGTACGTGGTAGCGGTCGATGTGCCGGCCGATGAGCCCGAGCAGGGCCGGGACCAGCGTGAGCGCGCCGATGACGGCCGAGACGACGGTGACCGCGGCGGCGAGCCCGAGCAGACCGATGAAGCCGACGCCGGAGGCGGACAGGCCGGCGAGCGCGATGATCACCGTGCAGCCGGAGACGAGGACGGCGTGGCCGCTGGTGGCCGCGGCCTGCCCGGCGGCTCGCACCGGGTCTGCCCCGTCGATGAGGTTCTGCCGGTGCCGGGTGATCATGAAAAGGGCGTAGTCGATGCCGACCCCGAGTCCGATCATCGTGGCCAGGGTGGGGGAGACCGTCGCGAAGGTGAACGCGGCGGCCAGCAGCCCGAGGATCGCCAGACCGCCGACGACGCTGATCAGCGCGGTGAGCAGCGGGACGACGGCGGCGATGACACTGCCGAACCCGATCAGCAGCACGATGATGGCGACACCGAAACCGATCAGCTCGCTCACCCGGTCGTCGGCGTTCGGCCGGGCGAGCTCACCGAGCGGCCCGCCGTACTCGACCTCGGCACCGGCCGACCGCAGCGGCTGCACGGCACTGTCGACCCCGTTCAGGTAGTCGTCGCCGAGTGTCGAGGGCTGTACGTTGAAACGGACGGTGATGTACGCCGTCTTCTTGTCGTCGGACAGCGGCCCGACGTTCTGCTGCTGCGACTGCCCCGAGGTGGACCCCTGCGCGGACAGCGGGTTCTGGGCCGACAGGACGTGCGGCAGCTTCTCCAGGTCGGCGACCGTGGTGGAGATCTGCGAACTCAGGGCGGTCAGGTCCTGCTGGTCGTCGTGCAACACGATCTGGCTGCTGTAGCCGCCGGCCTGCGGATCGTGCGCCTTCAGCACGTCCAGGCCCTTCTGGGACTGCGCCTGGGGCAGGGAGAAGTTGTCGGAGTACTCCCCGCCGAAAGCCCGGCTGACGACCTGCAGCGCCACCAGCGCCACCAGCCAGGCGATGATGACGATCACGAAGTGGCGTGCGCACCACTCGCCCAGCCGCCGCAGCACACCTCCGCGCGCGGCCTCCCGGTCCCCGTCGGCGGTGCGGCTGTGCGGCATGAACTCGTCTCCTGTGTCGGCCGGGAGGGCAGTGCCGTCCATTAGATGCGCCCGGGATCACTCCGGCATTTCAGGCACGCGGAGTGCGCGGGACTCCGGGCGCGCGTTCCCCCGAAAGGCCCGCCTCCGCGTACGGCGGTCGCGCCGTACGCCCCTCAGCGCTCCCGAGCCGAGAGCCACGCCGAGTCCCACCAGCGCGCTGCCCGCCGCCTGCGCGAGTCCGTAGGAACCCGTGCCGACGAGCGGTGCCGTGCAGGCCGCCGCCACCGGGATGAGGCCGGAGAACAAGGTGGCGCGTTCCGCGCCGATCCGCTGCATGCCGATGTACCAGCACACGAAGCCGACCACGGTGACCACCACCGCCTGCCACAGCAGCGCGGCCGTCTCGACGCCGTCCGGACGCCGCAGCCAGCCGGTGCCGTCGGCCAGGAGCCCGACCGCCGCCGACTCCACGGCGGCGACCGCGCACACGGTGGCGGACAGCAGGCGCGGACCGAGCGACCGCAGTACGGGAACGGCGAGTACGGCGAACCCGACCTCCCCGGCCAGGGCGCACACGGAGAAGGCGATGCCCACGCCGTCCGTGCGTCCCCAGCCCTGGACGGTGAAGGCACCGACGGCCACGAGCAACGCCCCGTACAGCACGGCCCGTTGCGGCCTGCGCCCGTCCAGCAGGGGCACGAGCACCGCGACGGCCACCGGCGCACAGCCCACGAACACGCCGGGCACCGCCGGTTCCGCCGTCCGCTCGGCGGCGATGACGGCCAGGTTGAAACCGACCATGCCGACTGCCGCGAGCAGGGCCAGACGGCCCCATTGGCGGGGTGTCAGGGCCCGGAGCCGGTCGGCGGCGCCCTTCCCGGCCGCCGGGACCAGCAGCAGGCAGGCCAGCCCGTAGCGCAGGAACTGGCCTCCCGCGTACGGGTAGTCGCCCAGCACGCTGTTGGCCGTGAAGGACCCTCCGACGAGGACGCAAGCGAGCGCGGCGAGCAGGGCCCCGCGCGTGGTCGTGGTGTTCATGGGAGTGACGCTAGGCAGCCGGGCGGCCTGGGAAGGGGTCCACTTCCACGCGTGCTTGATGGACCAATCGGCCCGTCCCGCCCGGCCCGTGACGTCAGCCGATGTGGTAGCTGTCGCCGTAGACCTTCCAGTCCAGCGGCGGATTCAGATCGAGGTTGCGCTGCCGCAGGAAGACGCGCTGGGCCGTGTCCACCCGGCTCGTGTCGCTGTGTGCCTCCTCCTGCTTCATGGCCCACACCCGCGCGTCCAGGAAGGCGTTGAGATACGTCACCTCGTCACCGCCCTGAGCCGGCGGCTTCGCCGTCCGCAGGGCCCGCTTGCGGATGTTGCGGAAGCTCGTGGGGTCGCCGCCGTCGCCGTGCATGACGATGGCGTCGTAGTACGCGAACTGGCCCAGGACCCGCAGTCCGTCGGCCTTGCCCTGCCGGACCGCCGGGCCGAAGTACACCCGGTCGCGCTCGTCGTCCTGGGCGCGCCGGAACTCCGCGTCCCGTGCCGCCCGGCGCCAGTCGCCGGGGAAGCCGGGGTCGAGTCCGTCGTGCGAGTCGGAGCCGTCGACCTCGCGCAGGGCCGGCAGGTACCTCGCGAGGAGGTTGCCGGGCTTGCGGGCGGTGTAGAGCTCGACGAGGTCCAGCATGTCGCCGGTGCCGGAGCAGAACCCGATGATGCCGGCGGTGTAGCCACGGCCGTCGCCGATGTCCTCGATGTACTGGTACTGCGCCTTCCAGTCGAGCGAGGAGTTCTCCGCGCTCGACACGAGCTGCATGGCGATCTCCTTCTTCGCCGGGTCGTCGAGCCCGATCACGGCCACGGAGGCCGTGGCGCGCGGCGGCTTCAGGAACGGGGCGGTCGCGAGGGCCGCGCCGAACAGCGCCAGGACGGTGCGGCGGCCGGCCGGGGCAGAGGGGTGTCTCACGGTGCCTCCAAGCAGAGTGGGGGTTGGAAGAGCGGGCCGTGCAGAACTGATAGGAAGGTTTCCTATCACTGTGAAGGCGCAAGAGAAACAAGCGGGTTGGAAGTTCGTAGGGTCGAACAAGCTCGGTACCCGTGGCGGCGCGACATCCACGGCGGCGGGGGTGGCACGGGAACCAACGGCCCCTCTCACACGTCAACTCAGTGCCCGCAAGGGCCGAACGGTCGGACCGACCAGCCGGAGAGGGGAATCGCCGTGGACGAGGCGAGGTCGCAGCAGGGGAGCGAGGCGGAGAGCGCCGCCCGCCGGGCACGCTTCGGCGCACTGCCGGAGCCGGTGCGCGTGGAGGACATGGTCGAGGAGCGGGCAGCCAGCGTGCCGGACCCGGCGCGCACCGCGTACAACCAGGACGAATGGCTCGTGCGCTACTGCCTGTGAGGCGGGCGGGCCGCTAGGTCGTGTCCGCAAAGTCCCGCCTGCCCCGCCGGGCGGACGACGGGACTTTGCGGACACGACCTAGGAGGTGCTCCTCGCGTCCAGGTCGCGCAGCCACCGCACGACGTCGTCGGCGTCCTGGGCGCGGGCGATGTCGAGCGGGGTCATGCCGTCGTAGCCGCACCAGTGCGGGTCGGCGCCGTGCTGGTGGAGGTACTGCGCGGTGGCCAGCCGCCCACCGTGGCAGGCGCCCCAGAACGCGCTGGTGATCTCGTCCGCCGACGGCGGTTCATCCGCCTCGACGTACGCCCGCACCCGGTCGAGCAGCCCGAGCGTGGCCGCGTCCTGCAAGGTGACGCGGGCGCCGTGTTCGATCAGCCGGCGGGCGGCGCGCCACTGGCCGAATCCCCGGGCGTCGGCGAGCGGGCTGCCGCCGCCGATCACCGCGCCGGGCGCCTCGATGTCGGCTCCCGCCGCGATGAGCGCGTCCAGCACGGGCACGTCGTTGCTGCTGGCCGCCCAGTGCAGCGGCGTCTCCTCGTGCGCACCGATGAAGCGGGCGCCGGGATCGGCCCCGGCGGCCACGAGGGCCGCGACCACCTCGGGGCCGCGCGGGAAGTGCCCCGGCCAGTCGGTCGCGATGTGCAGCAGACTGCGCGTACCCGCGCCGTCCTCGCCCTCCTCCGAGATGCGCACGGTGGCGAGACCCGGGTGGTCAGCGAGCAGGTTCCGGAGCCCGGGCAGATCTCCGGCCCGGATCGCCTCCGTGACGGCGACGGCCAGCGGGTCCCGCGATGTCAGCGTCTGCAAGCCGGCCTCCCCATGCCGTCCAGGGCTGCCGATTCTGCCAGGAGACGCCCGCCGCCACGGCCGTCTGTGCGAAACGGCCGGTCCACCGCAGCCGACCGTCCCCACGGCCATGCCCCAGGCCTGCACGTTCATCCGCAAACCGGGCACCCGTCCGGACGACATGCCCGCACGCTCCGCCAGGCGTAGCGTCCGGGATAGAAGCGGGAGGACACCATGCCCGGGAGCGAGGAGCACCCCGGCGGCTCCGGATCGCCGGACGAGGCCCTGGGGATCGCGCTGGCCGACACCGTGCGCGGTACCGGCGCCTCGATCGGCGGCCTCTACCTGATCGAGGAGGCGGAGCCGGTGCTGCGCCTGGTCGCCCTGTGCGGTCTTCCGGTGGCCTTCAGCGCCCCCTGGCAGCGGCTGCCCCTCACCGCACCCGTCCCGGTCACCGACGCGATCCACGACGACGTACTGGTCAGCATCGCCGGCCAGGACGACATGGCCCGCCGTTATCCCCGGGCCGCCGCCGTCCTGCCCTACCCCTTCGCCCTGGTCGCCGCCCCGGTGACCGGCGTACGGCGCTCCTGGGGCGGCCTCGTGCTGATGTGGCCCGCCGGCCGGCCGCGCCGGGTCACACCACGCGAACGCGGGCACATCACCTCCAGCGCCCGCCGCATCGCCCGCCTCCTGGACGACGCCACCCGGCCGCCGTCCCTGCCCGACCTGCCGCGCGTCGTCCCCGTCGACGCCGTCCGCCACCCCGTGCAGACCGGCCTGGCCGCCGCCGACTACCTCGAACGCCTCCCCGAGGGCGCCCTGGGCCTCGATCTGGAGGGCCGCATCACCTTCGCGACCGCCACCGCGGCACGTCTGCTCGGCAGCGGCGCCGACCGGCTCCTCGGCACCCGGCCCTGGCACTCGTTGCCCTGGCTCGACGACTCCGTCGTCGAGGACCACTACCGCACGGCGGTCATCAGCCGCGCCCCCGTCTCCTTCACCGCGCTCCGCCCACCGGACCAGTCGCTGACCTTCCAGCTCTACCCCGACACCAGCGGCATCAGCGTCCGCGTCCTGCCGAGCGCGGAGCAGACCGAGCACCCGCCGCCCGCCGCTGCGCGGCCGCCCGTCGCGGCGCCTACGGGACGCCTCTACCAGCTCGTGCACCTGGCCGCGGCGCTCACCGAGGCGGTGACCGTGCGCGACCTCGTCGCGCTGATCGCCCACCAGATCCTGCCCGCCTTCGGCGCCCAGGGCCTGGTGCTGTCCGGCGTCGACGCGGGCCGGCTGAAGATCACCGGCCACCACGGTTATCCGGCCGACGTCATGGAGCGGCTCGACGCCCTGTCGCTGGACACCGACCTCACCCCCGCCGGCCAGGTCCTCGCCAGCGGTACTCCCGCCTTCTTCGCCGACCCCGGCGAGCTGGCCGCCAGCTACCCGGACGCACCCCAGATCAGCGGCAAGCAGGCCTGGGCGTTCCTCCCTCTGATCATCTCCGGTCGGCCGGTCGGCTGCTGCATCCTGTCCTACAGCCGGCCACACACCTTCACCGCCGACGAACGCGCGGTCCTCACCTCGCTGTCCGGCCTGATCGCCCAGGCCCTCGACCGCGCCCGGCTCTACGACACCAAACACCGGCTCGTGCACGAACTGCAGCGCGCCCTCCTGCCCCGGGCCCTGCCCCGCCTGCGCGGCCTCGACGTCGCCGCCCGCTATCTGCCCGCCGGCCACGGCACCGAGGTCGGCGGGGACTTCTTCGACGTGCTGCGCCTGAGCGACACGAGCGCGGCCGCCGTGATCGGCGACGTCGAAGGACACAGCGTCGCCGCCGCCGCCCTCATGGGCCAGGTCCGCACCGCCATCCACGCCCACGCCACCGCCGGTGCCGGACCCGGCCAGGTCCTCGTCCGTACCAACCGTCTCCTGGCCGACCTCGACTCCGAACTGCTCGTCTCCTGCCTCTACGTCCACCTCGACCTGGGCCGCCACCAGGCCTCCCTCGCCAGCGCGGGACATGTGCCGCCGCTACTGCGCCAGGCCCGGCACCCCACCGGCGTCCTCGACCTCGAGCCCGGCCCGCTCCTGGGCATCGACACCGGCACCGACTACCCGGTCACCACCGTGCCCCTGCTCCCCGGCACGACCCTCGCCCTCTACACCGACGGCCTGGTCGAACTCCCCGGCACCGACGTCACCCGCACCACCGCCGAACTCGCCGGGCACCTGGACTCCGCCGACGGCCACGACCTGGAACGGCTCATCGACCGGCTGGTGCGCCACACCACACCCACGGGACGGCACACCGACGACATCGCGGTGCTCCTGCTGCGCGCCTCCCGACCGGGTGACGCTCCGGCCGAAGACATCAGCCCGTCGGGTCCGGGGAGTCGGCCTTGACCCGGCGGGCCACATCGCGCAGCTTGAGGTTGTGGTCCTGGGAGATGCGCCGCAGCACACCGAAGGCCTCGTCCTCGCCCAGCTGATGGCGTTCCATCAGGATCCCCATCGCCTCGCCGATGGCGTGCCGGGTCTCCAGCGCGTGCTCCAGCTGGTCCACGGTCCGGGCCGTGGCGAGCGCCACCGCGGCATGTGAGGCGAGCAGCCAGCCCGCGGCCTCGATGTCCTCACCGAAGGCCCCGGGACGGCGCGAGTAGAGGTTCAGCGCACCGAAGTCGTCCTCGTCGGTGTAGAGCAGGACACCGGTCATGCTGCCGATCCCGAGGTCGAGGGCCGCCCGGCTGTACCGCGGCCAGGACGGCTGCGGACGGGTCATGTCGGCGATCCGGAACAGCCGCTCCCCGTCCACCCGGCGCGCGGCGTCGAAGCACGGCCCCTCGCCGAACTCGCCCTGCAGCCGGTCCGACTCCGCGACCATGTCACCGCACACGGACAGGGTCACGGCCCGGCCCTTGGAGACCGTGAGGATCCCGGCGGCATCGCAGCCCTCGATCAGCTCCACCGCCGACGACGAGACCGCGTCCAGGGTCGCCTGGACCGAATCCTGCGCGACCAGGTCCCGGGCGAGCCGGGCCATCTGCTCGGCGTACCGCTGCCAATCCACCGCAACCACCGCCTCGCTCACCGGTCCCGCCCACCGTACTCCGCCCGGCCTCGTACGGCCGTTCACCCGATCGGCCGGGCGTCCGGGCAGTCTGCCCGCAGTGCCGAGCCGCACTCACCGGTACGCCGTGAGCAGCAGAGCCACGTCGTCCGGCCGCTCCCGGGCCTGCCTGGCCGTGCCCACCAGCCGGTCGGCGAGATGCTCCACCGAGTCCGCCGGGGTCTCGGACAGACGGTGGCGGACCGCGTCGATGCCCGTCTCGATGTCGCTGCCGGGCCGCTCGACCAACCCGTCGGTGTACAGGGCCAGAACGCTGCCGGGGGCCAGGGCGAGCGCGGTGACGGGATACACCGAGTCGGGCTGCACGCCCAGCATGACGCCGCCCGCGAGGTCCAGCGTCTCGGCCCGCCCGTCGGGGTGGCGCAGCAGCGGCGGGGGGTGGCCGGCCCGCACGGCGAGGGCCCGTCCGGTGGCCGGGTCGAGTTCGATGTAGCAGCAGGTGGCGAAGACGTCCGACTCCAGCTCGCTCAGCAGCCGGTTGGTGTGCGTGATGACCTCCTGGGGCGGGCGCTCGCTCGCCGCGAAGGCGTGCACCGCGCTCCGCAACTGCCCCATGACGGCGGCGGCGCCGACGCTGTGGCCCTCCACGTCCCCGATGACCAGCGCCACGCCACGCCCGGTGGTGATCACGTCGTACCAGTCGCCGCCGATCGCCATGCCCTGCGTGCCGGGCAGATAGCGGCCGGTGGTGCGCAGGCCCTCGACGATGGGCAGCCGGTGCGGCAGGAGTCCCTCCTGGAGGCCGCGGGCGACGGCGGACTCCGAGTCGTACAGCCGCGCCCGTTCCATCGCCTGGGCCGCCAGGCCGCTCAGCGCGGTGAGGGCGGACCGCTCGTCGGGGGTGAACCGGTGCGGGGCGTCCCAGCCGAGGATGCAGGACCCGACGGAACGGCCGGAGGCGATCAGCGGCAGGAACGACCAGGCCTGCATGCGGTCCAGGGTGATGCCCGGATAGGCGAGGGAGAGGTCCTCGGGCGACTCGAAGAACAGGGGGAGCCGCGTGGTCAGCGCGTGGACGCCGGGCAGGTGCGTGTCGAGGGTGACGCCCTCGAACGGGGTGAGGAAGCCCTCCGGGTAGCCCGACTCCCACAGCAGGTACATCCGGCCCTCGTGGACGGTGTACAGGGCCAGCTCCCGGGCGCCGAAGGCGGGCAGCAACTGCTCCGAGACGGCCCGGCAGACGTCCTGCACGGTGACCGCCTCGGTGAGCACGCTCGCCATCTGCACCACGTGGTAGAGCGCCCCGGCCCGCGCGGCCGCCACCGGGCCGGGCGGCGGCGCGACGGCGGTGGGGCCGGGGGCGGCGGCGGAACCGGCTTCCGGCTCCGGCTCCGCCCCGGTGGGCGGCCCGGTCGGAAAGACCCGGCCGGTCAGCCCGTGCACGTCCGGGAACAGCACGAAGCTCAGCCAGTTCCCGTCGGGCCGACGGACGAGGAAGGACACCTGCTCCTGCGACAGCATCGCCGCCCGGTAGCGGTCCTCGTACGCGGGATCCCGGAGCCAGGTGACCACCTCCCACGGGTAGCGGCCGAAGAGGTCCTCCCGGCCGGAGCCCAGCAGTTCCTCGCAGCGACGGTTGGCATACGTCAGGCGGCCGTCCTGGTCCAGGGAGAACAGCCCGTCGGGCAGCCGCTCGGCCGCTTCGGCCGCGGTGAGGCCGCCGCCCGCGTCGACGAGGGCGCCCACGAGGATCCGCGCGGATCCGGCGCCGCCCTGCACGAGATGGCCCCACAGCTCGACCGGCCGGTAGCCGGTCTTCTCCTCGCCCCGCGACTCGTCCAGGACCCGGAAGTGCCGGGACCTGACCCGGCCGTCGGCCAGCGCGTCGTGCCGGCTCTCGCGCAGTTCGTGCAGGTCGTCGGGGCTGACACGGGCCTCGACGTCCGCGATGGTGCCGCCGTAGGCCGACCGGTCCAGGCCCAGGAGCGCGAGGGCGTCGTCGTCCGCCGTGCAGCGGTCGCTGTCCAGGTCCCAGTCGATGAGTCCGACCCGGACCGGGTGGGCGGCCGGGGTGGGCAGCCGCACGCTGATCGGCTCGTCGTCGTACTCGACGTGGTGTGCGGCGGGCCGGCCCGCGACGAGACGGTCGAGGCGCTCTTCCATGGCCCGCTCGGCGGGGCGCAGCGCGAGACCGACCGCTTCCCCGTCCATAGGGTCCCGGGCCGCCGAGCGCAGCACGACCAGCACGCCGACCGCCTCGCCGCGAGTCCGGACGGGCTGGTAGGCGGAGCCGAACGAATACGGGAGCCCGGCCGTGAAGTGCGGGAAGCGGACCATGGTGGCGTGCTCGTCCGGCAGCCACAGCGTCTCGTCGCGCCGGTAGGCCTCGGCCATGGGCAGGGCACCGCCCACGGGCACCCGCCACCAGCTCCTGAGCAGCGAACGGGGCACCCCGGTGATCATCGCCAGCACCAGCGAGCGCCGGTCGCGGGAGCGCAGGTAGACCAGTCCGCCGTAGCCGCCGAGGTCCCGCACGGCCTGCACCAGCGGGTCCGTCAGGGCATCCTCTATCCGGCCCCCAGCCCCGTCCCGGCTCCGGCCGGCGGCTGACCGCGGCCCGTCCGGTACGGCGGCTGCCTCATCCATGTCGCGTCCTCCCGGTACGGACGCACCGGACACCAATCGCTTCCCACCAGGATGTGCCATGGTCGGCGCTCCGGCGCGGCAAGTGCAACCTTTCGGCCGGTCCGGCCGTCTCATCCGGCATCAGCCACATGCGAGCCTCGGGGGCAGCAATGGTACGAATCAGAAGAGCATGCGCGACTCTCGCACTCGTGGGCGCCACGGTGGGTGTGGCGGCCGTCCCGGCCGGCGCCGCACCGGTGGCCGGCCCGCAGACCACCGCACGGGCCACGACGTGTCCGACCGGCTGGGGAAGCCTCGCCAAGACCGGCGCCGGCGCGGGTGTCGCACCGATGACCGACGTCAGGACCGGTCGTCACACCTGCTTCGACCGGATGGTCGTCGACGTGCCCGGCGCGGGCAGCGGCGTCGGCTACACCGTCCAGTACGTCGACAAGCTCTACCAGGACGGCTCGGGCCGTTACATCGCCGTGTCCGGCGGCGCCGTGCTCGAGGTGCGGGTGACCGCGCCCGCGTACGACCCGGAGACCGGCGCGGCCACGTATCCCGGCCGGGTGGCGCACCCGCTGCCGGGCGTGGACCTCACCGGCTACCGCACCTTCCGGGACACCCGGTTCGCCGGGAGCTTCGAGGGGCAGACCCAGATCGGTCTCGGCGTCCGCGCGCGGCTGCCCTTCCGGGTGCAGCAGCTGGAGGACCGTGTCGTCGTGGACGTCGCCCACAGCTGGACCGCGACGGGCTGACGGCCACGGGCCGACCGCACGGCGCCCGGCTCTCAGGGACCGGGCGCCCAGGTCTTGACCCGGGCCGGCCTCAGCCGCCGCGCAACCGGCCCAGTTCCTCGAGCGTCCGGGCCGCCGCACCGGCCAGCCGGGGCCGGCTGCGCACGAAGCGACGGGCGGCCCGGGCGGGCTCACGGCCCAGCCAGTGGGCGGCTCCGCCCGGCACCGGCCGCACCACCGCTCCTTCGTACACCCGCAGGTCACGGGTCTTGAGCGACTCCTTGTAGCGGGCCGCACCGCTGCCCAGGTCGACGGTCTCGATACCGTCGGCCGCAGCCGCCTCCAGCATCCGCAACTGCAGGAGGAGGCCGGGGGAGTACTTGGCGTAGGCGCGGTCGTACGCCGGGAACCACCAGGACAGCACCGTGCGCGACCGCAGCCCCAGGTGGGCGGCGACGGGTCGTCCGGCGGCGTACAGCACGGACAGCACGCCGCGGCACTCCGGCTCCTCGCTCTCCCGGAGCAGCCCCACCAGCCGCGTGATCCACTCCTGCGCGAACCGGTCCCGCCGGCCGGTCCGCCGGTACTGCGCCGACTTCCACTCCATCAGCGCCCGCAGCGCCGCCGGGTCCCGGGCGTCGTACACGAACCGCACCTCGCCCACCTGCCGGGCCAGCCTGCGCTCCTTGGCCAGGGTCTGTCTGAGGAAGCCCGGCGACCGCGCCCGCAGATGGTCCGTGTACGCCGCGAAGCCCCTGCCGATGTCGACGACCGGGGAGGCGAGTTCCTCGACCGCGTGCGGCGCGAACACCCCCTGACCGGCTTCGAGATTGTCGAACTCGAAGGACGACAGCCCACAGACCCGCAGCAACCGCCGGGCGTCCAGCCTGACCCCGGGACGTAACACGGCCCCCTGACTGTCGGACACGCCCAGCCCGATGGCCCGGCCCCGCCCCAGCACCCCCGCCTCGTAGGGGAAGAACCCCACGGGGGAACCGTCCTCCTGCAGCACCGCCACCCTGGCCCTCGGCCTGACCCGCCCCACCGCCACGGTGAACGCCGGGTCGAGGAAGGGATTGGCCGGTGCGCCGGACTCCGTCCGGATCTCCCGCCACATCTTCTGGTCGTTCGGGCCCAGTTCGTCCGGCCGCAGAACGAGAACGCGCTTTCCAGGCAACACTGCCTCCTGTGTCATCGGCATGGGGACACACGAAGGCCTGCACATCACCGCGAATCGGCACCAGGGCAGTACTCAGGCCGCACGGCGCAGGCCTCTGTCGGTACTGCCGTCACTCAGCAGCGGAACGTCTGCAACCGTTCGGCGCTCGGGGCGGATCCGACCGCCCCCGGACACGGGCTCGTTCCGGCCGCACGCGGCTCCGTACCGCCCCGGCCCACCTCGGCCGCCCCGGCCACCGCCGGGCCCGTCCCTGCCGCCCCCGTGGCCCGCGGCGTGCGCGCCGCGAGCTGCCGGACCGACGGCTCGTCCTCACACGGACACGACTCTCGGGCCCCTTCTGCCCCCTCGACCCCTTCGGCCCCGGCACTCGAAGCGGCACCCGCAGCCGTCGCGCCCACCGCCGCCGCGACCGTCACGGTCGGACGCCCGTCGCCCGCGAGCCCCGGAACGACGAGCTGCAGCAACAGCAGGCAGGCCACCAGACCCGCCAGCGCTGCCCAACGTCGCCGCACCATCAGACCCCTGACCTGCGTTCCGGGCGGGGGAGTACGGAGTGGACTCGGCCCGAGGGCCGGCACCGGACCAGACCCCCGACACGGCCGGATGCGCTTCCAGTAGGCCGAGCCCGGCTGCGCCCCGTCAAGCCCTGGTGTGACGATTCGTCCCTCTCGGCCGGTTGCCGCCGGAAAACCAACGGAAGCGCCGCCTCCTGACGGTGGCTCAGCCTCCGGCGCTCAGCACCTCGTCGGGCTTCGGCGCCCGCAGGTCCAGCGGCTCGTCGAAACCGCTGAAAGCCGTGGTGGTGTGCTGCGCGGCGCTCTTGTACACCGTCTTCAGCAGATACGGTTCGCCCTCGTCGGCCACGTAGAAGGTGTACGTCCCTTCCTTGTCCGCCTTGTCGGTGACGATCAGTTCGAGGGCCTTCGTGTCTCCGACGCGCGCGGATCCGCTCTTCTTCGCCGTGCCGAACGAGTCGAAGGGCCGTGTGCAGGAGGTGAGTCCGTCGCCGCCCGAAGAGGCCTGGTCCACGGGCGTCTTCACCCACAGCCTCTGCTCGCCGGTGGCGCCGGGGTTGTTCTTCCACTTCTGCAGATAGGCCCGGTTCGGGCGGACGTAGTCGGTCTTGCCCAGACGAATCTGCTCCAGGGCGCCACCCCCGGACCAAGTGGTCTTCGACCTGCACCGGCTCTCCAGGTTGGTCACGAGGTGGCTGGTGACCGCGCCGCCGCTCGTGGTGCGGTTGGTGATGTCCACGGTGACGGTGTCCAGCTTCCGCATTCTCGCGTTGGCCTCGTCGAGGATCTCGCCCGCGGACCTGTCCTCGCCGGAGCCGCCGGCTCCGCACCCGGCCAGGGCCGCCCCGGCCAGCAGGCACAGCGCGGTCGTCGTCATGGTGGTCATGGCCCGCACGGAGCCCCCCTGTTGTTCGTGTCGGCCGGTGATCGGCCAGGGGAGCTTACCCGCCCGCCTCGGTGGCCTCGGTCCCGTGGACCAGCTCGATCGCCCTGCCGAGGGTGTCGAGCCGGTCGTCGAGGGTCTCGCCGGCCGGGTAGAGGCGGACCGTGTCCACACCGGCGTCGCACCAGACGCGCAGGCGCCGCCGCACCATCTCCTCCGTCCCGATGAGCGTGGTGGCCAGCACCATCTCGTCGGTGACGAGACCGGCCGCACCCTCCCGGTCGCCCGCCTGCCAGCGCTGCCGGACCTCGGCCGCGACGTCCGCCCAGCCCTGGCGGCTGTAGGCCCGGTTGTAGAAGTTGGTCGACGCGGACCCCATGCCGCCAAGGCTGAAGGCGAGTTCCTTCTTCCGGCCCGCGACCATGGCGGCCAGCGCCTCCTCGTCCCGGGCGAACGCGACCTCGGCGCCCTGGCAGACGTCGAAGCCGGCGCGGTCACGGCCGGCGGCGGTCAGACCCTCGTCCAGGGGGCCGAAATAGGCCTCCGCGGCGCCCTCGGGGACGAAGCTGGTGCCGAGCCAGCCGTCCGCGACCCGGCCGGTCAGCCGCAGCATGGCGGGCGACAGCGCCGCGAGGTAGACGGGAACGGGGTGCTCGGCGCGCATGGACAGGCGCATCGGCACCGCCTCCCCGCCGGGCAGCGGAATGCCGAACTCGGAGCCCGAGTAGGCGATCTTGTCCCCCGCGACCACCTGCCGAAGAATCTCCACCGTCTCGCGCACCCGGGCCAGGGGGCGGGCGAACGGCACCCCGTGCAGGCCCTCCATCACCTGCGGACCGGACGGGCCGAGTCCCAGCAGGAACCGCCCCCCGGACAGGTTCGACAGGGTGATCGCCGTCTGTGCGAGGGCGACCGGTGTGCGTGTGCCGACCTGCATGACGCCGGAGCCGAGCAGCATCCGCTCCGTGCGGGCCGCGTAGAAACCCAGGGCGGACGGGGCGTCCGAGCCCCACGCCTCGGCCACCCAGCAGACGTCGAGCCCCAGTTTCTCCGCCTCCACGACGAAGTCGGCATGCCGGGACCAGGAGCCCAGAGCCGCCGCCTCGACGGTCGTCGCCGCGCGCATCACGCCTCCAGCCGGTGCTTGATGTGCTCCAGCGTGGCGGTCATGCCCCGTTCGAACTCCCGCAGACGTACGAACACGATCTTCTGCTCCTTCTCCGGCATGGCGTCGATCGCGAACGACAGCCCCGAGCGCCCGGGCCCCATCCGCATCCACTGCGACAGTTCGGTCCCGCCGTCCTTGGGCTCCAGCTCGAACCTCCACACGGCGCTGGGCTCCGCCGGATCCCCGACGGCCCAGGCGAACACCCGCTCCGGGTCGCACGCGACCACCGTCGAGGTCGTCTCCCACTCGCCGAACTGCTCGTGCCGGCTCCGGCCGACGAACCGGGCCCCCACGGCCGGTCCGGCCGTGCTCCCGGTCCACCGGGCGGACTGGAGTTCGTCGCTCATCTCGGGCATGCGCGTCACATCCGACACCAGCGCCCAGACCTTTCCCGGCGGGGCGGCGACCCATGTCGTCACCTCGACCGTCGGCCGGTCCGCGTACCGTGCGCCCGTCCACTCCATCGTGTGTCGGCCTCCTCGTCGACAAGGATGGTCGGCACAGGGTTGCGTAATAAGACTCACCAGGTCAAGTGGTGGGCGGCTGAAGGAGGGTGCGTGGACGTGCCGATGTGGCCCGGTGCGCGGAACCGCGCCCGCGGGGCCGCGTACGCTACCGGTGGTTCCACCCGGCGATCTTCACGTCCGACGTGACCGGCGGCGAGGGAGCCGTCCGGTATGACGGTGGTGGAGCCGATGTGCCGACGGGCACCATGGTCACGGCGGGGCGCGGTCTCCAGGGCCCGCCCGCGCCGGCCTTCGAGTGGAGGGACGAGATGGGATCGGCGATGGACGAGCGGTTTCACCGCCGACAGAGATGGGCCGCCCGGGGCGCCCTGGCCGCGGCCGCGCTGGCGGCCTTGCTGCCGCTCGTCTCCGGCGGCCTGAGAGGGCTGCTGCTGCTCGTGGCGGGCCTCGCAGGACTCGCCGTGACCGCGGCGGCGCTCTGGTGGGTCCTGTCCCGGCGAGGAGTGGTCCGTATCGCGGCGGCCGCGCTGGCCGTCGTCGCGCCCGTCGGCCTCATCACCCTCTTCGCCACCGCGAATCTGCTGTGGGTGGTCTTCCTGTCCCTGCTCCTGTGGTGCGGGGCGGTCTGGAGCGGCCGCTACGCCCTGCGCAGCACGGGCCTGCGGACCGTACGGGTCAAGGAGTACCGCACACCGCCGCCGCTGCGCCCCTTCCTGCTGCTCAACCCGCGTTCCGGCGGTGGCAAGGTCGAGAAGTTCAACCTGCAGGAGAAGGCCGAGGCGCTCGGCGCCCAGGTCGTGCTGCTCGACCCGGACCAGCACCAGGACGTCACCGCCCTGGCCAAAGCCGCCGTGGCCGACGGAGCCGACCTCCTGGGCGTCGCGGGCGGCGACGGCACCCAGGCCCTGGTCGCCGCCGTCGCCGCGGAACACGGACTGCCGTTCCTCGTCATCGCCGCCGGCACGCGCAACCACTTCGCCATGGACCTGGGCCTGGACCGGGACGACCCCGCCACCTGCCTCGACGCCCTCACCGACGGTGTCGAACTCCGCGTAGACCTCGGGTTCGCCGACGACCGCCCGTTCGTCAACAACGCCTCGTTCGGCGTGTACGGGGCCGTGGTGCAGAGTCCCGGCTACCGCGAGGGGAAGGTGGGCGCGGCCCTGGAGCGCCTGCCCGACCTGCTCACCCGGCAGAGCGGGCCGCGTCTGACGGCCACCGCCGACGGCACCACCGTCGTCGACCCGCAGGCGATCCTGGTCAGCAACAACGCCTACCGCATGGACGACCCCTTCGGCTTCGGCCGGCGCGAGCGGCTCAACTCCGGGCGGCTGGGCGTCCTCGCCGTCCGTGTGGACAGTGCCGTGGAAGCGGCCGAACTGCTGCTGTCCCCGCGCCCGGAGGGGCTCACGGTGCTCACCGCCCAGCGGGTCGTCGTCGACGCCGACCAGGCGGAGCTTGAGGTCGGCCTCGACGGTGAGGCGCTCACCATGCCCGCCCCCGTCCACTGCCGCATCGCACGCCGCGCTCTGCGCGTCCGCGTGCCCCGAGACCGTCCGGGAGTCCCCGAGGCGCCCCCGCGCCTCGACTGGCGCCGGCTGCGGAAGCTGGCGGCCGCGGTGGGGCGCACCGCCGTCCCCACGCGCTCCCGGCGCAACTGAGCGCCCACACGGCACTCACGCAGGAGGCCCCCCATGCCACACGGCACGGGGGGCCTCCTGCGGCACGCCGTCGGTCACGCCTGCTTCGGTCCGGCCTGCTGCACCACCTCGAAGGACCACAGCGTCGAGCCGCTCGCCGCGGGCTTCGGCCGTTCGCCGCCCTCGCCGCCGCCTTGGTGCGCGCTCTTCATCGGCCCCTCCATCCAGGCCTGGAACGACTCCTCGTCACGCCACCGGGTGTAGACGAGGTAGGTGTCGGTGCCCTCCACGGGGCGGAGCAGCTCGAACCACTCGAACCCGTCGGAGTTCTCCACGGCGTGCGCCCGGGAGGCGAACCGCTTCTCCAGCGTCTCCCGCTGCTCGGCGGGCACGGTCAGCACGTTGATCTTGACTACGCTCATGGGCCCCATCTTGCCCGATGGCGCATCCGCGCAGGTCGAACCCCCCACCCACGCACACTTTTGAACGTGTTCAATTATGGGCTAGGGTTGCTTCCGGACGACGAGGGGGAGGCCTTCGTGAAATTCGTGATACCCGGCGGCACCGGACAGGTCGGCACGGTCCTGAAGCGCGCGCTGAGCGCGGCGGGGCATGACGTCGTAGTGCTCAGCAGGAACCCCGCGGTGCCGGGCGAAGTGCACTGGGACGGGGCCACTCCGGGGTCCTGGACGGCCGAGGTCGACGGCTGTGACGTCGTGGTCAACCTGGCCGGCCGAAGCGTGAACTGCCGCTACACCCCCGCCAACCTCCGGCAGATGATGGACTCCCGGGTCCACTCCGCCCGGGCCGTGGGAGAGGCGATCGCGGCGGCGGACCGACCGCCACGGGTCTGGCTGCAGATGAGCACCGCGACCGTCTACGCCCACCGTCTCGACGCGGCCAACGACGAGACCACCGGCGTGATCGGCGGTGGCGAAAGCGGCGTCCCCGGCTACTGGGGCTACAGCGTCGACATCGCCAAGGCCTGGGAACGGGAGCAGGAGAAGGCCGAGACCCCGCACACCCGGAAGGTGGCCCTGCGCGCCGCCATGGTGATGAGCCCGGACCGGGGAGGGGTCTTCGACGTCCTGCTGCGGCTGGCCCGGCTCGGACTCGGCGGGCCGGTCGGCGGCGGCGCCCAGTACGTGTCCTGGATCCACGACCAGGACTTCGCCCGGGCGATCGAGTTCCTCGTCGCCCGGGACGACATCGAGGGCCCGGTCAATCTCGCCGCCCCCGGGCCCCTGCCGCAGCGCGCTTTCATGCGCGCCCTGCGCGAGGCGTGGGGTATCCCGGTGGGCCTGCCCGCGACGCGCTGGATGGGGGAGATCGGGGCGTTCGTCCTGCGCTCGGACACCGAACTCCTGCTGAAGAGCCGCCGGGTCGTCCCCGGCCGCCTGCTCGAAGCGGGCTTCGACTTCCGGCATCCCGAGTGGCCGGAGGCCGCGGACGACCTCGTGCGACGTCTCCGCGGCCGCCCGGCGAGGTGATCTCGGGTCAGCTCTGCTTCTTGCCCTGTTCCAGGGCCTTGCCGGTCATGTCGGTGACCTGCCCGGCCGGTGGCTCGTCCGCCTCCACCTCGGTACCGAAGTCGGTGAAGTCCATGACCGTGCGCACCGTGACCTTCCCGGGCGCGGACGAGGAGCCGGAGGACTGCTTCGCCTCCGGGGTCTTGACGGTCATGTCGATCTGCTGACGACGCATCCGCCCCTCGTCGTCCAGCCAGACGTCCATCGGCAGGGTCGGACCGACCTGCTTGCGCAGGGTGTCGCCGTTGGGGAGGTCGGCCACGTCGACGGAGACGCGGTAGCGCGTGGTCTGCACGCCGTTGACCGTGACCTTGCCCTTCTCGGTGACGTCCTTGTCTGTGATCGCCTTGGCATATGCGGCGGACCGGGCCGGATCGCTCATGGACCCGTCACCGGCGCCCTGCTGCGCGGCGACCTTCCCCAGGTCGATCTTGATCCAGGGCTTGCCTCCCGGCGCCTGCCCCTTGGGCAGCTTCTGGTACAGCACCTGATCGATCACCCGTTGCTCGACCTGCTGCCCCTGGACCGTGAGCGTCATGACGCTGTCACCGTCGTCCAGGTCCACGGAGCCCTGCCCGTTCGCGGTCTGCGAGGCGCCCTGGGCCGAGGTCCGCACCCGCAGTTTCACCTTGGCGGTGTCCTCCTCGGCCGTCCTGTCGTAGGCCGAGCGCACCGCCTGCGTCCCCTGTTCCCTGGCGCCGGCGCTGGATTTCGCCGAGGTGTCCTGCGCGCCGTCGCTCGAGTCGTCGTCGCCGCAGCCGACCAGCACCGTCCCGGCCAGGACTCCGGCGACGCCTAAGGCACAGACCCGCCTGCCGTTTCCCGCCCTGCTCATCGAACCAGCTCCCCTCAGGTGTGTGGTGCGACCCAAGTGCCCAAGCCGGGCCTGAACACACCTGTGGGGCCGAGGAGTTGCATACCGGGCGGAACGGGTGTCCCGGTCAGTGGCCGCGGCCCCTTAGCTTGCCGAGGAGGCGCTGGGCCTGGGCCCGCTTGCGGGGGTCGGCCGCTGCCCGTCGTGCCTGCTCCGCGGCCCGCCGTCCCTGCGGGCTCTTGGCGAACTCCTTGATGCGATTCAGCATTCCGGCCATGACACGGTTTCCTTCCGGTGGTGATGTCGCTTGCCTATGGTGCGCCTACCCCTCCTGCGGGGTGCTCAGGCCCATCCCCGCCCGGTCGGCGCGCGACCGAATGTGTTTGCCGCCGGAGTCACAGGCAAGTCGGTGTCCATGACTGATGAGAACAAGCGCACGAATCAGAAGCCGGCCACCGTACGGACCGCGGAGTCCAAGGCCCGCAGCACGGCGAACAAGGCCACCGAACCGGCGTCCCGGGCGGCGAAGGGCGCCGCAGGCAAGGCCGGTGAGGCGGCGTCAGCTGCCAAGTCCGGCGCGGAGCGCTCCACCGAGACGGCGAAGGCGGCCGCGCAGACCGCGGCCAAGGGCGTCGAGGCGGGCCGCCAGGCGGTCGTCACGGCCTCCGGCCACGTCGCCACCACGGCGAAGACGGCCTGGACGGTCATCGCCCACCGCAAGCTCGTGGCCGCGGGTGTCGGAGCGGGTCTGACCGCCCTGAGCGCCGCCTCCTACGCCGTCGGACGCCGCGCGGAACGCGGCGCGCACGGCCCCCTCACCCGTCTCACCGGCGGGCGGATCTGAGCACGGCCGGCGCGATCGACGTGCCGGCACGAGGGGAGCAGGCGGCGCGGCGCGCCACCGGAGTTCCGGTGGTACGCGGCGCCGCCTCCTCGCGTTCCGGACCGCTCCCTTCCGCGTGGCCTGGCGCACATCGGTCCCTCACCGGGGTGCCCCTCTCGCGCGGCACCGCTGTGACGAGGAAGGATGAGACCGCAAGCGAAGGATCAACCCATGCGGAGGAGCGGGCCCATGCAGCACGAGCGAGCGGGAAGTCCGGCCGGACCCGAGGATCTCGTCGACGTCGCTCGGCTGGTCACCGCGTACTACGCGCGCCGCCCCGACCTGGACGACCCGGGCCAGCGCGTCACGTTCGGGACCTCGGGACACCGGGGCTCGTCCCTGGCGAACGCGTTCAACGACGACCACATCGCGGCGACCAGCCAGGCCATCTGCGAGTACCGGGCCGGCCAGGGAATCGACGGCCCCCTCTTCCTGGGCGCCGACACCCACGCCCTGTCGGAGCCCGCGCGCGTCACCGCCCTGGAGGTGTTCGCCGCCAATGAGGTGACCGTGCTGATCGACGACGCGGACGGCTACACACCGACCCCGGCCGTCTCGCACGCCATCCTCGCCCACAACCGGGGCCGCACCACCGGCCTCGCGGACGGCGTCGTCGTCACGCCCTCCCACAACCCGCCCGCCGACGGCGGTTTCAAGTACAACCCGCCCAGCGGAGGCCCAGCCGCCTCCGACGCGACCTCCTGGATCCAGGACCGGGCGAACGAGATCATCCGCGGCGGCCTGAAGGATGTGCGGCGGGTCTCGTACGCCCGCGCCCTCGCGGCCCCCACCACCGGCCGCTACGACTTCCTCGGCACGTACGTCGCCGACCTGCCGGACGTCCTCGACCTCGACGCGATCCGGTCGGCCGGGATCCGGATCGGCGCCGACCCGCTCGGCGGTGCGTCGGTCGCCTACTGGGGCCGCATCGCCGAACAGCACGGCCTCGACCTGACCGTGGTCAACCCGCACACCGACCCCACCTGGCGTTTCATGACGCTGGACTGGGACGGGAAGATCCGCATGGACTGCTCGTCGCCGTACGCGATGGCCTCGCTCATCGAGCAGCGCGACCGCTTCGGGATCTCCACCGGCAACGACGCCGACGCCGACCGGCACGGCATCGTCACCCCGGACGCGGGCCTGATGAACCCCAACCACTACCTGGCCGTCGCCATCTCCTACCTCTACGCCCACCGCGACCGCTGGCCGGCCACCACCGGCATCGGCAAGACCCTGGTCTCCTCCGCCATGATCGACCGGGTCGCCGCCGACCTGGGGCGCGAACTGGTCGAGGTGCCCGTCGGCTTCAAGTGGTTCGTGGACGGACTGGCGGGCGGCACCATCGGGTTCGGCGGGGAGGAGTCCGCCGGGGCGTCCTTCCTGCGCCGGGACGGCTCCGTGTGGACCACGGACAAGGACGGCATCCTTCTCGCGCTGCTCGCCTCCGAGATCACGGCGGTCACCGGGAAGACCCCCTCCGAGCACTACGCGGCCCTGACCGCCCGCTTCGGCGAACCGGCGTACGCGCGCATCGACGCCCCCGCGAGCCGCGAGGAGAAGGCCCTGCTCGCCAAGCTCTCCCCGGCCCAGGTCACGGCCGACAGCCTGGCCGGGGACGCGGTCACCGCGGTGCTCACCGAGGCCCCCGGGAACGGCGCGGCCATCGGTGGCATCAAGGTGACCACGGACAACGCCTGGTTCGCGGCCCGCCCCTCGGGCACCGAGGACGTCTACAAGATCTACGCCGAGTCGTTCCTCGGCCCGGACCACCTCGGCCGGGTCCAGGAGGAGGCCAAGTCGGTGGTCCTGACGGCCCTGTCCGGCTGACCCCGGGCACACCACGGCCCGGGCCGCTCTCGGCCGGCCCGGGCCGTGGTGTGCTGTCAGCTGCGCATGCGGTCGCCGCGGAACCCGCATCGGCGCCCGGGAGCAACCCGCTCCGCGGTCACCCGACTGGACCGGCCCGCGCCGGTCGCTCCACCCGAACGAGGGGCCCGCGCCCCCGACGTGCCCGCGATACAGGACACTGGGTGAAGATCCGACCGGGAAGGACCGACACGTGATCATCTTCGGCACCAAGGGATACCTCTACCAGCTGGCGATACTGACGCTGGTGTGCGGTCAGTGCGGTAACCCAGCCGCCCACACACTCAGGAAGCGGGTCACGAAGTTCAGCCTGTTCTTCGTCCCGCTGTTCCCGATCTCGACGAAGTACCTGACGCAGTGCACCTTCTGCGGCGCGGAACAGAAGGTGACCAAGGAGCAGGCGGAGCAGTTGCGGACCCAGAGCGCGAACGGCCCGAGCGGCCAGGCGTACGGGCAGCCGCAGCCGCACGACCGGTTCTGATCCCTGCGGCCGGAGCGTGCGGGCGCGCGCCTCGGCGAGGGTCACTGATCACATCCGATGTGGCAATCGGAGCATCCCGGGTACTCGGCCTCCACGGGCCCGGACCTACGTGGGCCGATGGGCCTCCTGCAGTCGATCAGTGAATACGGAGGCAGTCAGATGAGCACCATCAAGGAAACCGTGGAAGTCGACGTCCCCGTCCACACCGCCTACAACCAGTGGACGCAGTTCGAGGAGTTCCCGAACTTCATGGAGGGCGTCGAGGAGGTCAGGCAGCTGGACGACCGCCACAACCACTGGACCACCAAGATTGGCGGGGTACGGCGCGAATTCGACACCGAGATCGTCGACCAGTTGGCCGACGAGCGGGTCACGTGGCGCACGACCAGCGGAGACACTCACCAGAGGGGTTCCGTCCGCTTCGAGCGTCTCGACGACACTCACACCAGGGTGGAGCTCGTGATGGATGTCGAGCCCAGCGGTGCCGTGGAGAAGGCCGCGGACATGATGGGCACGATCGACCGCCGGGTGAAGGGCGACATGAAGCGCTTCAAGCAGTACATCGAGGAGCGCGGAGTCGAATCCGGCGCATGGCGCGGTCGCGTCGAGCCGGGCGGCCCCGGCGGCGCCGGCCCCATCCTCTGACACCGGCCGCACTCTCCCGACAGCAGCGGCACTCCCCGAACCCGGCCTCCACGGTGAGGCCGGGTTCTTCCGTGCCGCCACGTCCCCGCCCGGCGCGGTGAGCGCGTGGAGTTTCGGCCAACGTTATGACATGCACCTGTCTATATCGGCCTCCTGGTGGCACGCTGCCCCCTGACCGTCCGCAGTGACACCCCTGCCTGACCGGGTGGGCGGGCTTCCCGCCGCCCGGCCCCCACAGCAGAAGGAGACCGCGTGATAGGCCGACCCCGCAGCCCGTACCTCTTCGGTGGCAGCACCCGCGCCCGCCGCTCCGTCCTCGGCGCGCTCGCCGGCGTCGCCGCACTCCTGGCGACCGGCGTCACCGCCGCACCCGCGAGCGCCGCGCCGGGCCCCGGCGTGATGACCGCCTCGGCGCAGGAACGCGCCCTGGCCTTCTGGACCCCGCAGCGGATGCGCGAGGCCACTCCGCTCGACCTGCTGACCGTCGACCGCTCCGACGTCAAGGCGCCGGCGCTCCGCAAGGGCAAGGCGACGGTCGTGGCCCCCAGCGTGCCCGCCTCCGCCGCGGGTCCGCTGGCCTTTCCGCACGGCGGCGGTCCCTGGTCCGGCGGGGGAGCGGTGACCAAGACCGCGGGACGGGTGTTCTTCAGCTACCAGGGCCGCACCGCATCCTGCTCCGGCAACGCCGTCACCAGCGCCAACAAGAGCACCGTGATCACCGCCGGTCACTGCGTCAAGCTGGAGGGCGCCTGGCACACCAACTGGGTGTTCGTACCCGGCTACCACGACGGGCAGCGCCCGTACGGCACCTGGACCGCCTCCAAGACCCTGTCCACCCCGCAGTGGACGGCCAGTGAGGACATCAACTACGACATCGGCGCGGCCGTGGTCGCCCCGCTGGACGGGAAGAAGCTGACCGACGTCGTCGGCGGCCAGGGTCTGGCCTTCAACACCGGCTACAACAAGGCCATGTACTCCTTCGGCTTCCCGGCCGCGGCACCGTACGACGGCGAGAAGTTCATCTACTGCAGCGGCACCACCACCCGCGACTTCCTGCTGTCCAACGACCACGGCCTGACCTGCAACATGACCGGCGGCTCCAGCGGCGGCCCGTGGTTCACGCAGTTCAGCGAGACCACCGGGACCGGCCTGCAGTCCTCGGTGAACAGCTTCAAGTACAACTTCCTGCCGAACGCCATGTACGGCCCGTACTTCGGCGCGGACGCCCAGAACCTGTACCAGAGCGCCCAGTCGTCCTGAGCCGGCGATCCACGGGAGCCGCTTCCTCCGCCACCATGTGGCGGAGGAAGCGGCTCCCGTGGATCGTTGCGCCGCGAGCCGTCCCACCATCCGTGACCGGGCCGAAGGCGGGCCGGTGTGACGCACGGAGCACGGGTGGCCGGAATCCATCGGGGGTGCCCTGGGCATGCATCGAGCGTTTGCCGACGCCCCCACAAGGAGTGAAACCGGTCATGAGCGCTCCCGCGACGTCGCCCACCCCCACCCCCACCGCCCCTGGAGGGCTCCCCCTCCTGGGCCACGGCCTCCAACTCGCCCGCAACCCCCTGCCCTTCATCGGCTCCCTGCGCGACCACGGCCCGGTCGTGCGCATACGCATCGGCCCCACTCCCGCCTACGTCGTCACCGACCCCGCTCTGACCCGCAAGGTCCTGGTGACCGACGCGGCGCACTACGCCAAGGGCGGCAAGATCATCGACGCCCTGCGTGTGTTCTTCGGGGACGGCCTCGCCACGATCGCCGACGGCGACGCCCATCTGCGCAACCGGCGTCTGATGCAGCCCATGTTCAACAAGGCGCACATCGCCGACCGCGGCGACGCCATGATCGAGCAGGTCGCCACAGCGGTCGGCGCATGGCCCGAGGGCCAGCCGCGCGATGTGTACGCGGACATGAACGAGGTCACGCTCGGGGCCTTCCTCGTCGCCCTGTTCGGCGCGGATCTGCCCGGGCATCTGGCCGGCGAGTTCACCGCGCTCATGCCGGACATCATGGCAGGAACGATTCGGCAGACCATTCTTCCGCCCTGGGTGACCCGGCTGCCGCTCCCCGCCAACCGGGCACACGCACAGCGGGTCGCCCGCCTGCGGGCACTCATCGACCAGGCCATCGACCACCGGGCGCGCCGGGTGGCCGGGCCTCCGGCGGACGCTGACACCCCGGCGGTGCCCGCCGCCGGTGGCGCAGCCGCGGCAGACGCCGGATGCCCGCACGCGGCCGCCGCCGGCGAGCAGCGGACCGGCCTCTTCGACACCCTGCTGACCGCCGAGGACCCGCTGACCCGTCAGCAGCTCCAGGACGAGGCCATCACCCTGCTGACCGGCGCGATCGAGACCACCGGCACCACGCTGGCCTGGACCCTCTACGAGATCACCCGCCATCCGCGGGTCGAAGAGCGGCTGCGTGAGGAACTCGCCACCGTGTCCGCGGAGCGCCCGCTCGCCTACGAGGATCTGGAGCATCTCCCGTACGCCCGCCGGGTGTTGCGGGAAGCCATCCGCAAGTACGGCCCCGCCTGGCTGGTGACCCGCACCGCCACCCGCGACCTCGATCTCGGCGGGCATCTCGTCCCCGAGGGCGCCGACGTGGTCTGGAGCCCCTACCTGCACCAGCACGACCCCGCGGTGTTCAGCGACCCCGACGCCTTCGACCCCGACCGCTGGACCACCGGCGACACGGCGGCCACCCGCGGCTCGTTCCTCGCCTTCGGCGACGGTCGCCGCAAGTGCATCGGCGAGAACTTCGCCTGGGCCGAACTCCAGATCATCCTGGCGACCGTCCTGCGGACCTGGCCGTCCTTCCGGCTCACCTCCCGGGCCCCACGCCCCCAGGCGGTGGTCACGGTCAAACCGGACCGCATGACCATGCGCTTCGACCGGCAGCAGGCCGCGACCCGAAGGAGCACCGACGACCCGGCCCGCATCACGACGGTCCCGGAACCCGGCCCGGACACCAAGCCCTCACCGCCCATCGCGTGATCCCACAGCCGACCGCGCCGGCCCCGGACGCGGGCAACCTTCCCGCCCCTCGGCGGCCCGTCTCTCCGAGGGCGGCCATGGGGGCGGACCATCAGATCGCGTTCCTCGTGCGGGAGTCGGCGCAGCGGGATCCGGAGCGGTGCGCCGCGGCGTGGAAGGGGGGCTGGGGCGGATCGGCCCTCACCGGCGACGCGTCCGCGCGACTGCGCCAAAGCCGCCACCCCGCCTCCTCCACAGCTGTGACACCCCGCGGCGAGAACCGGCCGGAGAACACGCGCAGCGGCGATTTTCGTCCAAGTGCGGCCATGCACCGCGTGTCAGCCGTCCGGCCGGTCCACACTGGGACCCATGCGCGTGGTGATCATGACGGCGGGATCGCGCGGCGACGTCGCGCCCTACACCGGGTTGGGCGCGGGGCTGGCACGCGGCGGGCACGAGGTCACGCTCGCCACCCACGGCCTGTTCGAACCCCTGGCCGCCGGATCGGGGGTGCGCTTCCACCCGACCCCGGTCGACCCGCACGCCGTGTCGCACTCCGACCGCGGCCGCGAGCTGCACGCCAGCACCAGCGGTCTCGGCAAGCTGCTGCGTGTGGTGTCGATGGCCCGGTCCGTGGCCGAGGAGATGACCGATGCCCTGGTCCAGTCGGCCCGCGGCGCGGACGTCGTCCTGGCCGCCGGAGCCGTCGCACCGCTGGGCCGCGCCATCGCCGAGGGGCTGAGCCTGCCCAGTCTCGGCCTGTTCCTCCAACCCCAGCATCCGACCCGCGAGTTCGGTGCGCCCATGCTCGGCGGACGATCGCTCGGCACGGTGGGAAAACACCTGGGCGGACGGGCCGTGATCTCCGCCGTCGACCGGGTCTTCGCCCAGGCAGTGCACCGGCTGCGCACCCGGCACGGCATGGCCCTGCGCGGCCCCTCCGCCGGCCGCCGGGCCCACGAGCGAGCCCACTGGCCCGTGCTGCACGGCTTCAGCGAACGGGTGGTGTCCCGCCCGAAGGACTGGCGCCCCGGACTGGACGTCGCCGGGTACTGGTGGCCGCACGACACCCGCGCACTGCCCGGTGAGGTGGAGGAGTTCCTGGCCGCCGGGCCCCCACCGGTATTCGTCGGTCTGGGCAGTGCGACGGTGCCGGATGCCGAGCACCTCAGCGCCGAGATCGTGCGTGCGCTGCGGGCGGCGGGACTGCGGGGCATCATCCAGCAGGGCTGGGCGGGCCTGGCCGCCCGAGGCGACGACGATGACGTGATCACCGTGGGCGACGTGCCGCACGCGCCGCTGTTTCCCCGTACCGCCGCCGTGGTCCACCACGCCGGAGCCGGCACCACCGCCGCCGTCCTGCGCGCCGGAGTCCCCACGGTTCCGGTACCGGTGCAGTTCGACGGCGGCTTCTGGGCGGCACGCCTGGTCGCCCTGGGGACGGCACCGTGCGCCGTCCCCCTGCGACGCCTCACCGCCGGCTCACTGGCCTCCGCCCTGCGCCGCGCCACGAGCGATCCTCACCACCGCCTCCGCGCCCAGGACTTGGCCCGTGCCCTGGGCGAAGAGGACGGCGTGGCCCCGGTCCTCGCCGCGCTGGACCGGCTCACGTCGTGACCGGTCGCCGGCCGGACGGCTCCGCTCGCGGGAAGCGGCCGTGCAGCCTGATCGCCAGGGGAGCGGCGGTGAACACCGAGGAGTACGTCCCCACGACGAGGCCGACGAGCAGCGCCAGGGCGAAGTCGGCGAGCGAGGAACCGCCCAGCACGGCGAGCGCGGTGAGCATGAACGCCGCGCCCATGCCGGTGTTCACCGTGCGGGGCAGGGTCTGCAGGATCGCCTGGTTGACGAGGCCGGGGAACGGTGCCGCGGGGCTGCGCCGGACCAGTTCCCTGAGCCGGTCGAAGAGGACGACGGAGTCGTTCACGGAGTAGCCGATGACGGTCAGCAGGGCTGCCAGGAACACCCCGTCGACGGGCTTGCCGAGCCAGGCGAAGACCCCGAGCAGGATCACCACGTCGTGGACGAGTGCGACGACCGCGGCCGATCCCAGCACCCAGCGGAAACGTGCCGCGAGGTACACGAACTGCGCCCCGAGGGCCACGGCGAGTGCGATCAGCGCACCTCGGCGCAGCTCCTCACCGAGGCTGGGGCCGATCAGTTCGTCGCGGACCTTGTCCGCTCGGCGGTCGAGGTCGCGCAGCGCGCCGGTGACCTCCGCCTCCTCGGCATGGGTCAGTGGATCGGTACGCACCGTCACTCCCGTGTCATCCGAGGACTGCACGACCGCCCGGGGGAATCCGGCGTCGGCGAGGGCGGCACGGACGCGGCCGGGATCGACGGGGCCGCTGGTGCTGTACTCGATGAGGCGGCCCCCGGTGAACTCCACGCCGAGGTCGACGCCGCGCACCGCGATGCCCGAGCCGGCCAGCACGAGCACGGCCGCGGAGGTGGCGAGCCAGCGGCGCGGGCGGCGCATCAGGAGGGGGTTGCGGCGGGTGAGGCGGTCGCGCACCGCGCCGATGCCGGCGATGCCGGTGAGACCGGGGCAGCGGCGTACGCCCGGACGGCTCGCGGCGAACTCGGCCAGCACCCGGCTGACGACCAGGGCGCTGAACATGGAGGCCAGCACGCCGATGCCGAGGGTGACCCCGAAGCCCCGGACCGGCCCGGAGGCCAGGAGGAACAGCAGGGCCGCCGCGATCAGCGTGGTGATGTTGGAGTCGGCGATCGCGCTGAGGGCCTTGCGGAAGCCGGCCGTGAGTGCCGAGCGGACACTGGGCCGGCGGCGTGCCGCGTACTCCTCGCGCGCCCTCTCGAAGACCAGCACGTTGGCGTCCACGGCCATGCCGATGGCCAGCACGAAACCCGCCAGGCCCGGCAGGGTCAGGGTGGCGCCGAGGGCGGCCAGGGCGGCGTAGGAGATCAGGCCGTAGCAGGCCAGGGCGAGAGCGGCCAGACCTCCCATGAGCCGGTAGACGGCGATGATGAAGAGCGACGTCAGCGCGGTGCCGATGGCCGCCGCCCAGGCGCCGGCCGTGATGGCCTGCGCGCCGAGGGTCGGGCCGACGGTGCGTTGCTCGACGGTCTCGACGGGCACGGGCAGGGCCCCGCCGTTGATGAGCAGGGAGAGTTCGCGGGCCTCCTCGGCACTGAAGGAGCCAGTGATCCGGGTGGCGCCGTCGCGGATGCCGGCCCCGCAGGCCACGGACGGGTCGACCTGCGGGGAGGAGATGACCTTGTCGTCGAGGACGATGGCGACGCGCCGTGCGGGGTCGCCCGGGGCCCGGCAGGCGGCCTCGCCGGTCAGGTCGGCCCAGCCGGTCCGGCCTGCGCCCTCGAAGCCGACCGTGACGTGCCATCCGGCGCCGCCCTGCTGGTCGAACCGGGCGGCGGCCTCCTTGACGTCCTCGCCGGTCAGGGAGGTGGGCCCGAGGCGCAGTGGCGTGCCGGACTCGTCGGGCAGGACCCGCTCCCGGGGCCGCTTCGGCAGTTGCCGGGAGGTGTCTTCCGCTCCGTCCGTGGCGCCGAGCACGGGGTGGAAGGTGAGCTGTGCGGTGCGGCCCAGGACATCGGCGGCCTTCTTCGGATCCTGCACACCGGGCAGTTCGACGATGATCCGGTCGTCGCCGGAGCGCACCAGGGTGGGTTCGGCGACGCCGAGCGCGTCGATGCGGCCGCGCAGCACCTCGAGGGTGCGGTCGGTGGCCGCGCGGTCGGCGTCGGCCGTGGGGGTGGAGCGGGTTTCGAGCACGATCTGGGTCCCGCCGCGCAGGTCCAGTCCGAGCCGGACGGGCACAGTGGCGGCGATGTACAGGGACAGGGCGAGCACGGTGAGGGCGAGCAGCGCTCTCACACGCGGGGAACGGTTCAAGGGAGCCTCCGGCAGGCACACCACGTCGGCGGCCGTCGCGGACCGCCGCGGGTGGGTCGGGGTGAAGGGGAAGGGGCGTCAGGTGCCGGAGAACACCGGGGGCGCCCGCCCCTGGTCCTGGGCCGCGTGAGGCTGGGGGACGGGCATGCGCAGGGTCGGAGGCCCGTGCGGGTGGGGAAACAGGAAGGGGGTGGCGTGCGTGCTCCGGTCGCAGGTGCCGGAGTGTCCGCGGGGGCCCGGGTGTTCGCCGTGCGTCTGCTCGTGACGGGTGGCTGCCCGGACGACGCGGGCGGCATCGCACCCGTCGTCGGCGTGCGTCTCGGCGTACCGGAGAGGGTCCGCCGCGCGCGTGCCGCCTGACCGGAGGTGATCCGCCGCGCGCGTGCCCCCTGCCAGGAGGTGGTCGGCCGCCGCACGCGTCCCGTCGTACCGGAGGTGGTCGGCCGCCGTGGCATGGCCGGACGTGCCCGTGCCCGTGCTCGGTGCGCCGGGCGGCGGGGTGACGAGGCCGAGGACGGCCAGCACCGCCGCGACGACGACCGCGAGCAGCGCGGCGGCGGGGGAGTGGGGTCGGGTGGTGCCGACGACGGGCGCTGTGCGCGCGATGTGGTGCACCGTTCCCCTCTCCTCGCGATGGACGGCCCGGGCCCGTTGTGGGGTCAGGCCTCGATCAGTCCGGCGCGGATGGCGTAGCGGGTGAGGTCGAGGCGGTCCCGCAGGCCGAGTTTCTGCAGCAGGTTGGCGCGATGCCGCTGGACGGTCTTGATGCTGATGAAGAGCAGTTCGGCGATCTCCTTGGACGAGTGGCCCTCAGCGACCAGCTTGAGGACCTCCTCCTCGCGCGGGGTGAGGATCTGGTCGGGCGTTTCCTGGCCGTGGCGGGCCCGGTCCAGGTAGTTGCGGATCAGGGCGGTGACCGCGCCGGGGTACAGAAAGGGCTCGTCCCGCATCGCGGCCCGGCAGGCGGCGACCAGGTCCCGGTCGGCGACGGACTTCAGCACGTACCCGCTCGCGCCGGCCTTCAGGGCCTGGAAGAAGTACTGCTCGTTGTCGTGCATGGTGAGCATCAGGATCCGCAGGCCCGGTCTGAGGGCGGCCAGTTCGCGGGCCGCCTGCAGGCCGGTCAGGCGCGGCATGGCGATGTCGAGCACGGCCAGGTCGACGTCGTGGGTGCGGGCCAGCTCGATGGCTTCCGCCCCGTCACCGGCCTCGGCGACCACGTCGAGGTCCGGTTGCTGGTCGAGGATCAGCCGCACACCGCGGCGGACCAGGGCGTGGTCGTCGGCGAGCAGGATGCGGATCGTGCTCGGTTCCGCCGGAGCGGGCGTGGTCGTGTCGGGCATGGTCAGGGCTGCATCCTTGCGACGGGCGCGGTGAGCTGGACGCGGGTGCCGGCCCGGGGCGCCGGGGTGATCTCCAGGGTGCCGCCGACGAGCAGGGCGCGTTCGCGCATGCCGCGGATCCCGGCGCCTTCGCGAGGGGCCTCGATGCCGCTGCCGTCGTCGGTCACCGTCAGCACCACACCGTCGTCGGCACGGCGCAGGGCGACGGTGACCCGCCGGGCGTCCGCATGGCGGGCGACGTTGGTCAGCGACTCCTGGGCGACCCGGTAGAGGACGAGCTCCGTCTCCGGCTCCAGCGCGGGCAGATCGGAGTCGAAGCGGCGGGTGACCGACAGCCCGGTGTGGGTGGCGAAGTCCTCGCTGAGCGAGGTCAGCGCGCTCACCAGGCCCAGGTCGTCCAGCACGCCCGGCCGCAGCCGGCGTACCAGCCGGCGGACCTCGTCCAGGCTCTCCCGGGTGATCTCCTGCAACTCCTGCAGCTCCCCCCGCAGCGGCTCCGGGGCGTCGTCCGCCGAGCGCTTGAGGCCCAGCAGGATCGCGGTCATGCTCTGGCCGACCTCGTCGTGCAGTTCCTGGGCGATGCGGCGGCGTTCCCCCTCCTGGGCCAGGAGGGCCCGGGTGCTGCTGGCGACCCTCTCCTGCTCCAGCCGCTCCAGCATGGCGTTGAACGTACGGATCAGCTCCGCGACCCCGCCGCCGCCCGAAGCGGGCAGGCGCTGGCCGGGCCGCAGCAGGTCCACGGTCGTCATCAGCCTGGTGAGCCGGTCCAGGGGAGCCAGGCCGAACCGCAGCAGCGCCGCGTTCGCGACGAGCATGACGGCCAGACCGCCGACCAGGATCACCGCCTCGGTCAGCAGCACCGGCACGGAGACGGTCACCGGAGCCCACAGCAGCAAGGCCGTGGCCGTACCCAGCACCACGGCGTTGAGCGCGAAGATCCGCCAGAACAAGGACACCGTCCCTGCGCCTCCCCTTCTCCTACCTGGGTCTCACCTCCACAGTCGGGCATCGCGGGGCCCACCGCCTTCGCGGCCCAGGCGCTGAGCAAGCCCGCCGATCAGGCTGCCCCCTCCCCGCGGGTCCCGTCCATGGGCACTGACCCCCATTTCCCCGGTCACGCCGCACCCAGGGCGCGGGGCCATGGGTTGCCCGTCCCACCGCAAATGGGTTCCGCGCCCGATGGGTATCCGCCGCCGACCGGGCCAGGGTGGAGAGCACAGACCACCCGACAGCGGACGGGCGGCCCGGCAACGCCGCCGGGCCGCCCGCCGCGCATGACCGACCCGCGCACCCGCGCCGAAAGGGACCGACCATGTCGCTCGATGTCACCCGGGCCGAGCCCCACCCGCACGAGGCCCGCCGGCGCCTGGAACACGCCCGCACCTCGAGGCTGGCCCAGCTGCGCGCCCTCGACGAGAGCGAGCGCGGACCGGAGGATCACCTGCTGTCCGCGCAGCGGACCGCGATGCAGCGGGTCCTCGCAGAGATCGAGGAAGCCTTCACCCGCATCGACGACGGCACCTACGGAATCTGTGTGGGCTGTGCGAAGCCCGTTCCCGCCGAACGACTCGAGATCCTGCCGTACACCCGCCACTGCGTCGCCTGCCAGCGCCGCGCGGCCTGACCCCGCCCGTACCGACCTCCTACGCCCTGCCGCAAAGGGGTGACGTGGTGAACCACCAGACCATCGACGAGAGCACGACCCACCTGTCGGCCGAGGACCTCGCCGCGCTGCGCGAGAACCTCCATGAGCAGCGCCTGTTCCGCCAGGAGCAACTGCGCCTGCTCGCCGGGCCGGTCACCTCCCGGACCGAGGACCGGATCCGGCAGCGAGCGGCCGCGCAGATCGAGGTCCGCGTCAAACTGGCCGCCTCCGCCCGCATGGTCCTCACCGACGTCGAAGCAGCCCTCACCCGCATGAACGAGGGCTCGTACGGCCCCTGCCGCCTGTGCCGGCACCCGATCGAACGGGAACGGCTCATGATCGTGCCGCAGGCCCGCTACTGCTCCCGCTGCCAGCAGGTCAAGGAGGCACAGCCATGACCGGCACCCACGACCTGCCCGGGGACGCCGCCCGTCACCGGCCCTGGCCGCTGTGCCGACGCTGCTGCGGCATCGCGCTGGACATGGGCAGCGCCCGCACCCGCGTCTGGATCGCCGGCCAGGGCACGGTCGTCGACGTACCCACCGTCACCTTCCCCGGCACCGGCGCGGTGTACCCCGTCCAGCGCGGCACCATCATCGACACCCCGGGCTGCTCCCGGATGCTGCAGCGCCTGCTCGGCCACCGGCTGCCCCGTTTCACCCGCCCGATGGTCATCGTCACCACGCCCGTCCTGGACGGCGTCGCCTACCGCACCCGGGCCCGCGCCGCCGTCGAGGTGCTGCGGCCCCGCAGCGTCCTGACCGTCCCCAGCGCCCGGAGCATCGCTCTGGCCGCCGACGCCGACATGTCCCGGCCGCTGCTGGTGGTGGACATCGGAGCCCACCTCACCGAGGCGGTGCTGCTGTGCGACGGCGCCGTCACCGACGCGCGCCGGACGGCCGTAGGCACCAGCGACCTCGGTGAGACGACCTCGCCCGAGCAGATCGTCGCATCGGTGGTCGCGATGCTGACCGCGATCCGCCGCGACGACCGCACCTCCCTCGCCGCAGGAGCCCTGCGGCGCGGCGTCCTCCTGGCCGGCGGGGGAGCCCTGCGACCCGAGATCACCTACGCCCTCACGGCCCGGCTGAAGGCACCGCTGCGTATTGTCCCGGCGCCGCACACCGCGGCCGTCCGCGGCGCCGCCGGGTTCCTCCAAGCCGCCCACACCCACCCCTCGACCACCGCGCCCCTGCCACCCGTTGCCCATCCCCGCTAGGTCGTGTCCGCAAAGTCCCGTCGTCCGCCCGGAGGGCGGGCCCCGCGGCGTCTGGTGCGTGCTCTCGGCGTGCCGGGCGGAGTCCCTCGTA